>NZ_QTQA01000004.1:0-412444 GCF_003853825.1 Burkholderia sp. Bp9012 | reverse complement strand
GCCGCGATCTTCGCGAGCGAACCGCCGAATTTGCCGACCGCGGTCCGCGCGGCCGATACGATCACTACGTCCGTCATTTCCCTTTCCTCCAGGCCCGCACGACGCGGCGCATCGCTACCGGCCCTGTTAAAAAACTGCGGTGCACCGGACAGCGTGCGCCGCTGTCCGTCTTTCGTCAATCGCGCTGCAACACGTAGCGGCCCGGTGCCGGCTCGATCACCGGGAACTGCGCGGAACCGGCCTTGGCGGGCGGCGCCACCTTGCGGCCGCCGTACTGGTCGAGCCACTCGACCCAGGTCGTCCACCAGCTGCCCGGCTGCTCGGTCGCACCGGCAAACCAGTCGTCCGCAGATCCGGGCAGATCGTTGTCGTTGACCCAGTAGCTGCGCTTCTTCTTCGCCGGCGGATTGATCACGCCCGCGATGTGGCCCGACGCGCCGAGCACGAACTTCAGCGGACCCGTCAGGATCGACGTCGATGCGTAAGCCGTCTGCCACGGCACGATGTGATCCTCGCGCGACCCGTAGATGAAGGTCGGCACGTCGATGCGCGACAGGTCGACGGATTCGCCGCACACGGTCAGCGCGCCCGGCACGCGGAGCTTGTTCTCGAGATAGGTATTGCGCAGGTACCACGCGTACATCGGGCCCGGCAGGCTCGTCGAGTCGCTGTTCCAGTACAGCAGGTCGAACGCGGCGGGCGTGCGGCCCTTCAGGTAGTTGTCGACGACGTAGTTCCAGACGAGGTCGTTCGGCCGCAGGAACGAGAACGTGTTCGCGAACTCGACGCCGCGCATCAACCCCGGCGCCGCGCCGTTCTTGCCGCCGATGGTCTGCTCGCGCATCTGCACGTGCGCCTCGTCGACGAACACGTCGAGGATGCCGGTGTCGGTGAAATCGAGCATCGCGGTCAGCAGCGTCATCGACGCGGCCGGGTGTTCGCCGCGCGCGGCGAGCACCGACAGCGCGGTCGCGAGCATCGTGCCGCCGACGCAGAAACCAAGCGTGTTGATCTGCTCGCGGCCGCTGATCTGCTGCACGGCGTCGATCGCCGCGAGCAGCCCTTCGTTCATGTAGTCGTCCCACGTCTTGTGCGCGACCGACGCATCGGCGTTGCGCCACGACACGAGGAACACCTGATGGCCGTTCGACAGCGCATGCGCGACGAGCGAATTCTCGGGCTGCAAGTCGAGGATGTAGAACTTGTTGATGCACGGCGGCACGATCAGGAGTGGCCGCTCGAACACCTTGTCCGTCTTCGGCGCGTACTGGATCAGCTGGATCAGGTCGTTCTCGTAGACGACCGCGCCTTCGGTACACCCGAGGTTCTTGCCGACCACGAATTGCGATTCGTCGGTCTGCGAAATTTTGCCGCGCTGCATGTCGCCGAGCAGGTTCATCATCCCCTGCCGCAGGCTTTCGCCCTGCGTCTCCAGGATCGATTTCTGTGCATCGGGATTGAGCGCCAGGAAGTTGCTCGGCGCGGCCGCGGCGGTCCATTGCTGGACGGAGAAACGGATGCGTTCGCGCGTCTTCGGATCGGTCTCGAGCGCGTCGGCCAGTTCCTGCAGGTAGCGCGCGTTGAGCAGATACCACGCAGCCGCGAACGCATGCGCGGGCGACGCCTTCCAGGCATCCCCGCTGAAGCGGCGGTCCTTCAGTTCTGGCGACTCGAGCTTCGCGGCGGCGGCCTGCTGCATGAGCGTCACGCAGTCGCGCGCATAATCGGCCTGCAGCTTCTGGAGCCGTTCCGGCGGGATCGCGGCCACGGGCAGCTTCAATCCCGCGAACGGCGAAGCCAGGCCGCCGAAGGCGCCCAGGTCGGGCATCGACGGCATCTGGAACGGAACGGATGTCGGGAACTGGAATGCGGCGAACGGATTCGCCGTGGTCGCCGCCGTCGAGGCGCGCGCCGGATCGGCGAAACCGCGCCAGGCGTTCAGCCATGCCTCGAACATCTGCTGCATCGGCTGGGTAGCCTGGTCGAATCCGGTGCTGCCCGCGAAAGTGCCCGCTTGAGCGGACGTCGACGAATTTTTCGATGCTGTCATTACCTGCCTTACCGGTGATTCGTGAGCGTCAATCGTGAAATCCTGCTCGCGCGCGGCGTGCCGGCTGCGAGCCGGGCCGTCATGCTCTGGAGAGGCGTCTCCAGATTCTGCCGCAGTGCGGTATTTTTATCATTATCGTTTTCCCCATGTGAAGCACTGCGTCAAACCACCGAGCATTTCTGCTCGGAGATAATCCGCGCGCAACAAGCTGGACAAGGCTTCCGGCGAAACATAAAACATTTTGATTGACTTGACTTCGCGATTATTCATTCGATTGTCCATGCAACGCCGCATTGCCGCGCCAATATCGCAATAACCAATTTCGCAGCGCAACAAGCCAAGCCGCGCGCACGTGCGCGCGGTCAGCAGTCAATCGGCCAGCCAGATCGCCGCCGCCATGCGGCCGGTCACGCGATCGCGCCGGTACGAATAGAAGCGCGCGTGCTCGGTGACCGTGCAGGCGGTCCCGCCGCTCACGTGCGTCACGCCTGCGCGCGCGAGGCGCAGGCGCGCAAGCGCGTAGAGGTCGGCGAGGTACTTGCCGGGCGCGCCGTCGATCACGACGAACGCTTGACGCGTCTCATCATGCTCCGACTGCGGAGCCGTGTCGAGAAACGCCTCGCGCACGTCTGCGCCGACCTCGAACGCCCGCGGGCCGATCGCGGGCCCGAGATACGCATGGAGATCATCCGTCGCGCCGCCGGCGAGTGCCGCGACGCCGGCCGCGGTCTGCTCGACGATGCCGGCCGCGAGCCCGCGCCAGCCAGCATGCGCGGCACCCACCGCCCGGCCCCGCGCGTCGCACAACAGCACCGGCAGGCAATCGGCGACCATCACGACACAGACCGCGCCCGCGCGGTCCGTCACGCTCGCGTCGGCCCGCACGGGCGCCTCGGCACCCGGCGCGGCCTCGATCACTTCGTCCGCACGCACGATCCGCGCGCCGTGAACCTGTTCGAGCCATGCCGCTCGCGACTGGCCCGCCAGCGCGAGCAAGCGCGCGCGATTCGCGGCGACATGGGCCGGATCGTCACCGGTGTGCAGGCCGAGATTCATCCCGCCCGGCAACGCGGCGCCGTCCTGCCAGCGCCCGTACGGGCCCTCGCTCACGCCTCCGTCGCGCGTCGTAATCAGCGCACGCACGCGCGGCGCCACCTGCCAGTCGGGCCGCACGCAGTCCTGCCACGTCAACGGCGCCAGGTTCGTCATCGGCACTCACTCCTCCTCATCGTCGTAATCGTCGTCGTGATCCTGATATTCGCCGGCGAAATCGTCATCGTCGTAGACACCGTCTTCATCGTCGAATTCCTCGTCGCCCTGCCCGAAGCCCAGCACCGCGACGAGCGCGTTCATGTCGTCCGGCAACGGACAACGCCACTGCATCGTCTTGCCCGTGACCGGATGCACGAGGCCGAGCCGCCAGGCGTGCAGCGCCTGCCGCGCGAACCCGCCCGGCAGCGGCGCGACCGAGCGCTTGCCGCGCGCGCGCCCGTACACCGGATCGCCGAGCAGCGGATGCCCGACATGCGCGCAGTGCACGCGGATCTGGTGCGTACGGCCGGTTTCGAGATCGCACTGGATCGCGGACACCGGCTGACGTTGCCACATGCATGTGTCAACCGTACGGAAATGCGTGCGCGCGGGCTTGCCCGACGCGCCGGTGACGACGGCCATGCGCGTGCGCTCGCGCGGATCGCGGCCGATCGGCGCGTCGATCGTGCCGTCTTCGGGCATCATGCCCCACACGAGCGCGAAATAGCGGCGCTTCACGGTACGCGCCTGCAGCTGGCGCACGAGGTCGGTCTGCGCGGCGAGTGTGCGCGCAACCACCATCAGGCCGGACGTCTCCTTGTCGAGCCGGTGCACGATGCCCGCGCGCGGCAGGCCGGCCGCCGCGTCGCCGTAGCGGTGCAGCAGGCCGTTGAGGATCGTGCCGCTCCAGTTGCCGGCAGCCGGATGGACGACGACGCCCGCCGGCTTGTTGATGACGACGAGCGCGTCGTCCTCGTAGATCACGTCGAGCGGCACCGGCTCCGGCGTGAACGCCAGCTGCTCCGGCAGCAGGTCGGGCACGAGCTCGATCCTTGCGCCGAGCGGCACAGGCTGGCGGATCTTCGCCGGCGCGCCGTCGACCAGCACGCGCTGCGCCTCGATCCAGCTCTGCAGGCGGCTGCGGGAGAATTCGGGGAACAGTTGGGCAAGCGCTTTATCGAGGCGCTCACCCGCGAGCGACAGCGGCACTTCGACGACGCGCGGGGCCTCGTCGACCGCCGCGGACGGCACGACAGGCGGCTGCATCGCGCCTGCAGCCAGATCGTCATCGGGGGAATCCCCCGACGCAGCGTCGGCGGGCCGATCGCTTGGGCTATAATCTTCGCGATTTGACTTGCCCTGCGGGGCATTCTGCGAACTTGAACGGGTCATTTAGACTGGGTCACCGAGACTTGAAGCTAGGACATGCGAGCATGATGAATTCGACCAAACGTACGGCCAAAACCGTCGCCGCCCGAGCTGCGGCGGTAGCGGCCGCGGCCCTCATCGCCGGCTGCCACGGCTTGCCGCAGAAGCAGGACGAGACGGCTACCTGGTCGAACAACAAATTATACTCAGAGGCCCAGGACGCACTGTCCGGCGGCGACTGGGGCAAGTGCGCGAAATATTTCGAATCGCTGCAAGGTCGCGATCCGTTCGGCCATTTCGCGCAACAGGCGCAGATCAACGTCGCGTACTGCAACTGGAAGGACAACGAAGCGGCAGCCGCCGACCAGGCCGTCGACCGCTTCATCCAGCTGCATCCGGATCACCCGGATATCCCGTACGCGTACTACCTGAAGGGGATGATCCACTTCAACGACGATCTCGGCCTGTTCGGCCGCTTCTCCGGCCAGGACATGAGCGAGCGCGATCCGCAGGCACTGCGCGAATCGTACGACGCGTTCAAGGTCGTCGTCGACCGCTACCCGAAGAGCAAGTATGCGCCCGACGCCGCCGCCCGGATGCGCTACATCGTCAACGCGCTCGCCTCGCACGAGGTGCACGCGGCCGACTACTACTATCGGCGCGGCGCCTATGTCGCGGCGATCAACCGCGCGCAGCTTGCGATCAAGGACTACAAGGGCGCGCCGGCGATCGAGGACGCGCTGCACATCATGATCCTGTCGTACGGCAAGCTGAACCAGCCGGAACTCGCGGAAGACACGAAGCGCGTGCTCGCGGGGACCTTCCCGGACAGCCCGTACATCACCGGCCATTCGCGCCCCGGCACGAAGAAGTCGTGGTGGCAGTTCTGAGCGACGCCCGAGCACCAACAAAAAACCCGGCCATCGAGCCGGGTTTTTTGTTGGTGCCGCCCGCAGCAGGCGGCAGCGCGATCACGCGCGCTTTGCCGCGCGATGTTCGTCGAAGAAGTCCTGCACGACTGCGATCTCGCGGGTGCGCTTGAACGGCGGCAGGCTCTGCCAGATCCGTCGACCGTAAGGCTTGTCGACGAGCCGCGTGTCGCAGATCATCAGCACGCCGCGATCCGTCTCCGCGCGAATCAGCCGGCCTGCGCCCTGCTTCAGCGTGATCACGGCCTGAGGCAGCTGGTGAACCGCGAACGGGCTCAAGCCCTTCTTGGTCAGCGCGTCGAGCCGCGCGGCCAGCACCGGATCGTCAGGCGGCGCGAACGGCAGCTTGTCGATCACAACGAGCGACAGCGCGTCGCCGCGCACGTCGACGCCTTCCCAGAAGCTCTGGCTGCCGACGAGGATCGCATTGCCGTACGAACGGAAACGATCGAGCAGTTCGGTACGGCTGGCATCGCCTTGCACCAGCAGCGGCGTGTTCCAGCCGCGCGACTCGATCACGTCGCGCAGCTTCGACGCGATCCGGTCGACCGCGCGCAGCGTCGTGCACAGCATGAAGACGCCGCCGCCCGACGCCTCGATCGCCGGCAACGCCGCATCGAACACGGCATCGGTAAACGCCGGCGACGACGGCTGCGGCAGGTTGCGCGGCACATACAGCAGGCCCTGCGTCTGATAGTCGAACGGGCTTGCGAGGGTCATCGAGCGCCGCGAGCTGAGGCCCATCTGGGCCGCGTAGTGCGTGAAGTCGCCGCGCACCGACAGCGTCGCCGACGTGAACACCCACGCGCGGGGCACGCCGGCGCGCTGCTTCGCGAAAATCGGCGCGACCGACAGCGGCGTCTCGTGCAGCTGGACGGTATGCGCGAACACTTCGACCCAGCGCACCTTTTCGTTCGGGTCGTCGGTGGCCGCCTTGTCGCCGGCTGCCGCGGCATCGGCCTTCGCGGCCGCTTCCGCCGCGCCGGGCGCAACCCAGCCCGCGAGCAGGTCCTGCAGCTCGCGTGCGCGCCGCAGGCACGCGCCGAGCGACTCCGCCCGCTCGGCCTGGCTCGCGAGCGCCGAGGCAAGCGCATCGAGCGCCACTTCGAGCGCGTCGAGCGCGGCGAACATCGGGTGATCGTCGCCCAGTTGCGCGAGCGACATGCGCACGATCTGGTCGTTCGCGAACGCGAGACGCAGGTCGCGCGCCGCACGTTCGAGATCGCCGCCGAGCTTCACCCACTCGACCGCATCGCGCGCATGGCTCAGGCCTTCCGCGACCGTGTCGCGCGCAAGTTCGAGGATCTGCGTGGTCGACAGCGTCTCGCCGAAGAACAGCGTGGCCGTCTCCGGCAACTGGTGCGCTTCGTCAAAGATCACCGTGTTCGCGTTCGGCAGCAGTTCGGCCATCCCGGTGTCGCGCAGCATGATGTCGGCGAAGAACAGGTGATGGTTGACGACGACGATGTCCGCCTGCTGGGCCTCGCGGCGCGCCTGCATCACGAAGCATTCCTTGTAATGCGGGCACTCCTGGCCGAGGCAGTTGTCGCGCGTCGACGTGACCATCGACCACACCGGTGCCGTCTCCGGCACGCTCGCGAGTTCGGCCTTGTCGCCGCTCTTCGTGACCTTGGCGAACCGGACGATTTCCTGCAGGTACGCGGTATCCTGGCGCGACGGCAAGCGACCGTTGTCGGCCGTGCGCTGCAGGTAGTAATGGCACAGGTAGTTCGAGCGGCCCTTGAGCATCGCGACCGTCACCGGCACCGCGAGTGCGTTACGCACGGTCGGGATGTCGCGCTGGAACAGCTGGTCCTGCAGGTGCTTCGTGCCGGTCGATACGATCACCTTGCCGCCCCACAACATCGCGGGCACCAGGTACGCATAGGTCTTGCCGGTGCCGGTGCCGGCCTCGACGATCAGCGTATTGTCGCTAGCGTCGCCGTCGGCTTCGGGCGCAACCCCCTCCGCGGTGGATTCGGCCGCCTTGTCGCCTTCGCCGAGGCGGCGCGCCGGCCGCTTGCGGGTCTCGAAGATCTCCGGCTCGGGCATCCGGCGCGCGGACGCCTCCATCGCGGACGCGACCGCGCGCGCCATCTCGATCTGCGACTGACGCGGGTGATAGCCGTCGAGCGCGCGCGCGAGCAATCCGCCGTCGCCGAAGATCGTGTCGAGTTCGTCGACGCGTTTGCGGCTCAGCTCGAAGGTGCCTTCGGGCGCACGAACGCGCCCGGCGGACGACGCGTCACGCCGGGAATCGGGTTTGGCATCAAGCGGTGAATTCAAGGCAAGCGTTCCTGTGTCCAGCGCCCGAGCGGCGCCGGCGCTTGCCAGGCCGCGCTCAGGCGCGCTTATCCGGTTCCAGCTGCGATTGCAGCAAAATGATTTTGTCCTTGGCCGCCAGCTTTTCCTTCTTCAGCCGGTGCAGCGTGATGTCATCGATGTCGGAGTGTCCTTCCTTCAGCTCGATCTCCCGAGCGAGCTGCTGGTGCTGCTCCTGCAATGCAGCCAAACGGTTGTGCAATTCCTGCTGCTGTTCCGTGGGACGGTTTTGCATATGCGCCTCCTCATCGAAGCAGCGCGCCGACTGGCGTGCCGGCACGCACGAGACTGACTCCGGATCAATCCAACACGTTACTGCCCCTGCTGTTGCTGCTTGGCCTTGTCGGCCGCTTCCTGCTGACGCCGCTCGACATCGGCCTTGTGCTGGGCGGCTTCCTTCTGCTTCTGCTCGTAGCGCGCGGCGTTGTCCGCCCGCTCCTGCGCCTTCTGCGCGCCCTGCTGGCGCGCCTGGTCGAGCTTGCGCTGGAAGTCTGCCTGCTTCTGGTCGTATGCCTGCTTGTTCGCGGCGCGCTGCGGGCCTTCGGCGCCGCGCTGCGCCTGCTTCAGCGCATTCTGCTCCTGCTTGTCGCGGAACGCAGCCGCGTTCGCCGCATCGTTCGCCGCGCGCTGCGGCGCTTCCGCCGCATTCTGCGCCTGCTTCAACGCCTGCTGCTGGTCGCGCTGCTGCGCCCGCACCGCGCGCTGTTCGTCGTCGAGCGCGAGCTGCTCCTGACGGATGCTCGCCCGCTCCTCGCGCATCCGGTCGCGCGCATTGCCGAGACAGTGATTGACGAAGAACTTGCTGTAACAATCGTGCTCCGCCACGGCATAACGATAATCGTTTTCCGCGGAACGTTGATTGAGCACTTTTTGACGGGCGTCAAAATCCTGCGTGGTGGAGGGGGCGACGGGCGCGGCCACTGCGGCGTCCGGCGCGGTGGCGCCCGATGCCTGTGCGTACGCGACGGTAGACCCGGCGGACAAAGCCGCGGCGAGCGCTGCGCCGAGCGCGACGAGAGAAATGCGGGAAGTTGGCAACGTCGTAGGAAAGCTGCGGGACATGTGTCAAATTCTATCACCCCCGGCTGGACGCTCCGCCATTTATGGCAAAATGCCCCGCTTCACTCACCCGCGGCATCTGGTCCGGCGGGCCCGTCTTGCAGCCCGCGGCGCGCGGCCTGCCGGCCCGCGCCGCGATTTCAGCAGGCAGATCATCCACGACATGACGGAAACCGTAGCACTCAAGATCGTACAGCGCATCGCCACCGAACTGTCCGTCCAGCCGCGCCAGGTCGCGGCGGCAGTGCAACTTCTCGACGAAGGCTCGACCGTTCCGTTCATTGCCCGGTACCGCAAGGAAGTGACCGGCAACCTGGACGACACGCAGCTGCGCCAGCTCGAGGAACGCCTCCTGTACCTGCGCGAGCTCGAGGATCGCCGCGCGGCGATCCTGTCGAGCATCGACGAACAGGGCAAGCTGACCGACGAACTGCGCGCCGCGATCGACGCGGCCGACAGCAAGCAGGTGCTCGAAGACCTTTATCTGCCGTACAAGCCGAAGCGCCGCACGCGTGCGCAGATCGCGCGCGAAGCCGGCCTCGAGCCGCTCGCGCAGGCGCTGCTCGCGAATCCGCTGCTCGACCCGCAGACGGAAGCCGCCGCGTACGTCGATGCCGACAAGGGCGTCGCCGACGTGAAGGCCGCGCTCGACGGCGCCCGCGACATCCTGTCCGAGCAATTCGGCGAAACAGCCGAACTGCTCGGCAAGCTGCGCGACTACCTGCACAGCCAGGGCGTCGTGTCCTCCGCGGTCGTCGAAGGCAAGGAAAACGAGGAAGGCGAGAAGTTCCGCGACTACTACGACTACGCGGAAACGATCCGCACCGTGCCGTCGCATCGCGCGCTGGCACTGTTCCGCGGCCGCAATGCCGGCGTGCTGACCGTCAAGCTCGGGCTCGGCGAGGAACTCGACGCGCAGATCCCGCATCCCGGCGAAGCGATGATCGCGCGCCATTTCGGGATCGCGAACCAGAGCCGCCCGGCGGACAAGTGGCTGTCCGACGTGTGCCGCTGGTGCTGGCGCGTGAAGGTGCAGCCGCACATCGAGAACGAACTGCTCACGCAACTGCGTGAAACGGCGGAAGCCGAAGCAATCCGCGTGTTCGCCCGCAACCTGAAGGACCTGCTGCTGGCCGCGCCGGCCGGCCCGAAGGCCGTGATCGGTCTCGACCCCGGCCTGCGCACGGGCGTGAAGGTCGCCGTGGTCGACCGCACCGGCAAGCTGCTCGCGACCGATACGATCTACCCGCACGAGCCGCGGCGCGACTGGGACGGCTCGCTCGCGAAGCTCGCGCGCATCGCCGCGCAGACGCAGGCCGAGCTGATCAGCATCGGCAACGGCACCGCGTCCCGTGAAACCGACAAGCTCGCGAGCGAGCTGATCGCGAAGCACCCCGAACTGCGGCTGCAGAAGATCGTCGTGTCGGAAGCCGGCGCGTCGGTCTACTCGGCGTCCGAACTGGCCGCAAAGGAATTCCCGGAACTCGACGTGTCGCTGCGCGGCGCCGTGTCGATCGCCCGCCGCCTGCAGGACCCGCTCGCCGAACTCGTGAAGATCGAGCCGAAGGCGATCGGCGTCGGCCAGTACCAGCACGATGTGAACCAGCGCGAACTCGCCCGCTCGCTCGACGCGGTGGTCGAGGATTGCGTGAACGCGGTCGGCGTCGACGCGAACACCGCGTCGGTCGCGCTGCTCGCACGCGTCTCGGGCCTGAACGCCACGCTCGCGCGCAACATCGTCGACTACCGCGATGCGAACGGGCCGTTCCCCTCGCGCGATCACCTGCGCAAGGTGCCGCGCCTCGGCGACAAGACCTTCGAACAGGCAGCCGGCTTCCTGCGCATCAACGGCGGCGAGAATCCGCTCGACCGCTCGTCGGTCCACCCGGAGGCTTATCCGGTCGTCGAACGGATCCTCGCGAAGATCAACAAGCGGATCGACGACGTGCTCGGCAGCCGTGATGCGCTGTCCGGCCTGTCGCCGACCGAATTCGTTGACGAACGTTTCGGCCTGCCGACCGTGCGCGACATCCTGTCCGAACTCGAAAAACCGGGTCGTGACCCGCGCCCCGAATTCAAGACCGCAACGTTCCGCGACGGCGTCGAAAAGGTGTCTGACCTGATGCCGGGCATGCTGCTTGAAGGTGTCGTGACGAACGTCGCGGCGTTCGGCGCATTCGTGGATGTCGGCGTGCACCAGGACGGCCTCGTCCACGTGTCCGCGATGTCGACGAAGTTCATCAAGGATCCGCACGAAGTCGTGAAAGCCGGCCAGGTCGTCAAGGTCAAGGTGCTCGACGTCGACGTGAAGCGTCAGCGCATTTCGCTGACGATGCGCCTCGACGACGAAGCGGCCGCACCTGGCATGGCGCCGCGCGGCGGCCAGGATCGCGGCAATGCCGGCCGCGGCGCGGCGCGCCCGCAGCGTTCGCGCGAGCCTGAACCGGCCGGCGCGATGGCTGCGGCGTTCGCGAAGCTGAAACGCTGAACACGCGAAGGCTGTCGACGCACCAAAAAAAGCCCGCCGGAAGGCGGGCTTTTTCATGGCTTCGGCAAGAAGCGTTGCCGGATCGGCGTGGGCCGCCTATGCGGCCCGTGCACCGATCAGATTTCGATCTTGGTGCCGAGCTCGACGACGCGGTTCGCCGGGATCGAGAAGAAGTCGGTCGGCTTCGCCGCGTTCTGATGCATCCATGCGAACACGCGTTCGCGCCAGATCGACATGCCGGGCAGATGCGTCGGCACGACCGTTTCGCGCGCGAGGAAGAACGACGTGTCCATCAGTTCGAACGTCATGTCGTGCGTGCGGCCGAATTCCTCGAGCACGGCCTTCACGTCCGGCGTCTCGTTGAAGCCGTACTCGGCCTTGACGATGTACAGACCGCCGCCCGCGTCGCGTGAACTCAGGCGCTTGTCGTCGCGCACGTACGGGATGTCGCGCGTGACGAACGTCAGGAAAATGGTCCGCTCGTGCAGCACTTTGTTGTGCTTCAGGTTGTGCAACAGGCTGACGGGCACGAGCTTGTCGTTACCGGTCAGGTAGATCGCTGTGCCCGACACACGGTGCGGCGGATGCGCGAGCAGCCCCTGCAGGAACGGCTCGAGCGGGATACCGTCGGCAGCCGTACGCTCCTTGACGATGTGGCGGCCCTTGTACCAGGTCATCAGCAGGAAGAACAGCAGCGCGCCGATGCCGAGCGGCAGCCAGCCGCCCTGCGCGACCTTGAGCAGGTTCGCGCCAAAAAAGCCGAGGTCGACCGCGAGGAACACCGCGATGATCGCGCCGACGAGCAGCCGGTTCCAGTTCCATACCTTCACCATCACGACAGCCGCGAGCACGGTCGTGATCACCATCGTCGCCGTCACCGCGATACCGTACGCGGCGGCGAGGTTGTCGGAGCTCTTGAAGCCGATCACGATGCAGAGGATCACGAACAGCAGCAGCCAGTTCACGACCGGCACGTAGATCTGGCCGATCGCCAGCTCGGACGTATGCAGCACCTTCATGCGCGGCACGTAGCCGAGCTGGATCGCCTGCGACGTCAACGAATACGCGCCCGAGATCACGGCCTGCGAAGCGATCACGGTCGCAACCGTCGACAGCACGACGAGCGGCAGCAGCGCCCACTCCGGCGCCAGCAGGAAGAACGGGTTCTCGATCGCCTTCGGGTTCTGGATCAGCAGCGCGCCCTGGCCGAAGTAGTTCAGCACGAGCGACGGCATCACGAGCCCGTATGCGGCGAGGCGAATCGGCTTCGCGCCGAAGTGGCCCATGTCCGCGTAGAGCGCTTCCGCACCGGTCAGCACCAGCACGACCGAACCGAGCACGACATAAGCCTGCAGCACATGCTCCGACATGAACGACGCCGCGTAATACGGGTTGATCGCCGCGATGATGCCCGGCACGCGCGCGATGTGATACACACCGAGCGCCGCGATCGCGATGAACCACAGCACCATGATCGGCCCGAACAGCTTGCCGACCATCGCGGTACCGTGACGCTGGATCCAGAACAGCGCGATCAGGATCACGATCGTGATCGGCATCACGAGATGGGACAGGTGCGGCGTCGCGATCTCCAGACCTTCGACGGCCGACATCACGGAAATCGCCGGCGTGATCACCGCATCGCCGTAGAACATGCACGCGCCGAAGATACCGAGCGCCATCAGCGCGCCCGCGACGCGGGTTTTCGAGTCGAGCGGCCGCAGCGACAGCGCCATCAGCGCGAGCACGCCGCCCTCGCCGTTGTTGTCGGCCCGCATCACGAACAGTAGATACTTGATGCCGACCACCAGGATGATCGCCCAGAACAGCAGCGAGATCACCCCGAGAATCGAGCCTTCGGTGAGCGGAATGCCGTGTGCGGGGCTGAACGCCTCCTTCAGCGAATACAGCGGGCTCGTGCCGATGTCGCCGAACACGACGCCGATGGCCGCTATCGCAAGCGCCCGCATCGAGTGTTGGTGCGTCGAATGCGCATGGGCTGCGTCGGTCGCCTGGATCGTGTCGTTCATATGAAGCTTAATAATCGGGTCCGGTTCGGACAAAACGAGCGCTATTCTACTCGCGCCCCCCTGAAAAACCGTCCTGCCCTGTTGCCCTGAAGCCACGTGATCCACGCTGCGCATGCAATCCTGCGCGAGCTGTGGCAGGGCTGCCATCATAGCCGGGGCCGCGACGTCTGCCTACCGTCAAGACCGATTGTGGTACCCACCAGCCCGGCGCCGCAATGAAAAACGGCGCCGCAAGCGGCGCCGTACAAGGCTTTCCTTCGATCAGCCGGACACTCACGCGCCCGAGCCGTCGCGCTGCGCACGACCGCGCTTGATCCACGCCTCGAGATTATGCGGACGAACCGTGTCCCACTCTTCGAACGGCTGATGAATCCACGGATTCGTCGGCAGATACTGCGTGTGATAGTCAGGCTTGATCTTCGAGCAACCCTTGTACCAGAGCACCGCCGAGCGCACGGCCTTGACGGCCGGATAGCGCTCCTTCAGGTGCTCCTGCACGCGCGCGAGCGTGACGCCCGAATCGACGAGATCGTCGACCAGCAGCACGTTGCCCTCGAGGTTGCCACGCGTCATCGTGATGTACTGCGCGATGTCGAGCTCGCCCTGCTCGGTGCCGGCCGCTTCGCGGTACGAACTCGTCGCGAGGATCGCGAGCGGGACGTCATAGATGCGCGACAGTTGGTCGCCGACGCGCAGACCGCCGCGCGCGAGGCACAGGATCTGATCGAACTTCCAGCCCGATGCATGCACCTGGAGCGCAAGCAGCTCGATCAGACGATGGTATTCGTCCCAGCCCACCCACAGGTTCTTGTCGTCGTTGCGCGGATCGGTCATCAAGTCTGCCGCCGTCATCGTGATTTGCTGCGTCATGCTGAGAATTACACCTTGAACGGGTGGCGAAGCAGGATCGTCTCGTCGCGATCCGGCCCCGTCGAAACCATGTCGACCGGCACGCCGGCCACTTCCTGAACACGGGCCAGGTATGCCTGAGCATTCGCCGGCAGCGCGTCCCACGCCTTGATGCCGACGGTGCTTTCCTTCCAGCCGGCAAACGTTTCGTACACGGGCTCGCAACGCGCGACGTCGGCCGCACCGCGCGGCAGGATGTCCACGTCCCTGCCGTCGATCTTGTAGCCGACGCACAGCTTGACTTCATCGAGGCCGTCGAGCACGTCGAGCTTCGTCATGCACAGACCCGACACGCCGTTGATCTGGATCGAGCGGCGCAGCGCCGCCGCGTCGAGCCAGCCGGTGCGGCGCGGACGGCCGGTGACCGAGCCGAATTCCTTGCCGACGTTCGCCAGCGTAACGCCGACCTGGTCCTGGCGCTGCGGGTTGTCCGCGTCGTACAGCTCGCTCGGGAACGGGCCCGAGCCGACGCGCGTGCAGTACGCCTTCGTGATGCCGAGGATGTAGTTCAGCTTCTGCGGACCGACGCCAGCGCCGGCCGATGCCGCACCCGCGACGCAGTTGCTCGACGTGACGAACGGATAGGTGCCGTGGTCGATGTCGAGCAGCGTGCCTTGCGCACCTTCGAACAGCAGGTTCTGACCGGCGTTGTTCGCGTCGTACAGGCGGCGCGACACGTCCGCCACCATCGGCTTCAGGCGATCGGCGTAGCCGAGCATCGTGTCGAGCGTGGCCTGGAAATCGACGGCCGCGCCACCCAGGTACTGGGTCAGCACGAAGTTGTGGAAATCGAGGTTTTCGCGCAGGCGGTCGGCGAAGGTCTTCGCGTCGAACAGGTCCTGCACGCGCAGCGCGCGGCGGCCGATCTTGTCTTCGTACGCGGGGCCGATGCCGCGGCCGGTCGTACCGATCTTGCCCGCACCCTTACGCGCCTCGCGCGCCTGGTCGATCGCAATGTGGTACGGCAGGATCAGCGTCGTGGCTTCGGAGATGAACAGGCGATCGCGCACGTTCACGCCGGCCTCTTCCAGCTCGCCGATTTCCTTGAACAGTGCCTCGGGGGACAGGACAACGCCATTGCCGATGTAGCAGGCGACGCCTTCACGCATGATGCCCGACGGAATGAGGCGCAAGATGGTTTTCTTGCCGCCGATGATGAGGGTGTGGCCGGCGTTGTGACCGCCCTGGAAACGCACGACGCCCTGAGCGTGGTCCGTCAGCCAGTCGACGATCTTGCCCTTGCCTTCATCACCCCATTGCGTTCCCACGACGACGACATTGCGCCCGGGAGTCACGTTCACTGCGCTGGCAGACATGTTGATTCGTTAGCTGGTTAAAAACGTATTCTACCTATGTTCGCGGGCGATTCCGAATTTTTCCGTTTCGCTTCAACGATATGCACGCCGAACGACGGCCCGCGAACGCCTGTTTAACGGGGTTCGACCACCCATGCGCCGTTACGCTCGACGAGCGAACGGTCGCACGCGAACTCGTCGAGCACGTGGTCGTGCCCCGGCAACGCCTGGATCACGACCTCGCCCGCATCGCGCAGCGCCGCAACGGCCGCGCTCAGCGCGTCGTCCTGTGCCCACGGCGCGAGAATTGCAGTGCCGCGCGCCTCGATCGGCGAAATCCGTGCGAGTTCGCGCAAGTCGAGCGAGAAGCCCGTCGCCGGGCGGGCGCGGCCGTAGGCCTGGCCCACGTGGTCGTAACGGCCGCCGCGCGCGATCGCGTTCGGCACGCCGTCGATGTACGCCGTAAACATCGCGCCGCTGTGGTACGCGTAGCCACGCAGGTCGGCGAGATCGATCGCCACCTCGACGCCCTTCGCCTGCGCCGCGAGCTGCGCGAGATCGTCGAGTGCGCGCGTGATTTCGGGCAGCACCGGCAGGCGTGCACGTGCCTCGTCGAGCACGCTCGCGTCGCCGTACAGATGCGGCAGCGCCCGCAGCGCCGCGCGCGTATCTGCGCCGAGATCGTCGGTGAGTTCGTTCAGCAGCGGCACGTCCTTGCCCGACAGCGCGTCGTGCAGCGCCTCGCCGCGCTCGGCGGCCTGCGCGTCGCGTGCGAGCAGCGCCGCGAGCACGCCCGCGTGACACAGATCCAGACGGATCCGCGACAGCCCAGCGAGGTGCAGTGCGTCGAGCATCAGCTGCTGGATCTCCAGATCGGCTTCCAGCCCGGCATGACCGTAGATTTCGGCGCCGATCTGGATCTGTTCACGCGTCGCATGCAGGCCGCGCGGACGCGTATGCATCACGTGGCCCGCATAGCAGAGGCGCGTCACGCCCCGGCGGTTCAGCAGGTGCGCATCGATGCGCGCGACCTGCGGCGTGATGTCCGCGCGCAGGCCGAGCGTGCGGCCCGACAGCTGATCGACCAGCTTGAAGGTGCGCAGGCGCAGGTCGGCGCCGCCGCTCGTCAGCAGCGACTCGAGATATTCGAGCAGCGGCGGCATCACCATTTCGTAGCCGTACGAACGGAAGCGATCGAGCAGCCTGCGGCGCAGCTCCTCGATCTTGCGCGCTTCCGACGGCAGTACGTCGGCGATATTCTCGGGAAGTAACCAGGTCGACATCGGTACGGTCCTACGACAGGAAACAGGGCGCGACACGCGCGCCGCGAGATGAATCGGAAATCGGAAATCGGGCGGAACGAACGGCGGGTGCGCCGTCCGGATCAGGTGGCAAGCAGCAACAGGACGAGCCCGAGCGCCATCACGATGAGCCCGCCGATCCGGATATGATGCGGCGGCCGCTCCGCTATTCTACGAAACGTGTCGCGCCAGGCGACGGGAAACACGAAGGGGAACGCCCCCTCGATAATCAGCATCAGTGCTACCGCGAGCAACAACGAGCCAGCCAGATCCATGCGAGCGACGGCGCCGCTCGATGCGGCGCCCCAAGGTCAGTGTTTGCGGGGAGCGGGTGCCGCCGGTGCGGCACCGCCCGTCGAGCTGCGCATGAAGCGGAAAAACTCGCTGTCGGGGTCGACGACGATGATGTCGTTGCGCTTGAAGGTATTCCGGTAAGCCTGCAGGCTCGCATAAAACTGATAGAACTGCGGATCACGGCCAAACGCTTCGGCGGCGATCGACGCGGCCTTCGCGTCGCCCTCGCCCTTGACCATCTGCGCAGACTTGTACGCATTCGCGAGCACCGCCTGCTGTTCGCGTTCCGCGTCGGCCTTGATCTGCTCGACATCGGCGGCGCTATCCGCACGCACCTGTGCGGCCTGGTCGCGCAGCGCGGCAATCATCCGCTGATAGACGGCATCCGTCTGCGCAGCCGGCAAGTCGACACGCGTCAACTGCACGTCGACCACGTCGACGCCCAAGCCCGATGCCTTCGCGCGCACCGCCTCGCGCACCGCATTGGCAATGTCGCGCTGGCCGCCGAGCGCGTCGTCGAGCGCGCGCTTGCCGAACGCGTCGCCGAGTGCGCTCTTCAGCGCGCCGGCCAGACGCTCGGTGGCAGCCGCCGGGTCGCCGCCCGTCGCCGTGAAATACTTCATCGGATCGCTGATCCGGTACTTGACCGCATACGCGACAAGCAGATCGTGCTTGTCTTCGGTCGCCAGTTGCAGCGGATCCGACGACTCGAGCGATTGCAGGCGCGTGTCGATCAGCGTCGCCGTCTGCAGCGGCGGCGGCAACTTGAAATGGATGCCGGGGCCCGCGAGTTCGGGTTGCGCGCCGTCGCGGCCCGACAACACGGCAGTGTGGCGCGGGTCGACGGTCAGGACGGTCGACGACGCCGCGAAGGCGGCGATCACGATTGCGACGACGAGCGCAATGATTCGGTTCATGTTCTGCGCTCTCCGTTACTTCGTATCGTCTTCACGCGAGCGGCTGCGGAACGCTTCGCGCGACCGCAGCACGTCGCTGCCCGGTGCGGGCGCCGCCGCGGACGAAGCCGCGCTCGCGGGTGCGCTCGATGCAGCGGCAGCCGGGGCCGACGCCGCGGCGGGCTCGGATGCACCGGCCGGCGTCGCGGCATTCGTGGCATTCGCGACGTTTTGTCGCCCCTGCTCGACGAGCTTGTCGAGCGGCAGATACACGACGCTGTTGCCACCCTTGTTGCCGACGAACACTTTCGTCGCGTTCGAATAGATTTCCTGCATCGTCTCGAGGTACATCCGCTCACGGATCACCGCGGGCGCTTTCGAATACTGTGCATAGACCTGCTTGAACCGGTCGGCGTCGCCTTCTGCTTGCGTGACCACGCGATCGGCATACGCCTTCGCTTCATCGGCGAGTTTCGCGGCATCGCCCTGCGCCTTCGGCAGCAGGTCGTTCGCATAGGCCTGCGCCGCACGCTTCGCGGCCTCGCGGTCTTCGCGCGCCTTCGCGACTTCGGCGTATGCGGCCTGTGTCTGCTCGGGTGCCGCGACGTTCTGCATCGTGACGGCCGTGATCTCGAGGCCCGACTGGTAGCGATCGAGATCGCGCTGGATCGCGGCGGACAATTGCTCGCGCAGCGCGTCGCGATCCTGGTTCAGCATGTCGGCCGCGCTGCGCGTGCCGACGATCGCACGCACCGCGGCCTGGGCGGCCTGCGACACACTGCGCTCCGGGTCGACGCTGCGGAACAGGTAGTCGGTTGCCGAACGAATGCGGTACTGGACGATGAAACGCACGTCGACGATGTCGGCGTCGCGCGTCAGCATCGCCGCTTCCTTCACGTTCGCGAGACGCACGACGTTGTTGCGGCCGATCTCGATCGAACGGACCTGCGATGTGTCGACGATCTCGTGCGACGCGAACGGATACGGTGCGCGCCAGTGCACGCCCTGGCCAACCGTGCCGGACAGCTTGCCGAACTGCAGCACGACGCCCGTCTGGCCGTCCTGCACGACGAACAGCCCGCTGCCTGCGTAGACCGCGACCAGCACGCCGATCACGATGCCGACGCCGACGCGCGCGGCCCGGCCATTGTCGGGCCGGAAGCCGTTGCCGCCCTTGCCGCCGAACAGGCCGCTCAGACGTCGGTTGAAGTTGCGCCACATCTCGTCGAGATCGGGCGGGCCGTCACCGTCGCCACCGGGCGGACGCTTCGATTCGTTCGCACGCGGACGGGATCCGTCGTTGCCCTTGCCTTCGCCGCGTCCCCAGCGGGGATCGTTGATTGACAGCAAGGCGCGCATCCGCCGCCAGGTACTCCGCTCGTTGTATTCGTTCACCAGAGTTTGTTCACCAGATTAGACGCCAGCGAACCGGCCGGGACCGGTTAGCGCCCGTGTTCGGAAATCGTGTGGTCTTCGTGCGGTTCAGCGGGTGCGCCGTCGAGCGCGCCGTTGGGTAACGTCGCGCCGGAAAGGTGTTCCGCGGAGGCGATCTCGGCGATGGCGGCACGCAACGCATCAAGACCCTGACCGGTGCGTGCGCTCAAAAAGACGCGCGAAATATTACCATACTCGTCCCGCTCGACCGCGTCGCCGCGGGCCGCCAGCTCGGGCACGGCGTCGATCTTGTTGAACACCAGCACCTGCCGGATCGTGTCCGCACCGATCTCGTGCAGCACGCCGTTCACCTGCTCGATCTGTTCGAGCCGCACCGCGCTCGACGCGTCGACGACGTGCAGCAGCAGATCCGCGTGGATCGTTTCCTCAAGGGTCGCGCGAAATGCGGCAACCAGCTGGTGAGGCAGTTCGCGAATGAACCCCACCGTATCGGACACGACGATCTGGCCTGCCTCGTCGCCGAGGTACACGCGCCGCGACGTCGTATCGAGCGTGGCGAACAGCTGGTCGGCCGCATAGGCCTGCGCTTTCGTCAGCGCATTGAACAGCGTCGACTTGCCCGCGTTCGTATAGCCGACGAGCGACACCGACATCGTGCCGCTGCGCGCGCGCTGGCGACGCTGCGTGCTGTGCTGCCGGCGCAGCCGGTCGAGCCGCGACTTCAGCATCTTGATGCGCTCGCCGATCAGCCGGCGGTCGGTTTCGAGCTGGGTTTCACCGGGGCCGCGCAGGCCGATACCGCCCTTTTGCCGCTCCAGGTGGGTCCACGCGCGAATCAGGCGGGTCGACAGGTATTGCAACTGCGCGAGCTCGACCTGCAGCTTGCCTTCGTGGCTGCGGGCACGCTGCGCGAAGATATCGAGAATGAGGCTCGTGCGATCGACCACCCGCCTGTTAAGCGCCTGCTCCAGATTGCGTTGCTGGGCCGGTGCCAGTGCGTGGTTGAAGATGACGATTTCGACGTTGTGCGCTTCGCAGGCAAGCCGCAATTCTTCGGCTTTGCCGCTGCCGATGAACATCTTGGCATCGGGACTGGCGCGACGACCCGTGAGGGTGACGGCGGGACGGGCCCCCGCACTGGAGGCGAGAAGACTGAGTTCTTCGAGACTGGCTTCGAAATCGGTCTTGCCGAAGTCGATGCCGACGAGCGCTGCGTTGATCAAATTATCGGGTGTCAAGATAAGGCGGCTGGCATCGGTCGCTCGCGGCGACCGGACGCCGGCCGCTGCGATGGGTTAGGACGAGGCTTCCGCGTCCGGGTGGAAATTCACCGGGCGCGCCGGCACGACCGTCGAGATGGCGTGCTTGTAGACCATCTGGGTCACCGTATTACGGAGCAACACGACGTACTGGTCGAACGATTCAATGTTCCCTTGCAGCTTGATGCCGTTGACGAGATAGATCGAAACGGGAACGTGCTCTTTGCGCAGTGCGTTCAAAAACGGGTCTTGTAACAATTGCCCTTTGTTGCTCATGGCGTACTCCATCTTTTTTTGCAGGTTGATCTGGATTGGCGACGAAGAAAAAGAGATCCGGCGCCAATCGCTACACTATAGCCGATTTTGCATGCCCCGCCCGGGCGTAGGCCGTGCGGCCTACCCCTTGCAGGACCTGCTTCAGCCCTTGTCCGCGTACGGGTTGTTCGACGAACGGAACTCTATGCGCAATGGAGTCCCGGTCAGTGAGAAAGTTTCGCGGAATCGGTTTTCGAGGTAACGCTTGTAGGTTTCCGTGACCGCATCGAGCGCGTTGCCGTGGATGACGATCAGCGGCGGATTCTGGCCGCCCTGGTGCGCGTAGCGCAGCTTCGGACGCACCGGACCGCGACGACGCGGCTGCTGGAACTCGACCGCCTCGATCAGCGCGCGCGTGAGCTTCGGCGTCGGCAGTTTCGCCATCGCCGCCGCGTACGCGTCGTCGACCGAGCGCATCAGTGCGCCGATGCCCGTCTTCTTCGCGGCCGAAATGTAGTGCGATTTCGCGAAGTCGAGGAATTTCAGCTTGCGGGTCAAATCCGCTTTCGCACGATCGCGTGCATGGTCGTCGAGGCCGTCCCACTTGTTGACGCCGATCACGAGCGCGCGGCCCTGTTCGACGACGAAGCCGGCGATGTGCGCGTCCTGGTCGGAAATGTCCTGCTGCGCATCCAGCAGAAGAATGACGACGTTCGCATCGGAGATCGACTGCAGCGTCTTCACGACCGAGAATTTTTCGATCGCCTCGAACACCTTGCCGCGACGTCGCAGGCCCGCGGTGTCGATCAGCGTATATTTCTTGCCGTTGCGCTCGAAGTCGACGTAGATCGAATCGCGCGTCGTGCCCGGCATGTCGAACGCGATCACGCGGTCCTCACCGATCAGCGCGTTCACGAGCGTCGACTTGCCGACGTTCGGCCGGCCGACGATCGCGATCTTGATGCCGCGCGACGGATCGTCCTCGTCCGCTTCCTCGGGCTGGCCCGCGTATGCGACTTCCAGCGCTTCGTTGATCATGTCGGTCACGCCGTCGCCGTGCGCGGCCGAGATCGCGCGCGGATCGCCGAGCCCGAGCTCGTAGAAGTCCGTCGCAACCGCCGTGTACTTCATCCCCTCGGCCTTGTTGACGACCAGGAAGATCGGCCGGCCGGTCTTGCGCAGGTAGTCGGCGATCGACTTGTCCTGCGGCGCGAGGCCGTTACGGCCGTCGACGATGAACACGACGACGTCGGCTTCCTCGACGGCCTGCCGCGTCTGGCGTGCCATCTCGTGCAGGATGCCGTCCTTCGCGACGGGCTCGAAGCCGCCGGTATCGACGACCAGATACGGCCGCTCGCCGACGCGCCCTTCGCCGTAATGGCGATCGCGCGTCAGGCCGGGCAAGTCGGCAACCAGCGCATCGCGCGAGCGCGTGAGCCGGTTGAACAGCGTGGATTTCCCCACATTGGGGCGCCCAACGAGGGCAATGACCGGTTTCATCTGTGTTTTCTACGGTGATGCGCAGCAGCGGGAGGCCCGCTGCTGCGGGCGGCTGCGCTGAATGAAAATATCACGAATTCGCGCCGCGCCGGATGCGCGCGCCGGGCGCGCGTTGCGCGCCGTCGTCTTTCGTTTCGAACTGCCTTTCAAATACCGAGCGGCCGGGGACACCGGCCGCCTTCATGTCGCGCAATCGCGCGCGCGGGACGAGCCCGCCGCGCCGCGATTGCGCTCGTTGCGTGCGCGTCAGCGCGGACGGAACCCGTACAGGCCGCCGTCCTTCGTCTGCACGACGAGCGTATTGCCGGCCAGGACCGGCGCCGCGGTAATCGCGCTGCCGTCGGTTTTCATCCGGGCGATGAAGCTGCCGTCCTCGCGCGACAGGAAGTGCACGAAGCCCTTGTAGTCGCCCATCACGACCGCATGGCCGAGCAGGTATGGCACGCCGACGTCGCGGCTCTTCAGCTTGTCGTTACGCCAGAGCTGATTGCCGCTCGCCGCGTCGTAGGCCGTCACGACCGACCAGTCGTCCCCGCCGGCGACGACCGAATCGTCCTGCGCGAGACCGCTGCGGCTCGAGAACGCCTTTTCCCACAGCGGACGGCCCGAGTTCGCGTCGAAGCAGCCGAGCTGGCCCTGGAACGTGACCGCGCACGCTTGAGCACCCACGAGCGTCGGCGGACCGCTGACGTCGTTGATACGCTCCACTTCGGTCACGCCCTTCGGGAACGACACGGGCGTCTGCCAGAACGGCTCGCCCGTCTGCAGGTTGATCGCGACAAGACCGCCGCCGGGGAAGCCCGCCAGCACGGCCGCATCGCCCGCGAACGTCATGCCGGCCGACACGCGCAGGTTCAGCGGCACCGCGCGGTTGCGGTAGTTCCACTTCTGCTCGCCCGTCTGCGCGTTGAACGCGATCACCTGGCCGTCGATCGTGCGCACGATCACGAGACCGTTGCCGACCAGCGGCGGCGAGAAGATCTCGCCCTGTACGCTCGTCTTCCACAGTTGCTTGCCGTCGGGGCCCAGCACGAACACGCCGCCCTTCAACGCGCCGACCGCGGTCAGGTTGCCGTCGCTGCCGACCCCGGCCGACAGATCCGAGCCGACCTTCGCGCGCCACAGCGTCTGGCCCGTCTTCGCGTCGATCTTCTCGACCGAACCGTTCTCGCCCGCCGCGTAGACGGCGTCGCCAACGGCCACCGGCGAGAACAGGTAGCGCCCGCCCTTGCCGACGCTCGCCTTCCAGACCTGTTGCACGTCCATGACGGGCTTGAACTCGGTGAGCGGCGTCGGCACGCGGCGCGCGTCCTTCGACGACGAGCAGGCCGCCAATGCCAGGACAGCCGCCGCGCAGGCTACGGGCACAGCGTAACGTTTCAGCAAATTCATCGGTTAGCGAAGCAGAGTTAAGAGGTTGAGAGGGCCGGGATCAGCCGCCGAGCGCGTCGAGCTTGAACTGCACGAGCTGACGCGCGGACTGGTCGTCCTGCGACAGGCCGTCGAGCGCAAGCTTGTATGCGGCGCGCGCATCGGCGGTCTTGCCTTGCGCCGCAAGCAGATCGCCGCGGCGATCGGCCACGAGACCCTTGAATGCATCGACCGGCGTGCCGGAAAGCAGCGCGAGGCCCGCATCGTACGCCTTCTCGTCGAGCAGCAGCGATGCGAGACGCAGCTTCGCGATCTGTTTGTACTCGTCGTCCTTGGCGTGATCGACGGCCCATTGCAGCTGCGCCTTCGCGCCGGCGGCATCGCCGGCTGCGTACAGCGTCTTCGCTGCCAACAGTGCGCTCATCTGCGCATACGGCGTGCTGCCGAACTTGTCTTCCATGTCGGCCGCCGCGCGGGCCATCGTCGCCTTGTCATTCCCGGCGGCAGCCTTCTGCACCTGCTCGTACAACCCGGAAGCCTCGGCGGCCTGACGGCGCTGCCAGTAATTCCAGCCGTTGAAACCGGCCGCGACGACCAGCGCCGCGAGCACGATCCACGTGGTGAGGTTGCCCCAGCGGGCCCACCACGCCTTGAGACTTTCAATCGATTCTTGTTCGTCGTGATAACTCATCGGCGAGCGATTCCTTCCTTTTCAGGCTTTTCTTGTCGAGCGAATGCCAGCGCGATCAGTCGTCGCCGTCTTCGGCGGATGCAACCATCGCATTGATTAGGAATTCGGTCAAGCTTTCGACCGGTACGGTCTGCTGAACGTTCTTTTCCCCATCCTCGCCGGCACCGCGCAACGCTTTCACGCCGACCGTGCCGTTCGCGACCTCTTCTTCGCCGAAGATCACCGCGAACGCGGCACCGCTCGCATCGGCCCGCTTCATCTGCGACTTGAAGCTTGCCGGGCCGCCGTCAGCGCTGCAGTGGAAAATCACGTCGAGGCCCGTATCGCGCAGACGCTCGGCCGCGATGAACGCCTGTTCGCGCGCCGTCTCGCCCTGGTGCACCACGTACACGTCGACACCTTCCTGCTCGGGCGCGAGATCCTCTTCCTTCAGCAGCTCGAGAATGCGCTCGATGCCCATCGCCCAGCCGCATGCGGCGGTCGGCTTGCCGCCGAGCTGCTCGATCAGCGGATCGTAGCGGCCGCCGGCCGCGACCGTGCCCTGCGCGCCGAGTTTGTCGGTCACCCACTCGAACACGGTCAGGTTGTAGTAGTCGAGGCCGCGCACGAGACGCGGGTTGATCTTGAACGGGATGTTGTTCGCGAGCAGCAGGCGCTGCAGCCCTTCGAAATGGGCACGCGACTCGTCACCGAGGAAGTCGATCAGCTTCGGCGCGTTCTGCGCGATTTCCTGCAGCGCGGGGTTCTTCGTGTCGAGCACGCGCAGCGGGTTCGTATACAGGCGACGCTTTGCGTCCTCGTCCAGGACATCGGCGAACTGCTCGAGATATTTGATCAGTTCGACGCGGTGTGCGGCACGCTCTTCGGCGAGGCCGAGCGAGTTGATCTCGAGCTTGATACCGGTCAGGCCGAGGTCGTCCCACAGGCGCTGACACATCATGATGATTTCGGCATCCGCGTCCGGGCCAGCGAAGCCGAGTGCCTCGACGCCGACCTGGTGGAACTGACGATAGCGGCCGCGCTGCGGACGCTCGTGTCGAAACATCGGGCCGATGTACCACAGGCGCTTCGGGCCGTCGTACAGCATGTTGTGCTCGATCGACGCGCGCACGACGGCCGCGGTGTTCTCCGGGCGCATCGTCAGGTTCTCACCGTTCAGCGCGTCGGTGAAGCTGTACATCTCCTTCTCGACGATGTCCGTGACTTCGCCGATGCCGCGCGTGAAGAGCTGCGTATGTTCGACGATCGGCGTGCGGATGTTCTGGTAGCCGTACGCGCGCAGCAGCGATTTCACGGTAGCTTCGAAGAACTCCCAGAGGCCGGCATCCTGCGGGAGGATGTCGTTCATGCCCTTGACGCCGGTGAGCTTCTCGATCTTGCGTTTCTGTTCAGTCATCGTTCGTGTGTGTGGACGAATTTAGTTCAGGGCCTCGGTGCGGCCGTAATTGCGTGCGACGTAGTCGCTAACGATCTGCTGGAATTCCTCGGCGATCCGCTCACCGCGCAGCGTCCTGACCTTCTCGCCGTCGATGAAGACGGGCGCGGCCGGGTTTTCGCCCGAACCCGGCAGGCTGATGCCGATGTTCGCGTGCTTCGACTCGCCCGGGCCGTTGACGATGCAGCCCATCACCGCGACGTTCATCTTCTCGACGCCCGGATATTCCTTGCGCCAGACCGGCATCTGCTCACGCAGATAGGTCTGGATCTGCATCGCGAGTTCCTGGAACAGCGTGCTCGTCGTGCGGCCGCAGCCCGGGCACGCGATCACCATCGGCGCGAACGAGCGCAGGCCCATCGTCTGCAGGATTTCCTGGCCGACGATCACTTCGCCCGTGCGCGACGCGCCCGGCTCCGGCGTCAGCGAAATGCGGATCGTGTCGCCGATCCCTTCCTGCAGCAGCACGCCGAGCGCGGCCGTCGAAGCGACGATGCCCTTCGAGCCCATGCCCGCCTCGGTCAGACCGAGGTGCAGCGCGAACCCGCAGCGGCGGCCGAGCTCGCGGTACACGGCGATCAGGTCCTGCACGCCGCTGACCTTGCACGACAGCACGATGCGGTCACGGCCGAGACCCAGTTCGACCGCGCGCTCGGCCGAGCCGATCGCCGACTGGATCAGCGCTTCGTACATCACGCTCTGCGCATCCCACGGCTGCGCACGCGCACCGTTCTCGTCCATCATGCGCGCGAGCAGGTCCTGGTCGAGACTGCCCCAGTTCACGCCGATCCGCACCGGCTTGTCGTACTTCGCCGCGGCTTCGATCATCTGCGCGAACTGCGTGTCGCGCTTCGCACCCTGGCCGACGTTACCCGGGTTGATCCGGTACTTCGACAGCGACTCCGCGCAGCCCGGATAGTCGCGCAGCAGCAGGTGGCCGTTGTAGTGGAAATCTCCGACGAGCGGGACGGTCACACCCATCCGGTCGAGCTGCTCGCGGATCGCCGGCACGGCGGCCGCGGCCTCCGGCGTATTGACCGTGATGCGCACCAGTTCCGAGCCCGCATTCGCGAGTTCCTTGATCTGGATCGCCGTGCCGATCGCGTCGGCCGTGTCGGTATTCGTCATCGACTGCACGCGCACCGGCGCATCGCCGCCGATCGTCACGAGCTGCCCGCCCCAACGAACATCCACCGCATGCGACACGCGACGCGGCTGATGCCCGCCGAACACCGGCTCGGTTGAACAAATCTGACTGCTGCGTGGGGATTGAGCTTCGGATTGCATCGATAGATCCATTTACGCGGAATGCGCCGCGAGGCGGCGCATGAATTGAAAAAGCGCCGTGCCCTCGCGGCCTGTCCAGGACAGGCCTGCGTCACGGCGCTTGACGTCAGGGCAGCGTGAACCGCGCCACGTTACCCCGCGCTGCCGAATATTTCGCCGGATCGACGGGTTTTCCGTCGAACGCGACCGTATCAAGACCTGCCTTGTTGCCGATCGTGACCTTGAACGGCCCGTCGCCGGCGACCTGCTTCGTCTCGCCGGCCCGCACAAGCGCCGAGAACAGCTCCTTGCCGTTCTTGTCGCGCACGCTGAACCAGCAATCCTGCTTGACCTTCAGTTCGACCATCGACTGGCCTGCCGCCACCACGACGCTCGCGGGCTGCGCCGACACGGCCGCGCTGCTCGCCGCTGCCGACGCGACGATCGGTTGCGACGCAGGCACGACGGCCGTCGGGGCCGGAGCCGAAGCAACCGGAGCAGCCGACGCAACAGCCTGCGGTGCCGCGGCGGATGCTGCAACCTGCGCCGGGACGTCGTTGCCGACTGCCGTCGACGCACCGCCGGCGACCGCCTCTTCGGCGGAAGACGCCGCCGACGCGCTCGCCGCCGACGCATGTTCGGCGTCGCCGCCACTCTTGAAGCGCGCGAGCCAGCTCGACGTATCGCCGCCAGTGTGCCACATGAGTACCGCGATCACCGCGACGACAACGATCGCCGTCCCCCACAGCCACGGATGATGGCGCGACGAGCCGCCGAGCGGAATCGATACGCGGCCGCGCGGCAGATCCGTCCCCGACGACGCGGGCATCGACAGATCGACTTCGGGCACGCCGCGCTCGCGGCGCAATGCCTGTGCAAACGGCTCGGGATCGACACCGAGCATTTTCGCGTAGCTGCGCACGACGCCGAGCGCGAATGTCACGCCGGGCAAATGGCTGATGTCGCCGGCCTCAAGCGCACGCAGTTTCTGCGGGGCGACCTTGAGCCGCGCCGACACGTCGTCGACCGTCCAGCCCTTCGCTTCCCGGAGCTCCGCCAGCCGGCTGCCGACGGCCGCCAGCGTTTCAAGCCCTGCCTGCGCCGGCTTCGCGGCATTCATCTCTGCGCCGTTTGTCGGCTGCGGCTCACTCATCCTTGTCCTCGCGTCGATTCTTCTTCACTGGCGGGCGCCGCCGGCTCCCGCAACCGTCCACATCATGCGCGGCGCCGAGGCGCCGCGTCCGATCGCTATTCGCGTGTTGTACCGCCAAAAGGTTCGGGCATCCCCGTCAAACCGCCCGAACTTCGATGATTTTTGCTGCTGCGCCCGTTCGCTCCGCCAGGCGCGTGCGGTCCTTCACGGCGCCGGCCAGCTGGCCGCACGCGGCGTCGATGTCGTCGCCGCGCGTCTTGCGCACGGTCGTGACGACACCCGCGTCGATGAGGACCTGTGCGAAACGTTTGATCTGCTCCGGCTTCGAGCGGATGAGGCCCGATTCCGGAAACGGATTGAACGGAATCAGATTGAACTTGCAGGGCACGTCGCGCGTGACGGCCAGCAGTTCGCGCGCATGCGCTTCGGTGTCGTTGACGCCGTCGAGCATGCAGTATTCGAAAGTAATGAAGTCGCGCGGCGCAACTTTCAGATAACGCTGGCACGCGGCCATCAGCTCGCGAAGCGGATGCTTCTTGTTGAGCGGTACCAGCTCGTCGCGCAGCGCGTCGTTCGGTGCGTGGAGCGAAACGGCGAGCGCGACCGGCAGTTCGGCGCCGAGGCGGTCCATCATCGGCACCACGCCGGACGTCGACAATGTGACGCGGCGGCGCGACAGGCCGTAGGCGTTGTCGTCGAGCATGAGCCGCATCGCGGGCACGACCGCGCTGTAATTCAGCAGCGGCTCGCCCATGCCCATCATCACCACGTTGGTGACGACCCGTTCGGCCTTGCCGTTCGGACCGGGCGCGCGACCGAGCGACGCACGCAGTGCAAATTCGGCCATCCGGAGCTGGCCGATGATTTCGGCTGTCGACAGGTTGCGGGAGAAGCCCTGCTTGCCCGTCGAGCAGAAGCGGCAGTTGACCGCACACCCGGCTTGCGACGACACGCACAACGTGCCGCGCGTCTCTTCCGGGATAAAAACGGTTTCGACCGCATTGCCGTTTCCGACGTCGATCAGCCACTTGCGCGTGCCGTCGGTGGAAACGTGATCGCTGACGATATCGGGCATCACGATCGACGCGCGGCCCTTGAGCTTTTCTCTCAGGGACTTCGCGAGGTCGGTCATGCCGTCGAAATCGCCAGCGTTGTACTGATGGATCCAGCGCTGCAACTGCTTGGCGCGGAACGGCTTCTCGCCGAGGCTGCCGCAGTACGCGACAAGACCCTCGGCATCGAAGTCGAGAAGATTGACGGAAGTTTCGCTCGTCATGATGTGCTGCCTTGCCGCGTGCGCTGAATCCTGCCTACTTGCTGTCAGCCAGGGCTTAGCGCGAGTAAACGTTCATTTCCGGGAAGAAGAACGCGATTTCGACCGCAGCCGTTTCCGCTGCGTCCGAGCCGTGCACGGCGTTCGCGTCGATGCTGTCGGCGAAGTCGGCGCGGATCGTGCCCTTTTCCGCCTTCTTCGGATCCGTCGCGCCCATCAGGTCGCGGTTCTTCAGGATCGCGCCTTCACCTTCCAGAACCTGGATCATCACCGGGCCCGAGATCATGAAATCGACGAGGTCCTTGAAGAACGGACGTGCTGCGTGAACTGCGTAGAACTTCTCTGCGTCAGCACGCGACAGGTGTGCCATGCGCGATGCGACGATCTTCAGGCCGGCGCCTTCGAAACGGCTGTAGATCTGGCCGATCACGTTCTTTGCCACCGCATCCGGCTTGATGATCGACAGGGTGCGCTCGATTGCCATAAAAACTCCAAGAAATTAAGAAGTTACAGGTTCAAATGAATCCGCTATTGTAGCACGATCCCGTGTATCATTGCGATTGAACCCTTACACGAGTGAAAGGTTCAGAATCCATATGTTTTTGCGCCGCCCTGCCATTGAAACCAAGCGGTGCGGAACGTATCTTAGCCATAGCTGCTCCGGTTTGCTGCGCCGCACACCGCGTGCGCCGAACCGGCCCGGGACGCCCACGCGTTCAATGTTAGGAGAAACCATGAACGACTATCCGTACAATTTCGGCCGCGGCGGCTCCGTCAGCACCGCGGAGGTTCGCAATCGCGTGCTGCGGAACACGTACTGGCTGCTCGCGCTGTCGATGGTGCCGACGGTGCTGGGGGCATGGGTCGGCGTCGCGACGGGCTTCTCGCTGTTCGCGGCCACCAGCCCGATGATGAGCCTGCTGGCGTTCTTCGCGATCGCGTTCGGCTTCATGTTCGCGATCGAGCGGACGAAAAACAGCGCGGCCGGCGTGTTCGTGCTGCTCGGCTTCACGTTCTTCATGGGCCTGATGCTGTCGCGCCTGCTGAGCTTCATCCTCGGCTTCTCGAACGGCCCGTCGCTGATCATGCTCGCGTTCGGGGGCACCGGCATCATCTTCGCCGCGATGGCGACGATCGCCACGGTCAGCAAGCGCGACTTCTCGGGGCTCGGCAAGTGGCTGTTCATGGGCGTGATCGTGATCCTGCTTGCCTCGGTCGCGAACATCTTCTTGCAACTGCCGGCGCTGATGCTCACCGTGTCGGTGCTCGCGATCGCGATCTTCTCGGCCTACATGCTGTTCGACGTCCAGCGCGTCGTGAACGGCGGCGAGACGAACTACATCTCGGCGACGCTTGCGATCTACCTCGATCTGTACAACGTGTTCACGAACCTGCTCGCGCTGCTCGGCATCTTCGGCGGCAACCGCAACTGACGGTCGCTAGACACCGAAAAAAAAACCGGCCTCGTGGGCCGGTTTTTTTACGTCCACCGCCCGCCCGCTCAGTCGCGCTCGAACAGCGCGATCGATTCGACGTGCGACGTATTCGGGAACATGTTAACGACCCCGGCACCCTTCAGCCGATAGCCGGCCTCGTGCACGAGCAGGCCCGCGTCGCGCGCGAGCGTCGACGGGTTGCACGACACGTAGACGATGCGCTTCGGCAGCGGGCCGTCGCCGCTTTGCGCGATTTCGGCCAGCGCCTTCGACACCGCGAGCGCGCCTTCGCGCGGCGGGTCGATCAGGAACTTGTCGAACGCGCCGAGCGCACGAAGGTCGTCGCCCGTCACCTCGAACAGGTTCCGGCACGCGAACGTCGTGTGGCCGTCGACACCGTTCTCGCGCGCATTCGCCAGCGCGCGCGTCGTCAGCGTCTCGCTGCCTTCGATGCCCATCACCTCGCGGGACAGCCGCGCGAGCGGCAGCGTGAAGTTGCCGATCCCGCAGAACAGGTCGAGCACGCGATCGTCGCGCGACGGCGCGAGCAGGCGCAGCGCGCGGCCCACCAGCACGCGGTTGATCTGATGGTTGACCTGCGTGAAGTCGGTCGGCTTGAACGGCATGCGGATGCCGAACTCCGGCAGCGTGTAGTCGAGCGGCACGTCCAGCGGATAGAACGGCGTGACCGTGTCCGGGCCCTTCGGCTGAAGCCAGAATTGCACCTTGTGCTCGTCCGCGAACGCGCGCAGCAGCGCTTCGTCATCCGCATTGATCGGCTCCAGCACGCGCAGCACCAGCGCCGTGACTTGCGAACCGACCGCGAGCTCGATCTGCGGCATCCGGTCACGAATCGACAGCCCCTCCACCAGCCGACGCAGCGGTACGAGCATCGCCGACACGTGCGGCGGCAGCACTTCGCAGCTCGTCATGTCGGCGACATAGCTGCTCTTCTTTTCATGGAATCCGACGAGCACGCCGCCCTTCTTCGCGACGTTGCGCACGGTCAGGCGCGCACGGTAGCGGTAACCCCACGACGGGCCGTGGATCGGCGCGAACATCGTCTCGGCGCGCAGCTTCGACAGGTGCCACAGGTTGTCCTCGAGCACGCGCTGCTTGATCGCCACCTGCGCACGCATGTCGAGGTGCTGCATCGAGCAGCCGCCGCAGGTGCCGAAGAATTTGCACTTCGGCTGCGTGCGCAGCACGCTTGGGCGCAGAATATCGACGACGGTCGCCTGCTCGTAGCTCGGCTTGCGACGATAGCTCGAATAGGTCACGCGCTCCCCGGGCAGCGCGCCCTCGACGAAGATGACCTTGCCCGGCGAGCCGTCCTCGGTCGTCGTGCGGCCGACACCGCGCGCTTCCATGTCGAGCGATTCGATCTCGAGAACCGGGGCAGGCCCGGGCGCGACGGGCGCATTTTTCGATTTGCGCGCAGAAGTGGGGACGGCTTCGGACACCAGCTTTTCCTGACAAAACGTTGAAGAAGGCGAGATTGTAGACGACGAAAGCCCGCATCGCCCGCTTTCGTGGCGCAAGCGTCGATATGGATGCGCCTACCGCACCGCGTCATACAGGCACAGTCTGCCGCCGGCCCGCATGCGCGGCGTCTCGTCAGGCCACGGACGGCATAAGTTCTGCTCGCAGGAGACTCGACCATGCGACTGATCGACTGGAACGTTCAATGGGGTCGGGACGCGGACGGCGGCGTCGACCTTCCCCGCACCATCGCGGCCGCCCGCCGGCTTGGCGACTTCGACGTGTTGTGCCTACAGGAAGTGACGCGCGGCTTCGGCGCACTGCCCGGCCGGCCGAGCCCGGACCAGTTCGCCGAACTGGCGGCGTTGCTGCCCGGCTATGCGATCGTCGACGCGATCGGCGCCGACCTGCCGGCGCTGGAACCCGGCGCGCCGCGTCGCCAGTTTGGCAATGCGATCGCGACCCGGCTGCCCGTCCGGCGCGTGCTGCGCCACCTGCTGCCGTGGCCGGCCGATGCGGGCGCGCCGTCGATGCCGCGTGTCGCGCTCGACGTCGAGCTGGTGACGCCACCGGGCCCGCTGCGGGTCGTCACGACGCACCTCGAATACTATTCGGCGCGCCAGCGACTCGCGCAGGTCGATGCGTTGCGCGATCGGCACCGAGAGGCCTGCGCCCACGCGGACCGGCCCGCGCCGGCGGAAAATGCGACGGGGCCGTTCAGCGCGACCGACCAGCCGCGCGACGCGATCGTCTGCGGCGATTTCAACAGCGCGTTCGGCAGCGATGCGTACCGGCGCATGTTGGCGCCGATCGCCGACGCGCCGCCGTTCGTCGATGCGTGGATTGCCCGCCACCCGGGCTGCACGCCGCCGCCGACTGCCGGCGTCTACGACACGGCGCAATGGTCGGAAGGGCCGCTCGCATGCGATTTCGTGTTCGTGACCGATACGCTGCTGCCACGCGTCACGCGCTGCGAGATCGACGGCGACGTGCGCGCGTCGGATCACCAGCCGATCGTGCTCGAACTCGATTGATCGCTGCCGCGGCGCGAGCCTCCCGCGTTACACGTCGAAACCGGCCAGGTATTCGGCCCAATGTGACGCGGGCTCCTGTGCCAGCGCGTTCTTCACGAGCAGGATCTCGTCAGCATACTCGCTCGGCGTCAGGCCGCCGCGCATCAGCTGGAACCGGCAATACAGCAGGTAAGTATTGACGACGTCGGTTTCGCAATAGTTGCGGATTTCCTCGATCCGTCCGTCCTGGAACGCAGGCCACACCTGGCTGCCGTCCATCCCGAGCTTGCCCGGAAAGCCGCACAGCTTCGCGAGCGCGTCGAGCGGCGCATTCGCGCGCGCCTGATACATCGCGAGCACGTCCATCAGATCGGTGTGTCGCGAGTGATAGCGCGAGATGTAGTTGTTCCACTTGAATTCGCGGTCGTCCTCGCCCAGATCCCAGTAGCGCGTCGCGGGGATCCCGTGCACGAGCGCACGGTAATGGAGCACCGGCAGATCGAAGCCGCCGCCGTTCCACGACACGAGCTGCGGCGTGTATTTCTCGATCACGCGATAGAACGACTGGACCAGCGTCGCCTCTTTGTCCTGGGGCGTGCCCAGCGAGCGCACGCGAAAACCATTGTTGTCGCGGAACACGCAGGAAATCGCCGCGATGCGCTGCAGGTGATGCGGCAGGAAATCGCTGCCGGTCTTTTCGCGGCGCGCGGCGAACGCATGTTCGGCCACCGCGGCATCGTCGAGCGTCGCGGGCAGGTCTTCCAGACGGCGAATGCCGTCGACATCGGGAATGGTCTCGATGTCAAAAACGAGAATCGGAGTCATCAGTTACAGAACGGCGTCCTTGCGCACGCCGTTGGAGGCAAAGAACCGCTTGAGGCGCACCAGCGCTTCCTGCTGGATCTGCCGCACCCGCTCGCGCGTGAGCCCCATCTCGTCGGCCAGCTCCTCGAGCGTGGCCGGTTCGATGTGGTTCAGGCCGAAGCGGCGCTCGATCACGTGCCGATGCTTGTCGGACAGCCGCGACAGCCACGCGCGCGTGAGCGTCTCGAGTTCGCGGTGCTGCACCTCGGCGTCGGGCGACTGGCTCTGGTCGTCGGGCAGCAGGTCGAGCAGGCTGCTCGCGGGATCGAGATCGAGCGGCGCGTCGAGCGACGCGGTGTGCTCGTTGAGCGCGAGGATGTCGGTGACTTCCTCGGCGGTCTTGCCGGTGAGATAGGCGATGTCGTCGATGCTGGCTTCGCGGCGCTCGGCCGCCTCGCCCGTCGACATCGAATTCTTTTCGAGGTGGCGCTTCGCGCGCAGCACCTGGTTCAGTTCGCGGATCACGTGCACGGGCAGGCGCACGGTGCGCGCCTGGTTCATGATCGCCCGTTCGATGCTCTGGCGGATCCACCACGTCGCGTAGGTCGAGAAACGAAAGCCGCGCGTCGGGTCGAATTTCTCGATCGCGTGCATCAGACCGAGGTTGCCTTCCTCGATCAGGTCGAGCAACGGCACGCCGCGGTTCAGGTAACCCTTCGCGATGCTGACGACGAGACGCAGGTTGCGCTCGATCATCACCTGCCGCGCCTCGAATTCGCCGGCCTTCGCGAGACGCGAATAGCGCTGCTCCTCCTCGACGGTCAGGAGTGGCTTCACGCTGATGCGATTCAGGTAATGCTGGATCGTGTCGGCCGTGAGTTCGGCCTGCAGCAATGCGCGGAAATCGTCGACGTCGGGCGCGGCTTCCGCACGGCCTTCGCGCTCGTCGTCGCCGTCCGCCTCGGCGTCGCGCGCCTCGAGATCACGTTCGTTTTCCGCGACGTCGTCCTCGTCGTCCGTCGAAGCGCCAGCTCGCTCCACCGATGCTTGCGTGGCACGACTGATCTTCTCAGATTCGGCTTGCGGCTCGTGGCGCTTCGATTTCGGCATGGTCGTCTCGGTTATTGAGGCGGCAAATACTTCAGCGGATCGACAGGTTTACCCTGCCGGCGAACCTCGAAATGCAGCATCACGCGGTCGGCATCGCTGTTACCCATCTCGGCGATCTTTTGCCCCTTCGTTACCGCGTCCCCCTCTTTTACCATCAAAGCGCGATTGTGTGCATACGCCGTGAGGTAAGTTGCATCGTGTTTGATGATAATGAGATTGCCGTAGCCACGCAGGCCGTTGCCCGAGTAGACGACGCGGCCGTCGGCCGCCGCCTTCACGGCCTCGCCGGACGTGCCGCCGATATTGACGCCCTTGTTCTTCGCGTCGTCGAAACCGTTCAGCACCGGGCCGCGCACGGGCCATGCGAACGTCACGGGGCCGCTCGGCGCCGCGGCCGTATCGCTCGATGCGCCGGCAGCCGGCGGCGTGACCGCGGACGACGAGCCTGCGGCCGGCGTCGCGGGACCGCTGCTGAGCGGTGCGGTCGCGACGGCGGCGCCTGCGATCGGCGCGGCAGCCGGCGAGCCTGCAACCGCGGCACCGCCCGGCGGCGCGACGCGCAGCAGTTGGTCGACTTCGATCTGATTCGGGTTCGCCAGGTTGTTCCACGCGGCGATGTCGCGATAGTTCTGTCCGTTTTCGAGCGCGATCCGGTACAGCGTATCGCCCGATTTCACACGGTAGAAGCCGGGCGGCGGCGGGCCGAGCGGCACCGCCGGCTGGGCGGCGGCGGTCGTGCCGAGCGTTCCGGAGCGGTCGACGACGGGCGCGTTGTCGAGCCGCGTCGCACAGGCGGCCAGTAGCGTGGAGAACGCAGCCACACAGATCGCGCGCTGGGCGAACGTGAGCGGTTCCCTGGTTCGGTTGTTTTGCATCGCGCGCAACATACTCATCGGTTTCAAATCACTCCGGATTTTAAAGGGACAAAGAAAACGCGATCAAGCCGTGACTCCCTCCATTGCGCGTGCGCGACGCGCTCGACAAGCGTGAGCACCTGAGGCTGCCCGCTCTGCGCGCCGACCGGCGCGACGAGCCGCCCGCCGATCGCGAGTTGCTCGAGCAGCGCCTGTGGCACGTCGAGCCCCGCCGCCGCGATCACGATCGCGTCGAACGGGCCCGCGGACGGCAGACCGACACGCCCGTCACCGTAATGCAGACGGATGTTCGGCACGCGCAGCGGCCGCAGGTTCAGCCTTGCGCGCTCGTAGAGCGGCTTGATGCGTTCAATCGAATACACGTCGCGTGCCACGTGACTCAGCACCGCGGCCTGGTAGCCGCAACCGGTGCCGATCTCGAGGACGCGCTCGAGCGTGCGGCCGGCCATCGCGAGCTCGATCATGCGCGCGACGACCGACGGCTTTGAAATCGTTTGCTGGTGACCGATCGGCAGCGCGGCATCCTCATAGGCCTGCGTCGCGAGCCCCGGATCCACGAACATGTGACGCGGCACCGCGGCCATCGCATCCAGCACGCGCGCGTCGGTCACGCCGTTCGCGCGCAGGCGTTCGACCATGCGCTCGCGCACACGTTCCGACGTCAGCGCGAACGCACCGGCCGGCGCGACGCTCGGCGCAGCCGGCTTGGGCATCGCCGGCTTCAGCGCGGTCGGTTTCGGCGCGGTCGCCGGCTTCGCGGCGGTCGTGCCGGGCACCGGGCGGGCGACGCCCGTCTTCACCGCCACCGGCTTCAGCACGGCGGCGGACTTGTCGACGGCCTTCGGCACCGCGCCCGCCGCATGGCGTTCGCCGGCCCGGCCTTCCGATTTGCGTGGCGCTCGCTTGAGATCTTCGAGCGCGAGCGGAAACCGCTTCGCGCGCTCGCCGCTCATGAAGCCCGCCCTCCTGCGCGCACCCATTCGCGCGTTGCGGGCAGCATTTGCGTATGCGTGAGATCGAGCTGCAGCGGGGTGATCGATACGAAACCGTTTGCGACAGCGTGGAAATCGGTGCCTTCGCTCGCGTCCAGCGCAGCACCCGCGGCACCGATCCAGTAGACCGGTTCGCCGCGCGGGTCGGTCTGGCGAATCACCGGCTGGGACGGGTGACGCTTGCCGAGGCGCGTGACCTGCCAGCCTTTCAGTTCCCCATACGGCAGATTCGGGATATTGACGTTCAGCAGCGGCTGACCGGGCAGCGGATGCGCGAGATAGTGTTCGACGATTTCCGCGGCGACGCGCGCCGCGTCCGTCAGATGCGCCCAGCCCTTCTCGGCCAGCGAAAACGCGATGGCCGGCACGCCGAACATGATGCCTTCGGTGGCGGCCGCAACGGTCCCTGAATAGAGCGTGTCTTCGCCCATGTTCTGGCCGTTGTTGATCCCGGACACGACGAGGTCGGGCCTCGCGTCGGCCATCCCCGTCAACGCGACGTGCACCGAATCGGTCGGCGTGCCATTCACGTAGAAGAAACCCGTATTCGTCGCGCGCTGCACCGACAGCGGCCGCGACAGCGTGAGGGAATTCGATGCGCCGCTGCAGTTCTGCTCGGGCGCGATCACCGTGAGGTCGGCCAGCGGCTGCAGCGCGTCGCTGAGCGCGGCGAGACCGGGGGCGAGATAGCCGTCGTCGTTGCTGAGTAGGATTCGCATCCGGCGATTGTAACCGAGGAAAGATGGCGCGAGAGCGACAGTCAGGCCGCTGCGGACGGGCCTGCATGCACGACGCGTGCGCGGTGCGCCGCCGCATTGCACGGCGGCGTTCCGCGGGCGCGAGACAACGTTGTGCCGCCCGGCGTTTTCCGCCCCAAAGCGTGCCCCTCGGAAGAGGCCGCCCTCGCGGAAGCCCGACGCGAAGCGCCCGGCCTTGGGGCACTCAGATCGCGCCGGCCTCGCGCAGCGCGGCGATCGCCTGTGCGTCGTAGCCGAGGCCGCGCAGCACCTCGTCCGTATGCTCGCCGAGTTCGGGCCCGAGCCAGCGCGTTTCGCCCGGCGTGCCGGACAACTTCGGCGTGATGTTCGGCAGCGGAATGTCCGTGCCGTCGGCCAGTTTGAAGCGCTGGATCATCTGCCGCGCGACGAACTGCGGATCGGTGAACATGTCGGCGGCGCTGTAGATGCGCCCGGCGGGCACGTCCGCCGCGTTGAGCACGGCAAGCGCCTCGTCGATCGTGCGCGGCGCGAGCCACGCGGCGATCGCATCGTCGATCTCCTGCGTGCGCGGCACGCGGCCGTCGTTCCGTGCAAGCGCCGGATCGTCGGCGAGATCGTCGCGTTCGATCGCCTTCATCAGCCGCTTGAAGATCGGGTCGCTGTTGCCGCCGATCACAATGCTGCCGTCGCGGCACGCGTAGGTGTTCGACGGCACGATGCCCGGCAGCGACGCGCCGGTGCGCTCGCGCACCATCCCGTACACGCCGTACTCGGGCACCACGCTTTCCATCATGTTGAACACCGCTTCATACAGCGCGACGTCGACCACCTGCCCCGCGCCGCCGTTCACCTTGCGGTGGTGAAGTGCCATCAGCCCGCCGATCACGCCATGCAGCGCGGCGATCGAGTCGCCGATCGAGATGCCGATGCGCGGCGGCGGCAGGTCCGGATAGCCGGTGATGTGGCGCAACCCGCCCATCGATTCGGCGATCGCGCCGAAGCCCGGCCGGTCGCGGTACGGGCCCGTCTGCCCGTAGCCGGACAGGCGCACCATCACGAGACCGGGGTTGTCGGCCGACAGCACGTCGTAGCCGAGCCCGAGCTTCTCGAGCAGGCCCGGGCGGAAGTTTTCGATCACGATGTCGGCCTCGCGCGCGAGCTGCCGCGCGATCGTCTTGCCGGCATCGGATTTCAGGTTGAGGGTGACCGATTTCTTGTTGCGGGCCTGGACCGACCACCACAGCGACGTACCGCCCTGCTCCGGATGCAGCTTGCGCCACTTGCGCAGCGGGTCGCCGCCGTTCGGATCCTCGATCTTGATCACTTCCGCGCCGAATTCGCCGAAGAGGCGCGACGCGAACGGCCCCGCGATCAGCGTCCCGAATTCGAGCACTTTGACGCCCGCGAGGGGGCCCTGACTGGCGCTCATGTGTCTCCCTGACATGAGGAACGGCGCCGCCGGCCGGCGGCGCCCGGCTTACATCGTGCGGCGGTCGAGCATCGCGCGGGCGATCGTGCCCGCGTCGACGTATTCGAGCTCGCCGCCCACCGGCACGCCACGCGCGAGGCGCGTGACCGCGAGCCCGCGCGCCTTCAGCGTCTGGCCGAGGTAGTGCGCGGTGGCCTCGCCCTCGTTCGTGAAGTTGGTCGCAAGCACGACCTCCTTGACGATCCCGTCGGACGCGCGCCGCACGAGGCGGTCGAAATGGATTTCCTTCGGGCCGATTCCGTCGAGCGGGCTCAGCCGCCCCATCAGCACGAAATACAGCCCGCGATACGTCATCGTCTGCTCGAGCATGATCTGGTCGGCCGGTGTCTCGACGACGCACAGCAACGTCGGATCACGCTCCTCGTCGCTGCACACCTCGCAGATCTGCGCTTCCGTGAACGTATTGCACTTCTCGCAGTGCTGCAGGTGCTCGGTCGCGAACAGCAGCGACCGGCCGAGCCGCTCCGCGCCCTCCCGATCGTGCTGCATCAGGTGGTACGCCATGCGCTGCGCGGATTTCGGCCCGACGCCGGGCAATACGCGCAACGCTTCGACGAGGGCGGACAGGGCGGACGGCTGTTTCATACGGCGGCTGAAAGCAGAACGAACTGATCGGACTGAACGGACGCTGCGCTCAGAACGGCAGCTTGAAGCCCGGGGGCAGCGGCAGGCCGGACGTCATGCCGCTCATCTTTTCCTGCGACGTCGCCTCGGCCTTGCGCACGGCATCGTTGAACGCTGCCGCGACCAGATCCTCGAGCATGTCCTTGTCGTCCGCGAGGAGGCTCGGGTCGATCGCCACGCGGCGCACTTCGTTGCGGCAGGTCATCGTCACCTTGACGAGCCCGGCACCCGACTGCCCTTCGACTTCGATCTGCGCAAGCTGCTCCTGCATCTTCTTCATGTTTTCCTGCATTTGCTGCGCTTGCTTCATCAGTCCGGCGAGGTTGCCTTTCAACATGGGAATACTCCTTCTTGATCGTGTGAAAACCGGCACGCGGCGCGCGCCGGTCAATATGTGCGGGCGTGATTGTGCCTGTCGCGGTGCGATTCGTTCAATGCAGCGTCGGGGATGTGCCGTCCGGCGCCAAATCGGCGAGCGGCCGCACCGAGCCTTCGACGATACGCGCCCCGAAGTCACGCACGAGTTGCTGGACGAACGGATCGCCATGGATGTCCTGCTCGGCCTCGCGCTGGCGTGCCGCACGCGCGGCCGCATCCAGCGCCGCCGCGGTGCGCCGCGCGGGCCCGACCTCGACCTCGACCTCGACGGGCTTGCCGAGCGCGTCGGCCAGGGCGGCCTTCAGTTTCGCGACCTGGGCGGCGTCCGCGTACTGCGGCACCGGCACGGACAGTTTCAACGTCGTCGCGTCGACGGCCGTCAGCTCGCTGTTGAACGCGAGCTGATACGCGACGCCCTTCAGCGGCAACCGTGCGGCCAGCGCCGGCCATTCGCCGTCGAAGCCGACCGGGTCGAGCGCGATCGCGGGCGGCAGCGGGCGCGTGTCGACCGGTGCGGACGGACGGGCCTCCGCTGCCTTCGGCGCAATGCGCACGTCATCGGGGCCGCTGTCGAACACAGGTACGAAGCCGTCGTCAGCCGCACCGCCGAACATCTCGTCGGCGCTGAGCGGCACGTATTCGTCCGGCGGAATGTCTTCCCACGGCGGCGGGGCCTGGCGCGTGTCGGCTGGCTGCGGCGCGCGTGCCGCCGCGCGCGGCGTCGGCACCTGCACGGCAGGTCGCGATGCCGCCGGTTTCTCCGGGGCCGGCTGGGCCGCCGCCGGTTTCGACGCGCCGCCCGCCCGCGAACGGTCGGACGACACGCGCATGCCGGCATTGCGTAGCACGTCGAGTGCGGCAGCCGCACCGCCGCGGGCCGCCGGGCGCGCGACGGGCTCGGCCGGCGCGGCACGCGGCGCCTGTTCGGCAGCCGACGCTGGTTCGTCGTTGCGCGTGGCGGCAGCAGGCAATTCGGGTTCGTTGCGGACAGCGGGCAGCGCATCGCTCGCCGGTGCTGCCTGCGGTGCCGGGTTTGCTTCCGGCTGCGGCGCTGCGGCTGCTGCCGCTGCCGGCGTCGAAACAGGCTTCACGGCAGGCGAGGTCACCGCTTCGTCAGACCGGGCCGGCGACGGACGCGCAGCGGGCGCGACCGGAGCGGCCGCTTGCGGGCGTGCTGCGCCCGCGGCGGTTGCCTGTTCCGAAGACGGCTTGGGCGCCGCCGACGCGGCGGCTGCCACACGCGGCGCAGCCGCGGGCACGGCACGCGGCACGGCCGGCTGACCGCCCGGCGCACTGCCGGCGCCGACGGCCGGCTCGAACGCGAGCATCCGCAGCAACGTCATCGTGAAGCCGGCGTATTCGTCCGGCGCAAGGCCGAGTTCCGCGCGTCCGACCGTCGCGATCTGATAGAACAGTTGAACCTGCTCGGGGCTCAGCGTCTCCGCGAAGCGGCGCAGGTCGGCCGCTTCCGGCCATTCGTCGAGAACCGAGCCCGGCGCGAACTGCGCCCACGCGATCCGGTGCAGCAGGCTCGCAAGGTCCTGCAGCGCGGTGGAAAAAGACAGGCTGCGCAGCGACATCTCGTCGGCGATCGCGAGAATCTCCGGGCCGTTGCCGGCCGCGAGCGCATCGAGCAGGCGCACCATGTAGGTCTGGTCGAGCGCGCCGAGCATGCCCGACACAGCCGATTCGGTCACTTCGTTCGCCGAATAGGCGATCGCCTGGTCGGTCAGCGACAGCGCATCGCGCATGCTGCCCTGCGCGGCGCGCGCGAGCAGGCGCAGCGCCTGCTGCTCGAACGAGATCCGCTCTTCGCCGAGGATCCGTTCGAGATGCGACACGATGTGCCCGGCCGGCATCTGCTTCAGGTTGAACTGCAGGCAGCGCGACAGCACCGTGACGGGAATCTTCTGCGGATCGGTCGTCGCGAGGATGAACTTGACGTGCGGCGGCGGCTCCTCGAGCGTCTTCAGCATCGCGTTGAACGCGTGATTCGTCAGCATGTGCACTTCGTCGATCATGTAGACCTTGAAGCGCGCATCGACGGGCGCGTACACCGCGCGCTCGAGCAGCGCGGCCATTTCGTCGACGCCGCGGTTGCTCGCCGCGTCCATTTCGACGTAATCGACGAAGCGGCCTTCGTCGATCTCGCGGCACGCGCGGCACACACCGCACGGCTGCGACGTGACGCCGGTTTCGCAGTTGAGTGCCTTCGCGAAGATCCGCGACAGCGTCGTCTTGCCGACGCCGCGGGTTCCGGTAAACAGATAGGCGTGATGGAGACGCCCGCCGTCGAGCGCGTGCGTGAGCGCCCTGACGACGTGCTCCTGGCCGACGAGCGAAGCGAAATCCTTCGGACGCCACTTGCGTGCGAGAACTTGATAGGTCATCGGGAAATTGTATCAGTAACGCTGCGTCGCGCCGACACGTGAAACGGTGCGGAAGACGGGCAATGCGCAGGTAGAACGGAGAATGACGCAGAAATAAAAAACGCCCGGCGAACGGGGCGAGAGGAAAGGTGACGAGCCCGACCCTCGGCACTGGCGGAAAACGATTGTGGCTGCTTCGTTCCCGACCTGACCAGGTTCACCGCCCCACCATGCGAGGAGGCCCGTCACGGCATATTCTATCACCGCTTCCGGCCGAATGCGACCGTTTGTTCGCAACAAGGCCAAAGATCGAGCAAACCGACGCGCGTGCGGGCTCTCCAATCCGGCGCGAACCCGCGGTCATATATCGTGACGCTTCGTGACTCTTGTATTTTGCGCGCCGGCCTCCACGTTCGGGACACAACGGTCAAACGGCGCGTCGTACCCCTACTCGCGTAGCGGCTACTATCGCCGCCCGCAGCAGATAGCAATTTAGGCTAATATGACGCCCGAACGACCCGCGAGCCGCGCCAAGCAGCGCTTACGCCCTTCCTTCCGGAGAGGGGAGTGACCTGCGGCAGCGGCCGGCAGCCGACAAGGCCGCCGGAGCGCCGCAACGCGCCGAGCAGGCAGTCCCCGAACCGTAAGAGGTATTGACCCAATGAGCGAACAGATCAAACACATCAGCGACGCATCGTTCGAACAGGACGTCGTCAAATCCGACAAGCCCGTGCTCGTCGACTTCTGGGCCGAATGGTGCGGCCCGTGCAAGATGATCGCCCCGATCCTCGACGAAGTCGCGAAGGATTACGGCGACAAGCTGCAGATCGCGAAGATCAACGTCGACGACAACCAGGCAACGCCTGCGAAGTTCGGCGTGCGCGGCATCCCGACGCTGATCCTGTTCAAGAACGGCGCGGCCGCCGCGCAGAAGGTCGGCGCGCTGTCGAAGTCGCAGCTCACCGCATTCCTGGACAGCCACCTGTAATACCGGCTGTTCCGCGGACGTGTTGTCAACCGACAACACGTCCGCCGTCAAGCCGCCGATCGGCCGCTCAGGCGCGAATCGGCGTATGCTAGAATCAAAAAACGTCTACAAGACGCATTAAGTCTCAGAGCGCTTCCGCTCGCCCTCCTCCCTTATTTCTTTTCGTCGCATCTCCTCCCTGGCGGGTTCTCCGTATGCATTTATCCGAGCTCAAGTCTCTGCACGTGTCCGAACTGATCGAAATGGCCAATGGCCTGGAGATCGAAAACGCGAACCGCCTGCGCAAGCAGGAATTGATGTTCGCCATTCTCAAAAAGCGCGCCAAGACGGGAGAGACGATCTTCGGCGACGGCACGCTCGAAGTGCTGCCGGACGGTTTCGGCTTCCTGCGCTCGCCGGAAATGTCGTACCTCGCGAGCACCGACGACATCTATATCAGCCCGTCGCAGATCCGCCGCTTCAACCTGCACACCGGCGACACCATCGAAGGTGAAGTCCGCACGCCGAAGGACGGCGAGCGCTACTTCGCGCTGGTGAAGGTCGACAAAGTCAACGGGCAGCCGCCCGAGGCCTCGAAACACAAGATCATGTTCGAGAACCTCACGCCGCTGCACCCGAACAAGCCGCTGTCGCTCGAACGCGAAATGCGCGGCGAAGAGAACGTCACGGGCCGCATCATCGACATGATCGCGCCGATCGGCAAGGGCCAGCGCGGCCTGCTCGTCGCGTCGCCGAAGTCGGGCAAGACCGTGATGCTCCAGCACATCGCACACGCGATCAAGCAGAACCATCCGGACGTCATCCTGTTCGTGCTGCTGATCGACGAGCGCCCTGAAGAAGTGACCGAAATGCAGCGCTCGGTCGCCGGCGAAGTGATCGCTTCGACGTTCGACGAACCGGCCACGCGTCACGTGCAGGTCGCCGAAATGGTGATCGAGAAGGCCAAGCGCCTCGTCGAAATGAAGCACGACGTCGTGATCCTGCTCGACTCGATCACGCGTCTCGCACGTGCGTACAACACCGTGATCCCGGCGTCGGGCAAGGTGCTGACGGGCGGTGTCGACGCGAACGCGCTGCAGCGCCCGAAGCGCTTCTTCGGCGCGGCGCGCAACATCGAGGAAGGCGGCTCGCTGACCATCATCGGCACCGCGCTGATCGAAACCGGCAGCCGCATGGACGACGTGATCTACGAAGAGTTCAAGGGCACCGGCAACATGGAAGTGCACCTCGAGCGCCGTCTCGCGGAAAAGCGCGTCTATCCGTCGATCAACCTGAACAAGTCGGGCACGCGCCGCGAAGAAATGCTGATCAAGCCCGAGATCCTTCAAAAGATCTGGGTGCTGCGCAAGTTCATCCACGACATGGACGAAGTCGAGGCGATGGAATTCCTGCTCGACAAGATCCGCCAGACGAAGAGCAACTCCGAGTTCTTCGACCTGATGCGCCGCGGCGGCTGATCGCCCCCGCACCGCAACGAACGGCTGCCCGCGCATTTCGCCCGGCAGCCGTTTTTTCACGTCAACCTGAACGTGAACGTACAGGTTGATCTATAATCGCGCCATCGCCCCAACCGACGCCGCGCCAATCCAATGCCGAACGACGCCCCCCCCTCACCGCTGACCGTAAGCGACGCCGCGTCGCGGCTCGGCGTCACGCCGCGCACACTGAAGTATTACGAAGAGCGCGGGCTCGTCACGCCGTCACGCAGCGGCGGCCGCTATCGCCTCTACGACGAAGCCGATCTCGAACGCTTCGCCCGCATCCTGCGGCTGCGCGCGCTCGGCTTTTCGCTACACGGCATCACCGAGATGCTCAAGCGCCCGCTGGAAGAAACGGGCGACGGCAGGCGCCGCTATTCGGACGCGTCGCTGCGCGACATCCGCTCGGGGCTCGCTGAGCAAATCGACACGCTCGACCAGCGGATTGCGGCCGTCCAGCGCGAGCTGAAGGAAGCCGTCGCGCTGCGCAAGGAACTGCAGCACGACATCGACTACATCGAACGGCGCCTCGCCGGCGAAAACCCCGACACGCTGATCGCGCAGCGGCAAGCCGAAGCCGGCACGCGGCGCGCGCGCAAGGATCAGAAATGAACGTCGCGCCGGGTCGCCCGCCGCTGTGGAGCCGTGCGAACCTGCGCGCGGACCTGTTCCCGTGGGCGCTAGCGCTCGTGACCGGCATCGACTACTTCGACAACGCGGCCTTCTCGTTCTTCGCGAGCTACATCGCGGGCGGCATCAACGCGTCGCCCGACGAGCTCGTGTGGTCGTCGAGCGCGTATGCGGTCACGGCCGTGCTCGGCATCCTGCAGCAGCAATGGTGGGTCGATCGGCTCGGCCATCGCCGCTACGTCGCCGGCTGCATGCTGATGTTCTCGTTCGGCGCGATCGCGGCCGCACTCGCCGACACGTCGCTCGAGCTCGCGTTCGCGCGCGGCTTCCAGGGTTACTTCATCGGCCCAATGATGGGTGCATGCCGGATCCTGATCCAGATCAGCTTCAAGCCGCAGGAGCGGCCGCCCGCCACGCGCGCGTTCCTGATCATGATCCTGCTCGGCAGCGCGCTTGCACCGATCGTCGGAGGGCTGCTCGTCGCGCATTTGACGTGGCGCGCGCTGTTCGCGTGCACGGCGCCCGCCAGCATCGCGTTCGCGATTCTCGCGCTCCTCACGCTGCCCGATTCGGGCAGAACGCCCGACGACGAGCGCGGCTCCGGGCATTTCTGGCCGTACATCGTATTCGCGCTCGCGCAAGGCGCGCTGCAGATCGTGCTGCAGCAGGTGCACTACCAGCTCTACAGCGGCTCGCCGATGCTGATCCTGCTGACGATCGGGGGACTTGGCGCGCTCGCGTGGTTCGCCTATCACCAGTGGAACCATCCGACGCCGCTCGTGCGACTGCATGCGTTTCGCGAGCGCACGTTCCAGGTCGGGTTGCTGCTGTATATGTTCTATTACTACGAGTCGACGGGCTTCAGCTACCTGACCTCCCGCCTGCTCGAAGGCGGGCTCGGCTATCCGGTCGAGAACGCCGGGCGCCTGGTCGGCACGATGTCGCTGATCTCGGCCACCGCGCTGTTCGTCTACCTGCGCCACGCGAAGCGCGTCACGCACAAGAAATGGTTCGTCGTGCCGGGGTTCGCGATCGCGATCGTCGCAGCGCTGTGGATGACGCGGATGACGCCCCAGGTCGGCGAGGCCGCGCTGATCGTCCCGCTGCTGCTGCGCGGGCTGTTGCTGCTGTTCATCGTGCTGCCGGTCGCGAACCTGACGTTCCGCATTTTCGCGATCGACGAATACACGCACGGCTACCGGCTGAAGAACATCGTGCGGCAACTGACGATCTCGTTCGCGACGTCGTCGGTGATCATCGTCGAGCAGCACCGGCTGGCCGTACATCAGACGCGGCTCGTGGAGCGCGCGAACGTGTTCGATCCGCTGTTCCAGCAAACCGTCGACGCGCTCACGCGCAGCTACGCGGCTGCCGGCCATGCGCTGAACGAGGCGCACGCCCTCGCGATCGCATCGATCGCGCGGATGGTCGCGCAACAGGCGTCGTTCCTCGCGTCGCTCGACGGTTTCTATTTCCTCGCGGGCGTCGCGCTCGTCGGCGGCCTCTTCGCGGCATGGCAAAAAGAGATCGATTGAGTTAAAAGACAGGCTTTGGATTCTCCCGCGCTGCTTCCATGCTCTCGAAACTGACCCGCTGGCTCGACGACCGCCGCCGCGACCGCGCGCTGCGCAGCCATCCGATTCCCGACGAGCTGTGGCGGGACACCGTCGCGCGCCTGCCATTCCTCGACGCGCTGTCGCCCGGCGATCTAGGTCGGCTGCGCGAGCTGACGAGCCTGTTCATCGCGAAGAAATCGTTCTCGACCGCGCACGGACTCGCGCTGACCGACGAGATGATTGTCGCGATCGCCGCGCAGGCGTGCCTGCCCGTGCTGAACCTCGATTTGTCGCTGTACGACGGCTGGGTCGGCGTCGTCGTGTATCCGGGTGAATTCGTCATCCGCAAGACCGTGCAGGACGAGGACGGTGTCGTCCACGAAGTCGAGCAGGATGCGAGCGGCGAAGCGTGGGAAGGCGGCCCGGTGATCCTGTCGTGGGAAGACGCGCAGATGACGGACGGCCGCGACGCATACAACGTCGTGATCCACGAGTTCGCGCACAAGATCGACATGGTCAATGGCGAGGCCGACGGGTATCCGCCCCTTTTTCGCCGCTGGCACGCGCCGCACCTCGACGCGCAGGCGTGGGCCGACGTGTTCGAGCATGCATACGACCAGTTCTGCGCGCGCGTCGATGCAGTGCCGGATCGCGCGTGGGCGCGCTTCGAGCGCGACTCGCTGATCGACCCCTATGCGGCCGATCACCCGTCGGAGTTCTTCGCGGTGTGCAGCGAGGCGCTGTTCGTGCGACCGCGTGCGTTCGAGTCCGAATTTCCGGAGCTCTACCGGCTGCTCGCCCGCTACTATCGACAGGATCCGGCCCGGACGGGCGCCCTTGACGCGTGATGAAAATTATTCGTCAACCGTCTGATTTTCTGGCATAATCGCCGTTTTTCGACCTTAGGCAAGTGGCTCGCGCCGGGCTTGACGTCGGCTGAATCGTGCGAATGCGCGCGGTCCGGCACGGCAAGCGGCGGGTTGGCTACCGCTCTCACCAAGGAACATCATGAAACCTGGCATTCACCCGGACTACCGCGAAGTCGTCTTCCAAGACATGTCGAACGGCTTCAAGTTCATCACGCGCTCGACGATCCAGACGCGTGAAACCATCGAACACGAAGGCAAGACCTACCCGCTCGCCAAGATCGAAGTGTCGTCGGAATCGCACTCGTTCTACACGGGTCAGCAAAAGATCATGGACACGGCAGGCCGTGTCGAGAAGTTCAAGAACAAGTTCGGCGCACGCGCCAGCGGCAAGGTCGCGAAGTAAGCTTCGCACCGATCCGGTGGTTGCAACGCACCGGTACCGCACGAAAGGGCAGCCCAGGCTGCCCTTTTTTGTCTCCGCTCGCCGGGAAAACGCCGCACGGCGGCCGGTGCAGGGGCAATCGTCCGACGCGCAACGGCCGGCGCGTCTACAATGCCGGATGCCCGAATCCGGCGCCGTCGGCGCATGACCGCGCCGGCCGCCTGCTCATAACAAATCACTCATCTGCATGAAGCCAGTCGTTCGTCTCACCGCCTCCGCCACGCGCGCGCTGCCGCGCTGGCTGCTGCTTACGCTCTGCCTCGTCTACGCGGCGTTCGGCCTGTTCGGCCGCGACCCGTGGAAGAACGAGGACGCGGCAGGCTTCGGCGTGATGTGGACGATGGCCACCGGCGGCTGGCACGACTGGCTGCTGCCGAATCTCGTCGGCAAGTTCATCACGACCGACGGGCCGCTCGGCTACTGGCTCGGCGCGCTGTCGATCCGCGCGCTGGCACCGTGGGTCGACGCGAGCAACGCGTCGCGCGTCGACACGGGCGTGCTGTTCTGCGTCGCGTGCGCGTTCGTCTGGTACGCCGCCTACCTGCTCGGCCGGCGCGCCGAGGTCCAGCCGTTCAAGTACGCATTCGGCGGCGAGCCGGAGCCGCGGGACTACGGTCGCACGCTCGCCGACGGCGCGCTGCTGGTCCTCGTCGCGTGCTTCGGGCTCGCGGAGCGCGGCCACGAAACGACGCCGCAGCTCGCGCAGTTCGCGTGGATCGCGATGTTCGTGTACGGCATCGTGCGCGGCATCGACAAGCCGATGCAGGGTGCGCTGTGGTGGGGCGTCGCGATCGGCCTCGTCGCGCTGTCCGGCAACCCGGTGCTCGTCGTCGCGCTGCTCGCCGGCACGGCCGCACTGTGGCTCGTCACGCCGGAGATGCGCAACCTGCGCCTGCCGCTGATCGGCCTGCCGCTTGCGGCCGCGATCTTCGCGCTGTGGCCGCTCGCCGCGTTCCACGCGGCACCCGACGACGCCGCGTGGTTCTTCAATCAGTGGATCCACGGCAGCCTGATGCGCTTCTCGGGCCCGCCGACCGCGGTGCTCGCCTACGCGGCGAAGAACCTGCCGCTCTTCACGTGGCCCGCGTGGCCGCTCGCGATCTGGGCGTGGTGGAGCTGGGCCGGCATGCGCCGCCGCGCGCACATCGCGATTCCGCTGTCGGTCGTGGTACCGCTCGTCGCGCTCGTGATCCTGCAGAGCCAGCAGTCGAACCGCATGTACATGCTGCTGCTGCCGCCGCTCGCGGTGCTCGCTACCTTCGCGCTGCCGACGCTCAAGCGCGGCGCGATCAACGCGTTCGACTGGTTCGCGGTGCTGAGCTTCACGATCCTCGGCACCTTCGTGTGGCTCGTATGGCTCGCGTCGCTCACCGGCTTCCCGCACCCGCTCGCGCGCAACCTCGCGCGCCTGGTGCCGGGCTACGAACCGCACTTCAAGATCCTCTCGTTCATCTGCGCGGTGATCGTCACCGTGTGCTGGTGCCTGCTCGCGCGCTGGCGCATCTCGCGCCAGCCGAAGGTGCTGTGGCGCAGCGTCGTGCTGTCGGGCGCGGGCACCACGCTGATGTGGGTGCTGCTGATGACGCTGTGGCTGCCGATCGTCAACTACGGCCGGACCTACAGCGATGTCGCGCAACAGATCGCGTCGCATCTGCCGAAAGACTATGAGTGCATCGCGCCCGTGCGGCTCGGCGATGCGCAGATCGCGACTTTCGCGTACTTCGGCGACATGCACTTCGAATTCTCGGGCGACTGCGACGTGATCCTGCGCCAGGACCGCGCGGACTTCGGCGAGCCGAGCGCGATGTCGCAATACGTGTGGCGTCTCGTGTGGGAAGGCCGTCGCGTCGCCGACCGCGACGAACGCTTCCGCCTGTACGAGCGCATCGAGCGGCCAACGGCGCCCGTCAAGCGCCGCGGCCCGCGCCACCGGACCGTCGATTGACGATGTTCGCCGACATCCGCCGGATCGTCGGTCTCGCGTGGCCGGTGCTCGTCGGCCAGCTCGCGATCATCGCGTTCGGCGTGATCGACACGGCGATGGTCGGCCGGTATTCGGCCATCGACCTGGCCGCACTCGGGCTCGGTTCGTCGATCTACGTGTCGGTCTACATCGGGATGACGGGCATACTGTCCGCGCTGCAGCCCATCACCGGGCAACTTTACGGTGCGCGGCGCTACGCGGAAATCGGCGAGGAAGTCCGTCAGGCGCTGTGGCTCGCGCTGATGCTCGCGGTTCCCGGCTTCCTGCTGCTGCACTTTCCCGAACCGCTGCTGCACATCGCGCACGCACCGCCCGCGCTGCACGATCGCACGGTCGAATACCTTCGAATCCTGTCGTACGGCCTGCCGGCGAGCCTCGTGTTCCGGATCTACAACGCGCTGGCCAACGCGGCCGGCAAGCCGCGCCTGGCGATGATCCTGCAGGTTGGCGCGCTGCTGCTCAAGTTTCCCCTCAACGTGTGGTTCATCTTCGGCGGCTTCGGCGTGCCGGCCCTCGGCGGGCCCGGCTGCGGGCTCGCCAGCACGCTGATCAACTGGGCGCTCGCCCTGATCGGCTTCACGCTGCTCGCGAAGCTCGACGTGTTCTCGCCGCTTTCGATCTTCTCGCGCTTTTGCTGGCCCGTCTGGGCACGCCAGAAGGCGATCCTGAAGCTCGGCGTGCCGATGGGCCTGTCATACCTGATCGAGGTCACGTCGTACACGTGCATGGCACTCTTCATCGCGCAATTCGGCACGACGACGCTCGCCGGCCACCAGATCGCCGGCAACATCGGCGCGGTGCTGTACATGACGCCGCTGTCGATCGGCGTCGCGGCGTCGACGCTGGTGGCACGCGCACTCGGCGCCGGCCGCCCGGACGAGGCACGCCTGCTCGGCCGGCACAGCGTGATGCTCGCGTGCGGGATCGCGGCGGCGTACGGCGTGCTCGTGTTCACGCTGCGTCCGCTGATCGTCGGCGGCTACACACCGAACCCGGCCGTGGCCGCCGCCGCGCTGCCGCTCGTCGCGATCGTCACCTGCTACCACTTCTTCGACGCGCTGCAGATCACGTCCGCATTCGTGCTGCGCGCGTACAAGGTCGCGGTCGTGCCGACCGTGATCTATGCGGTCGCGCTATGGGGCGTCGGGCTCGGCGGCGGCTACGTGCTCGGCTTCGACGTCGGCGGCATCGCGCCCGCCTGGCTGACCGGCGCGCGCGGCTTCTGGTTCGCGAACACGATCAGCCTGATGCTCGCGGGCGCAGGCCTCGCGCTCTACCTGCGCCACGTCAGCCGCACGCAACCGGCCGTCAGCGCATACGGCTCATGACGCATGGCGCGCGGCCTACGCGCCCTCCAGCACGTCGGCCGCGTGGTACGAGGACCGCACGAGCGGACCGGCAACGACTTCCCTGAACCCGAGCGCCAGCCCCTCGTCTCGCCATGCGGCGAACGCATCGGGGCTCACGTAGCGGCGCACCGGCAGATGGTGCGCGGACGGCGCGAGATACTGGCCGAGCGTCAGCACGTCGACCTCGTGCGCACGCAGGTCGCGCAGCGTGCCCCGCACCTCGTCGTCGCGCTCGCCGAGCCCGAGCATCAAGCCCGATTTCGTCACGAGCGTCGGCCGCGCGGCCTTCGCCTGCGCGAGCAGTTCGAGCGAACCGCGATAGTCGGCGCCCGGCCGCGCCGCCCGATACAGCGACGGCACCGTCTCGATATTGTGATTGAACACGTCCGGCCACGCTGACGACAACGCATCGAGCGCCCGCGCGACGCGGCCACGGAAATCGGGCGTCAGCACCTCGACGCCGATGCCCGGCACGCTCGCGCGCACCGCCGCGATGCAGGCCGCAAAATGCGCAGCGCCGCCATCGCGCAGGTCGTCGCGATCGACCGACGTGATCACGACGTAGCGTAGTTCGAGTGCCGCGACCGCGTCGGCGAGCCGCGCGGGCTCGTCGGGATCGAGCGGATCGGGGCGGCCGTGCGCGACGTCGCAGAACGGGCAGCGCCGCGTGCACAGTCCGCCCATGATCATGAAGGTCGCGGTGCGCTGCGCGAAGCATTCGCCGATGTTCGGGCACATCGCCTCCTCGCAGACGGAATGCAGCCGATGATCGCGCAGCACGGCCGCCATGTCGGCGACCGCCCCGCTCATCATCGGCCGCGCCCGCAGCCACGGCGGCTTCGGCAGCGCCGCGCCGGCCGCGGGCTCGACGCGCACCGGAATGCGCGCGAGCTTGTCTCGGCTCCTCGCGCCCGGCTGGCCGAGCGCGGTGAGGCTGGGTCGTTCGAGCGCGGCGGCCATCGTCAGTCTCCGAGAAACGCGACGATCAAGCGGTTCACGTCGGCAGCCGCCTCCATCTGCACCATGTGGCCGCTGCCGGCGATCACCTCGACCCGCACGCCGTCCGGCAAGCCCTGCGCATGCTGCGCCGGAATCACCTCGTCGCGCTCGCCCCAGATCACGAGCGTGCGCGGCGCGAGCACCCCGACGCCGTCGCGGAACACGCGCCGCTGGGACGCACCGTCGAACGCGGCGTTCGCGATCTTCTCCAGCGCGGCCTGCACACCTTCGAGCCGCTTGTACTTGACGAGATCCTCGACCAGTTGTCGCGTCACGAGCGCGTCGTCGGCGAACAATGCGCCGAGGTGCGGCTTCAGTGTGTTGCGGCTGTTGCCGGCGACGAAGCCGTCGATATAGGCGCGGTTGATATCGGTGCCGAGCCCCGCGCTCGCGATCAGCGTCAGCGACGCGACGCGTTGCGGCGCGCGTTCGGCCGCGGCCATCGCGACCGCGCCGCCCATCGAATGCCCGATCAGATGCGCACGATCGATGTGCTGCGCGTCGAGCAGCGCGAGCACCGCGTCGGCCAGTTCGTCGAGACTGCCCGTGTCGACCGCCTTGCCCGACTCGCCGTGCCCGGGCAGGTCGAGCGCCCACACGGGCCGATGCGCGGCCAGCTCCGCGTGGTTGAACAGCCAGTTGTTCAGGTCGCCGCCGAAGCCGTGGATCAGCACCGCAGGCGTACCCGACCCGTCGCCGAGTTTCAGGAACCGGACCGTGCGTCCGCCGATCTGCGCCTTCTCGGGTTGCGGGCCCGCCGCGTCGTCGGCGGCCGCGGCCGGCACGAAATCGCGCTGGAATTCCGCGATCGCCGCGTCGATGTCGGCATCGCTTGCCTCGGCCGCGGCCACCACGCCGAGCAGCGCACCGACCGGCAGCGTCTCGCCCTCCTGCGCGACCTGTCGGCGCAGCGTGCCGTCGAACGCGCACTCGACGCCCGACGAGATCTTGTCGGTCTCGACGTCGAGCACTTCGTCGCCCTTCGTCACGCGTTCGCCGATCGCCTTCAGCCAGCCGTTGACCTGCCCCTGCTCCATCGACAGCCCCCACTTGGGCATCGTGATCATGTGAATCGACATCGTGTCAGCTCCTCGTCTTCAGTACCGCCTGCGCGATCGCGTCGGCGGATGGGATGTAAAGGTCTTCCAGCACGCCGGCGAACGGCGTGGGCGTGTGCGGTGCGGTCACGAGCTCGATCGGTGCCTTGAGCGATCGGAACGCGCGCCGCGCGACGAGCGCGGCGATGTCGGTCGCGATCGAGCAGCGCGGGGTCGCTTCATCGACCACCACCACGCGCCCGGTGCGCTCCGCGCTTTCGAGGATCGTTTCCTCGTCGAGCGGCGACGTCGTGCGCAGGTCGATCACGTCGACCTGGATGCCGTCCTTCGCGAGCTTCGCGGCCGCGTCGGTCGCGAGGTGCACCATGCGGCCGTAGGTGACGATCGTCGCGTCATCGCCGTCGCGCACGATGTTCGCCTCGCCGAACGGAATCGCATAGGATTCCTCAGGCACATCGCCTTCGCGCGTGTAGAGAAGCTTGTGCTCGAGGAAGATCACGGGATCGTTGTCGCGGATCGACTGGATCAGCAGCCCCTTCGCGTCGTAAGGCGTCGACGGGCACACGACCTTCAGCCCCGGGATGTGCGTAAACAGCGACGTGAGCATCTGCGAATGCTGCGCGGCCGCGCGCAGGCCGGCGCCGTACATCGCGCGGATCACGACCGGCGTCACGGCCTTGCCGCCGAACATGTAACGGAATTTCGCGGCCTGATTGAATATCTGGTCGAAGCACACGCCCATGAAATCGATGAACATCAGCTCCGCGACGGGCCGCATCCCGCACGCGGCCGCGCCGACCGCCGCGCCGATGTAGCCGCCTTCCGAAAGCGGCGTATCGAGCACGCGGCCCGGAAACTTGTGGAACAGCCCCTTCGTCACGCCGAGCACGCCGCCCCATGCGTCATCCTCGCCCGGCGCGCCCGCGCCGCCCGCGTTGTCCTCGCCCATCACGATCACGCTGTCGTCGCGCGCCATTTCCTGCGCGAGCGCCTCGTTGATCGCCTGCGAATAAGTGATCTTCCTTGCCATGTCCGTCTCCTGGAATATTGGGTTCGCCGTGCCGGCTGCAGGCCGGTGGCCGCTGTGTCACATCGCGCTCACGGGTACGACACGTACACGTCGGTCAGCAAGTCGGCCGCGTCGGGCAGCGGCGCGGCCTTCGCCTGCGCGACCGCGTCGTCGATCAGCGCCTTCACCTGCGCATCGACCGCGCGCAGTTCGTCGGTCGTCAGCACCTCGGCACGCACGACGCGCGTCTCGAAATGTTTCAGGCAGTCCTTCTCGTCGCGCAGCTTCTGCACTTCGCCCGGCGCGCGATAGGTCTGCGCGTCGCCTTCGAAGTGACCGAAATAGCGCGTGAACTTCACTTCGACGAGCGTCGGGCCGCCACCATTGCGTGCGCGTGCGACAGCTTCGCCGAGCGCTTCGTGCACCGCGAAGAAGTCGAAGCCGTCGACGATCACGCCCGGCATCCCGAAGCCGTTCGCGCGGTCGGCGATGTTGTCGGTCGCGACCGACCAGCTCGACGACGTCGCTTCCGCATAACCGTTGTTCTCGGCCACGAAGATCGCCGGCAGCCGCCACACCGACGCAAGGTTCATCGATTCGAAGATCACGCCCTGATTCGACGCACCGTCGCCGAAGAAGCACACCCCGACGCCGCCCGTCTTCTTGTGCTTGGCCGCGAGCGCCGCGCCGCACACGAGCGGGCCGCCCGCGCCGACGATCCCGTTCGCGCCGAGCATCCCCATCGACAGGTCGGCGATGTGCATCGAACCGCCCTTGCCGTGGCAAACGCCCGTCTTCTTTCCGTAGATCTCGGCCATCATCCCGTGCACGTCGACGCCTTTCGCGATGCAGTGGCCGTGCCCGCGGTGCGTGGTGGCGACATAGTCCTCGAGGCCGAGGTGCAGCATGGTGCCGACTGCGGAGGCCTCCTCGCCCGCGTACAGGTGAACGAAGCCGGGGATTTCGCCGGTCGCGAACTCGACGTGCAGGCGCTCCTCGAATTCGCGGATCGTGCGCATCAGCCGATACGCATCCAGCAGCGTGTCCCTGCTGAGCTGTGTCGAAACGGTCATGTGTGTCTCCTTGATAGGTCTGACTGCGAATGCCGCCGCGGCAACGCCCCGGCGACGGATTGCACGACGGCCCGGCCGTCGGTGAAACGTGAAGCCGGCGTCAGCCGCGCCACGCGCCGGCATCGCGCAACAACTGCCGCGACGACGCGTAACGCAGCGTGCGGCCGACATCGACCGTCAGCGGCCCGCGCCAGTCGAGCGCGATCTCGTAGCGGTCGCCGCGCGTGACCTCGATCTCGCGCTCGCCATCGAACGCGAGCGTGCCGTGCTCGAACGGGATCGTCTGCCACGCACCCGGCTCGAGCCGCTCGCAACTGCGCATCACGACGCGATCGACGCGGCCGGGTGCGATCGGCGCGACGAGCGGCGTGCCGGCGGTCTTGCCGTCGGCGGTGAAACGCATCGCGAGCCCGTGCGGCGCGCTGCGCTCGAGCGGTGCCCACGCGCCGCCGAGCGCGGACAGGCCGATGCCGTCCGGCTCCGCGAAAGTCAGATAGAGCGTGTCGATGTCGTCAGGCCCCGAGATCGCACGCGCGCCGATGAAGCGCTGGCGGGCCGCGCACACGTCGACGAGCGCGATCTCCTCGCGCCCCGCGTTCGGGCCCGCCCCGCAGCGCACGACGAGCCGCTTGTTGCGCGCGAACGCGACCTCGGCCGGCACGGCGCCGGTCGCGACGAGTCCGGCCGCGACGCCCGCGACGGTCGCCTCGCGATGTTCGGGAAACGCGTTGTTGGTGCCGGTGGACAGCGCGACGAGCGGCGTCGCGCCGCAATGCGCGGCGACCGCGCGATGGGTGCCGTCGCCGCCGAGCACGACGATCAGCGCGACTTCCATCCGGTGCATGTAAGCGGCGCCGGCGTGCGTGTCGGCGACGGTATCGGAGATCGGCAGGTCAACGAATTCGACGTCGGGCCAGCGTTCGTGCGGCGCGACCGCGCGATGCGTATCGAGCGCACGCATCAGCAGCGTCGCGATGCCCGTCTTGTCGCGCAAGGTCAGCACGCGCTCGACGCCCATCGCGCCGAGGCCGGCGAGCAGGCGCACGACCATGTTGGCCTTTTCTGCCGTCGGGAACACGGATGCATGCGTCGTCAGGCGGCGAATGTCGCGCCCCGATGCGGGGTTCGCGATCACGCCGACGGTCACGGGCGTCGTCACGGGCTTGTCTCCATCCAGTGGACCGGCGCTCGCGCCGGCCCTGCATGTGTCGTCCGCCGTCATCGAGGGCAGCGGATCATCGCACCCGACGCGACCGCGCCGGGCTTGCCCATGACATCTGCAAGCGGCGTGCCACCGTGTGTGCGACGACCACGGAACCCGCGTGCGGACTGGCTCTGCGGGCATGCCGATCAGCGACATCTGCCGCCTTGACAGCCCGACGCTCCGCGAAACAGCCCGTGCGTCTCACGCCATCGATCTCCCGGCGCACCGGTTTCGGCACCTTCATCCGGATTGCGCGTCGGCCGGCAAGCCACGCGTATCGCGGCGCGGCGCGCGACACCATGACGTGGGCCACCATCGCGCGCGGCATGCCCGCGCGTCTCAATCGCGCGAGACCGGCTGAGATGCCGCTGAGACGAACGTCTCACGCCGCGCGCGTGCTGCGATGCAATGTGATCCGCGCCGGCGGATGTGCTACAAGAACATCGAATTCCCCGTCGTACGGAACCGGAGCCGACCATGCCCTACGCCGTCCCCCAGGCCCAGCACGCCGACCGTGTGCTCGGCGCGCTCGCCGGACGCCTGCCCGCGCCTGCCGATTCCGCGCGTCTCGTGTCGTCGTGGCAGCGCTCGCTCGAGCGCTACGCGCTCGACCCCGCGTCGTCGATCGGCCCGCGCGTGCTGACCGCGGCCGAGCTGCGCGAGGTGCGCGACAAGGAGGAAGCCTTCCTGCGCGCGTCGGGCCAGTGCCTGACGCGCCTGCACGACATGATTCGCGTCGCCGATTACTGCGTGATGCTGACCGACGCGCACGGCGTGACGATCGATTACCGGATCGACCGCGAACGCCGCAACGACTTCCGTCATGCGGGGCTGCACATCGGCTCGTGCTGGTCCGAAAGCGAGGAAGGCACCTGCGGGGTCGCGAGCGTGCTGACCGATCTCGCGCCGATCACCGTGCACAAGACCGACCACTTCCGCGCGGCGTTCACCACGCTCACCTGCAGCGCGGCCCCGATCTTCGCGCCGGGCGGCGAACTGATCGGCGTGCTCGACGCGTCGGCCGTCCAGTCGCCGGACGGCCGCGACAGCCAGCGTCTCGTGTACCAGCTCGTGCGGCAGAGCGCGGCGCTGATCGAGGACGGCTATTTCGTGCACAGCACCGCGCAATACTGGATATTGTTCGGGCATCCGAATCGTCACTACGTCGAGGCGCAGCCCGAATGGCTGATCGCGTTCGACGAGTGCGGCAACATCGTCGCCGCGAACCGGCAGGCGCGAGACGCGCTGCCGGCGCTGCGCGAACCGCGCCATATCGACGAGATCTTCGACGCAACCGAGATGCCGCTGCGCGACGCCGCGCGGCTCGACGCGATCGTCGCGCTGCGGCTGCGCGCGACGGGTGCCCCGCTCTATGCGCGGCTGCGCGCGCCGCTACGGCGCGCCGGCCGGGAAACCGGCACGGCATCGCGCCGCCCCGGCACCGCGCAGCGCCACGTCGGCACCCTGACGCCGTTCCTGCACAGCAGCGACGCGCGCGTCGCGCAGCAGGCCGAACTCGCGCTGCGTGTCGCGAGCAAGCGGCTGCCGATTCTCGTACTCGGCGAAACCGGCGCAGGCAAGGAAGTATTCGCCCGCGCGATCCACGACGCCGGTGCGCGACGCGCACGGCCGTTCGTCGCGGTCAACTGCGGCGCGCTGCCCGAGGCGCTGATCGAAAGCGAGCTGTTCGGCTATGCGGCGGGTGCGTTCACCGGTGCGCGCAAGCACGGCGCGCGCGGCAAGATCGCGCTCGCCGACGGCGGCACGCTGTTCCTCGACGAAATCGGCGACATGCCGCTCACGCTGCAGACGCGCCTGCTGCGCGTGCTCGCCGACGGCGAGGTCGTGCCGCTCGGCAGCGATACGCCCGTGCGCGTCGATCTCGACGTGATCTGCGCGACGCACCGCGATCTCGCGCGCATGGTGGCCGACGGCACGTTCCGCGAGGATCTGTATTACCGGCTGAGGGGCGCGACGTTCGAATTGCCGCCGCTGCGCGAGCGCGCGGACGTGCGCGACGTGATCGCCGCGGTATTCGCCGAGGAAGCGCAGGCGACCGGCCACGTGCTCACGCTCGACACGTCGCTCGCCGAGCAACTCGCCGCGTATCCGTGGCCGGGCAACGTGCGGCAACTGCGCAACGTGCTGCGCTATGCGTGCGCGGTGTGCGATGCCGCACGCGTGACGCGGCGCGACCTGCCGGCCGATCTCGCCGCACAGCTCGGCGCCGGCCCGGCCGGCGGCGCGCTGCCGCACGACGAACGCGGCCGCATCGTCGCGGCGCTCACCGCGCATCGCTGGCGGCCTGACGCGGCCGCGCAGGCGCTCGGCATCTCGCGCGCGACGCTGTACCGGCGGATCGCGAAACACCGGATCGTCGCGCCGCACCGCGCGTGACGAGCCGGCGCGACCGCCATCACGCGGCCTGCGCGGCCACTTCGCCTGCTTTCCCGGCCTCACCCGCCGCTTCGTCGCGCCGCGCGAACACCTCGTGCGCGGCGAACAGCGCGTTCAGCGCGGCCGGGAAACCTGCGTAGACGGCCATCTGCATGAACACCTCGACGATCTCGTCGCGCGTGCAGCCCACGTTCAGTGCCGCCTCGACATGCACCTTCAGTTGCGGCTGCGCGTTGCCGAGCGCGGCCAGCGCGGCGATCGTCGCGATCTCGCGCGCCCTCAGGTCGAGCTGCGGCCGGCTGTAGATGTCGCCGAAGCCGAACTCGACGAGCAGCCGCCCGAAGTCCGGCGCGATCGGCGCAAGCGCCGCGATCACGCGTTCGCCCACTTCGCCGTCGATTTCCTTCAGCTTGTTCCAGCCGCGCGTGTAGCGATCTTCAACGAGTCGATCCATGGTGTCCGTCCTGTTCCAAGAGTGAATGAGTAGCATTCGCCCGTCGTTCCGTCTCGCGCTCCTTGGCCTCGTAGTACGCGATCTTGTCGCCGATCGCGTCGAGGCTCGCCTGCAGTTCCGCGATATGCGCGCGCACCGCGTCGCGATGCGCGGCCAGCAAGCTGCGCCGCGCACCGAACGTCGACTCGCCTTGCGCACGCAGCGCCGCGAACTGCTGCATCTGCGCAATCGGCATGCCGGTCGCCTTCAGACGCATCACGAAGGCAAGCCAGTCAAGGTCGGCCGGCGCATAGAGCCGGTGCCCCGCCGCCGTGCGTGAAATCGCGCGCAGCAGGCCGGCCTGCTCGTAATACCGCAGCGTATGCGTCGACACGCCGGTCAGTTCGGCGACTTGCCCGATCGTCAGCGGACCGGCGGCGGAAGGTCTGGATACGGTTTTCGACATGGCAGGATCAAGGTTAGGAGTTAGAGTTCACTCTAAGTCAAGCATTGTCGAATGGCCAGGCACGACAATCCGAAATCCCCGCCGCGAACACCGTAAAGAATGGTCAAAACCGCAGCTCGACGCGGCTTTCTGTCTTTACAGCGACGCAAGCCTTCAGCAAGATTCGGACAGCCTGTCTCAAAAAGGGCACGCATTTGTCCTATGCTTAACGGCGACACCCGGCCAGGGTTCGCCCCGCCGTCCGTTGCAACAGCCATTCATCCGTCAGAACCAGGGAGCCTTTGCCATGCTGAAAAAGCTGCTGATGCTGTTCGTCGCGCTGTCGCTGTCGCTCGCCGCCGGCATCGCCGCGGCCGTCGAAGTCAACACGGCCGACCAGGCCGCGCTCGAATCGGTGAAGGGCCTCGGGCCCGTGAAGTCGAAGGCGATCATCGACGAACGCACCAAGAACGGCCCGTTCAAGGACGCGGACGATCTCGCGAACCGCGTGAAGGGTCTCGGCACGAAGTCGGTCGGGCATCTCGAGGAAAACGGCCTGACGATCGGCGGCTCGTCGACGCCACCGAAGGGCGTGAAGCTGTCGAAGCCGGCCGCGACGACGTCGGCGACCACGTCGGCCACGACGTCGGCATCGACGTCGACGACCGCAACGGCCGGCACGACGGCGACGGCCCCGGCCGCGAGCGCCCCCGAAGCAGCGACCAAGCCGGCCAAGAGCAAGCGCATGTCGAAGAAGGAAAAGGCAGCCGCGGCCGCAGCGGCATCCGCCGATGCGGGAGCGAGCGCGCCGGCCGCAGCGTCGTCCACGAAGGCGACGAAGGGCTCGAAGAAGAAGAGCAAGAAGGACAAGGCAGCCTCCGCCGCCGCGGCGTCGGGCGCCTGATATGCGCCACGCGCGCGATCGCGTGCGCGCGGCATTCGATCAACGGGCGCCGTCGTTGCGGCGCCCTTTTCAGTAAAGGTGAAGAACCATGGGTCTCCTAGACATCGTTGGCGGTCTGATCGGCGGCCAGGCCGGCGGCAACTCGCAAAGCGCACTCATCACGACGGCGCTCGAATTCATCAACAACCAACCGGGCGGCCTGAACGGGCTGATCGAGAAGTTCAAGGCCGGCGGCGCCGGCGACATCATCGGCTCGTGGGTCGGTAACGGCGAAAACCAGCCGATCTCGGCCGACACGCTGCAGAACGTGCTCGGTTCCGACGTCGTCGGCTCGCTGGCGAGCAAGGTCGGCATCGATCCGTCTCAGGCATCGTCGATCCTCGCGCAAGTGCTGCCGCACGTCGTCAACGGCGCGACGCCGAACGGCGAAGTGCCGGCCGGCGGCCAGGTCGATACGTCGAACGTGCTCGGCACGCTCACGCAGCTCGCCGGCATGTTCGGCGGCAACAAGCAGGCCTGAGCCCGCAGCGCGCCGGCTGACCGCCCCGACGGCGGTTTCGGCCGCCCCATATGCAAACACCCCGCCTGAGCGGGGTGTTTGTTTTTGCGCGCCCGGCGCGAACCGGGCGTGCGGCCGATCACCGACGATCAGTGCACGACGCGGTCGAACACGAACGTGCCGTCGCTGACGTCGACCGGGATCACGTCCTTCGGACCAAAGCGGCCCGCGAGGATCAGCTTCGCGACCGGGTTCTCGATCTCCTGCTGGATCGCGCGCTTCAGCGGCCGCGCGCCGAACAGCGGATCGTAGCCGACCTTCGCGATCTGTTCGAGCGCGGTGGGCGACACGTCGAGCGCCATGTCGAGCTTCGCGAGCCGGTCGTGCAGGCGTGCGAGCTGGATCTTCGCGATCGATTCGATGTTGCTGCGATCGAGCGCGTGGAACACGACGACGTCGTCGATCCGGTTCAGGAACTCGGGGCGGAAGTGCTGCTTCACTTCGAGCCACACGGCGTCCTTGATCTCTTCCTGCGGCGAACCCGTCATGGCCTGGATCACCTGCGAGCCGAGGTTCGACGTCATCACGATCACCGTGTTCTTGAAGTCGACCGTGCGCCCCTGCCCGTCGGTCATGCGGCCGTCGTCGAGCACCTGCAGCAGCACGTTGAACACGTCCGGGTGCGCCTTCTCGATCTCGTCGAGCAGGATCACGCTGTACGGCTTGCGGCGCACGGCTTCCGTCAGGTAGCCGCCTTCCTCGTAGCCGACATAGCCCGGCGGCGCACCGATCAGCCGCGCGACGCTGTGCTTCTCCATGAACTCGCTCATGTCGATGCGGATCAGGTGCTCTTCCGAATCGAACAGGAACGACGCCAGCGCCTTGCACAGCTCGGTCTTGCCGACCCCCGTCGGGCCGAGGAACAGGAACGAGCCGTACGGGCGGTTCGGATCGGCGAGACCCGCGCGCGAACGACGGATCGCGTCCGCCACCGCGCTGATCGCCTCGTCCTGGCCGACCACGCGTTCGTGCAGTTTTTCCTCGATGTGCAGCAGCTTCTCGCGTTCGCCCTGCATCATCCGCGACACGGGAATCCCGGTTGCACGCGACACGACTTCCGCGATTTCTTCCGCGCCGACCTGCGTGCGCAGCAGACGCGGACGCGTCGGGTTGTGCTGCTCCTGCTCTTCGGCCTGCGTGACCTGCTTCAGTTGCGACTCGAGTTGCGGCAGCTTGCCGTACTGCAGCTCGGCGACCTTCTCGAGCTTGCCTTCACGCTGCAAGCGCGCGATGTCCGCCCGCACCTTCTCGATCTCTTCCTTGAGCTGCGCGCTGCCCTGCACCGCAGCCTTCTCGGCAGTCCAGATCTCTTCCAGGTCCGCATATTCGCGGCCGAGGCGTTCGATCTCTTCCTCGATCAGCTGCAAGCGCTTCTGCGACGCCTCGTCCTGCTCCTTCTTCACGGCCTCGCGCTCGATCTTCAGCTGGATCAGACGACGATCGAGCTTGTCCATCTCTTCGGGCTTCGAATCGATTTCCATCTTGATCTTCGACGCGGCCTCGTCGATCAGGTCGATCGCCTTGTCCGGCAGGAAGCGGTCGGTGATGTAGCGATGCGACAGCTCGGCCGCGGCGACGATCGCCGGGTCGGTGATGTCGACACCGTGGTGCAGTTCGTACTTCTCCTGCAGCCCGCGCAGGATCGCAATCGTCGCCTCGACGCTCGGCTCGTCGACGAGCACCTTCTGGAAGCGGCGTTCGAGCGCGGCGTCCTTCTCGATGTACTTGCGGTATTCGTCGAGCGTGGTCGCGCCGATGCAGTGCAGCTCGCCGCGCGACAGCGCCGGCTTCAGCATGTTGCCTGCGTCCATCGCGCCTTCGGCCTTGCCGGCACCGACCATCGTATGGATCTCGTCGATGAACACGATCGTCCGGCCTTCGTCCTTGGCGATGTCGTTGAGCACGGCCTTCAGGCGCTCCTCGAACTCGCCGCGATACTTCGCACCGGCGAGCAGCGCGGCCATGTCGAGCGACAGCACGCGCTTGCCCTTCAGCGTCTCGGGCACTTCGCCGTTGACGATCCGCTGCGCGAGCCCTTCGACAATCGCGGTCTTGCCGACACCCGGCTCGCCGATCAGCACCGGGTTGTTCTTGGTCCGGCGCTGCAGGATCTGGATCGAACGGCGGATTTCATCGTCGCGGCCGATCACCGGATCGAGCTTGCCCGCGCGGGCGCGCTCGGTCAGGTCGACCGTGTATTTCTTCAGCGCCTCGCGCTGGCTTTCGGCGTCCTGGCTGTGCACCTGCGAGCCGCCGCGCACCGCGGCGATCGCGGCTTCGAGCGCCTTGCGCGTGAGGCCATGCTGGCGCGCGAGCTTGCCGGCTTCGCCCTTGTCGTCGGACACGGCGAGCAGGAACATCTCGCTCGCGATGAACGTGTCGTTGAGTTTCTGCGCCTCCCTGTCGGCCTGGTTCAGCAGCCCGGCCAACTCACGGCCGATCTGGATGTCGCCGCCCGTGCCCGTTACTTGCGGCAGGCGCGAGATGGCTTCGTTCAGCGCGCCTTGCAGCGCCTGCACGTGCACGCCCGCGCGCGACATCAGCGAGCGGGCGGAGCCGTCCTGCTGAGCGACCAGCGCCGCCAGCACGTGAACGGGTTCGATGTATTGATTGTCGCGGCCTGCCGCGAGGCTTTGCGCGTCCGCGAGTGCTTCCTGGAACTTGGTGGTGAGCTTGTCGATTCTCATTTGGCGAGACCTCCAATTTTCGATTAACACCAAGATGAGGATGGTTATACGGGTTTCAAGCGAAATTCGGGTTGATTCAGCGCAAAAATAGCCGGGTGGCGATGCGGCGGCATGCGGGCGGGCCGCCGCCCGGATGGTGGCGGTGGTACCGGCGTGTCAGCCGACCTTCGACGGCGATTCGGCGGACGCCGATGCGTCATCCCCGGACGGCTCGGCACGCACCAGCGCGATCGGACGAATGCCCAGCAGCGCGACGAGCGGCGACGCGGGCACGGTCAGCTCGCCGAGCGTGTGACGGTCGAGTTCGGCGAAGAATGCGTCGCGCGCGGCCGCCAGCACGCCCTTCAGGCGGCAATGCGGCTCGATCACGCAGTCGCGCGACGCGTCGCCGTCGGCCGCAAAGCAGCCGACCAGCGCGAAATCGTTCTCGGTCGCCCGCACCACCTGGCCGACCGTCAGCTTCAGCGATTCGGGGAACAGCCGCAGCCCGCCGTTGCGGCCGCGCACGGTATCGACCCAGCCGAGCTCGCCGAGCTGCTGCACGACCTTCATCAGATGGTTCTTCGAGATGCCGTAGGCGTCCGAGATCTCCTGGATCGTCGCGAGCCCCTCGCCGCGCACGGCGAGGTACAGCATGACGCGCAGCGAATAGTCGGTGTAGTCAGTGAGTCTCATGAGCGAATACGGAAAATGATCGATCGCGCCCCGATCAAGCGGGACGGATCAATCGGAACGCGCGCCGGGACGGTTCTCGAGGCCGCTTGACGGCGCCGGGTTGCCGGAACGGCCTGCGCGCAATAATATTCATGAAATCTACGCATTTTTCGGGCATTGATGGACGCTATTTTGCGTCAAAATTCTGTCGGCGTCCTGCGCGTTGCCCACGCTGCCGTTCCGCGGGCACGACACCGACGCCCTGATTTTCCCGGCCCTTTTTTCCATGACCGCCCTGCCCGCCTCGCCCGATACCGCCCCGGCCCGCCCTCGCGACGCCGAGCCAACAGAAGACAATATTCGCGACCTCGTGTATGCGTTCTACGACCGCGTGCGCGCCGATCCGCTGCTCGGCCCCGTGTTTGACGCGAAGCTGGACGGTCGCTGGGACGACCATCTGCCGAAGATGGTGAGCTTCTGGTCGAGCCTCGTGCTCGGCACCAAGGGCTATCGCGGCAACGTGCAGCAGGCGCACCAGCCACTCGACGGGATCGAGCCCGCGCATTTCAGCCGCTGGCTGTCGCTGTTCCTGAAGACCGTCGAGGGGCGCTACACGCCGCCCGCGGCCATCCGCTTCATGGAGCCCGCGCTGCGCATCGCGCAGAGCCTGCAGTTGAGCCGCTTCGGCTGGGATTATCAGATTCCACCCGAGCAGCAGGCGCTGCTCGACGCGATCGCGCCACGCCGCCGCGACACGGGCGACGATCCGCATGCGCTGCCGTCACGCGCCCGCGGCGAGCCGTTTCCGACGAAGATCATCGGGCGCGGCACGGATCCGGACGCCTGACACCTCGATTCGCAGCGCCGGAGCGCTCGAGTGCCTGCGGCACATCGCCGCACGACACGTACGCCGCGCTCAACGCGGCGTGTTGCCCGATTCGACGCCCCAGCGCGCGAGCGCCGCATCGTCGGTGCTGCGAGCATCGACCCAGCGCTCGCCGTCGGGCGTCGTTTCCTTCTTCCAGAACGGCGCCTCGGTCTTCAGGTAGTCCATCACGAACTCACACGACGCGAACGCATCGCCGCGATGCGATGCGACCGTCGCGACCATCACGATCTGGTCGAGCGGCAGCAGCCGGCCGACGCGATGCACGATCGCGACGTCGATCCCGGGCCAGCGCCGGCCAGCTTCAGCGGCGATCTTCTCGAGCGCCTTCTCGGTCATCCCCGGATAATGCTCGAGCTCCATCGCGGCGACCGAATCGCCTTCGTTCAGGTCGCGCACGGTGCCAACGAAGCAGGCGACCGCGCCGATCTTCGGGTTGCGCGCGCGTAGCGCCGCCACTTCGGCGTTCAGGTCGAAATCGTTGGCCTGCACTCGTACCGTAGCCATCGCCCGCCTCTCAACCGCCCGTCACGGGCGGAAAAAACGCGACCTCGCAACCGTCGGTGAGCCGCGTATCGGGGTCGGTCATCTCGTGATTGCATGCCATGCGCAACGCGCGCCCTTCGGCGAGCGTCTCGGCCCACGCGCCGCCGCGCAGGCGCAGCCATGCGCGCACGTCGCCGACGGTCGTCACGCCGTCCGGCACGTCGGCCTGCTCGTCGGATACGCCCAGTGCCTCGCGCACGCTTGCAAAGAATTTCAGTTGAATCTTCATGGGTCAGGAAGCCGTCGCGTTACGACAGCAGTTCGGAAAACGGAATGAAACGCACGGTCTCGCCTGCGCTGATCGCGTGCTGCGGCGGATTGTCGATCAGGCCGTCGCCCCAGACCGTCGACGTCAGCACCGCCGAGCTCTGGTTCGGGAACAGGTCGAGGCCGCCGGCCGCGTTGACGCGCGCGCGCAGGAATTCGTTGCGCCGGTCGCCCTTGCTTTGCGAGAAGTCCGCGCGCAGCGACAGCGCGCGCGGTGCGACGTCGCGCACGCCGGACAAGCGCAGCAGGAACGGCCGCACGAACAGCAGGAACGTGACGAAGCTCGACACGGGATTGCCCGGCAGCCCGATGAAGTGCGCGTCGGGATGCGCGTCGCCGCGGCGCACCGCGCCGAACGCGAGCGGCTTGCCCGGCTTCATCGCGATCTGCCACAGCGCGAGCCGACCTTCGGCTTCGACGGCCGGCTTCACGTGATCCTCGTCGCCGACCGATACGCCGCCGCTCGTCAGGATCACGTCGTGATCGCGCGCGGCCTCACGCAGCGTGTCGCGCGTCGCGGCGAGCGAGTCGGGCACGATCCCGTAGTCGGTCACGTGGCAGCCGAGCCGCTCAAGCAGTCCGCGTAGCGTAAAGCGGTTTGAATTGTAGATCGCGCCGGGCTTCAGCGGCTCGCCCGGCATCGTCAGTTCGTCGCCGGTGAAGAACACCGCGACGCGAATCCGCCGCGCGACCGACAGCTGCGCGCAGCCGACCGACGCGGCCAGCCCGAGCGCCTGTGGCGTAAGCCGCGTACCGGCCGGCAGGATCACCGAACCCTGGCGGATGTCCGCGCCCTGCGCGGTGATCCATTCACCGGCCTTCGGCGTGTGGAGGATTTCGACCGCATCGCCGTCGGCCGACGCCTGCTCCTGCATCACGACGGCATCGGCGCCGGGCGGCACCGTCGCGCCGGTGAAGATTCGTGCGGCCGTGCCCGCCGCGAGCGGCGCGGCCGGGTGGCCCGCCGGAATCCGCTGCGACACCGGCAAGCGCCGCTCGCCGTGCAGCAGGTCGGCGACGCGCACCGCATAGCCGTCCATCGCGCTCGTATGCATCGGCGGCACGTCGAGCGGCGAGCTCACGTCGGCCGCCAGCACGCGGCCGAGCCCGTCGAGCGTGGCGACGGTTTCAGTGCCGGGCAGCGGCTTCGCGGCTTCGAGCAGCGCGGCGAGCGCTTCGGCGGTCGACAGCATCGGCGCGCGCGGCGCCGCGGGATTCGGGTTCGACATCGATGGAATCGGGGATCGTTGGGATCAATACGTCATTGTAGCGACGCCATCGCGCCCACGTGCGATATGCCGGACATGCGACAACCGTGATCGGCGCGAACGCGCGGCACTGGCACTTGATTCGCGCGCCATCTGACAACGCCCCTGCACGCGGCCACCACCAAGCGAAACGGCCGGAACCCCGATCCGTGTGACGAATCGGCATTCCGGCCGTCCTGCGCCGCCGGGCTTGCGACCCCGCGGCCCGAGGCTACCCCGGTGCTACCTTACGCGCCCGTATGCGCGGCAATGAAGTCCTTCACCTGCTGCGCATCGGCCTTCACGACCTCGAAACGCTGCGGCAGCGCCTCGAGCCCGTCGAATGCCGCCGGCCGCTCGGCCTCGCGATCGAGCGCTTCGCGGATCGTCTCCCCGAACTTGATCGGCTGGGCCGTCTCGAGCACGACCATCGGCACGCCCGCGTCGAGGTGCTCGCGCGCGACCTTCACGCCGTCGGCCGTGTGCGTATCGATCATCGTGTCGTAGCGCGAGAACACGTCGCGGATCGTCGCGATGCGGTCCGCGTGGCTGCTGCGACCCGACACGAAGCCGAACTCGGCCACGCGCGCGAAATCGCCGCTCGCCGCGAGATCGAAACCGCCCTTCTCCTCGACGTCGCGGAACAACTGCATCACGCGTGCCGGATCGCGGCCGAGCAGGTCGAACACGAAGCGTTCGAAGTTCGACGCCTTCGAGATATCCATGCTCGGGCTGCTCGTGTGATACGTGTGTTCCGCGCTGCGCACGCGATATGCGCCGGTGCGGAAGAACTCGTCGAGCACGTCGTTCTCGTTGGTCGCGACCACGAGCTTGGCGATCGGCAGGCCCATCATCCGCGCGATGTGACCCGCGCAGACGTTGCCGAAGTTGCCCGACGGCACCGTGAACGACACGCGCTCGTCGTTGGACGTCGTCGCCGCGAAATAGCCCTTGAAGTAGTACACGACCTGCGCGACGACGCGCGCCCAGTTGATCGAGTTGACCGTGCCGATCTTGTGCCGCGCCTTGAACGTGTGATCGTTCGACACGGCCTTCACGATGTCCTGGCAGTCGTCGAACACGCCTTCGACCGCGAGGTTGAAGATGTTCGGATCCTGCAGGCTGAACATCTGGGCGGTCTGGAACGCACTCATCTTCTTGTGCGGCGACAGCATGAACACGCGCACGCCGGCCTTGCCGCGCATCGCGTATTCGGCCGCGCTGCCCGTGTCGCCGGACGTCGCGCCGAGGATGTTCAGCGCTTCGCCGTGCTTCGCGAGCGTGTACTCGAACAGGTTGCCGAGCAGCTGCATCGCCATGTCCTTGAACGCGAGCGTCGGGCCGTTCGACAGTTCGAGCAGCGAGATCGGCGCGCCGTTCTCGGTGCCGAGCGTCTTCAGCGGCGTGATGTCGGACGCGTTCTCGCCGTGGCGCGTGTTGCTGTACACGGCGGCCGTATACGTGCGGCGCGTGATCGCGCGCAGGTCGTCGGCCGGCACGTCGTCGCAGAACTTCGACAGGATCTCGAACGCGAGATCCGCGTACGGCAGCGTGCGCCAGCGCGCCAGTTCGTCGGCCGACACCTTCGGGTATTCGGCCGGCAGGTACAGCCCGCCGTCCTTCGCGAGACCGCCGAGCAGGATGTCGGAGAACGTGTGGCGCTCGCCGATGCCGGCGCCGCGCGTGGAGATGTAGTTCATGTCGTTCCTGGTCCTCAGTTCAGCGCTTCCATGCGCAGCTTCGTCACCTTCGAGACCACCGTCGCGAGGCCTTCGATCTGCGCGATCGCCGCGTTCACGTGCTTCTCCTGCGTCTCGTGCGTGATCAGGATGATGTCGGTTTCGCCCTTCGCGTCGTCGACCTGCTCCGATTCCTTCTGCAGCAGCGCGTCGATCGAGATGCCCGATTCGGCGAGGATGCGCGTGATGTTGGCGAGCACGCCCGTCTGGTCGGCCACCCGCAGGCGCAGGTAGTAGCCGCTCGTGACTTCCTCGATCGGCAGGATCGGCGTGTTCGACAGGCTGTCCGGCTGGAACGCGAGGTGCGGCACGCGATGCTCGGGGTCGGCCGTGTGCAGGCGCGTGACGTCGACGAGATCCGCGACGACCGCCGATGCGGTCGGCTCAGCGCCCGCGCCCTTGCCGTAGTACAGCGTCGTGCCGACCGCGTCGCCGTGCACGACGACCGCGTTCATCGCGCCCTCGACGTTCGCGAGCAGGCGCTTCTCGGGAATCAGCGTCGGATGCACGCGCAGCTCGATGCCGTTTTCGGCACGGCGCGTGATGCCGAGCAGCTTGATCCGGTAGCCGAGCTCTTCCGCGTAGCGGATGTCGGTCGCGTCGAGCTTGCTGATCCCTTCGACGTACGCGCGGTCGAACTGGACCGGCACGCCGAACGCGATCGCGCTCATGATCGTCGCCTTGTGCGCGGCGTCGACGCCTTCGATGTCGAAGGTCGGATCGGCTTCCGCGTAGCCGAGTTCCTGTGCGGCCTTCAGCGCGGTCGCGAAGTCGAGGCCGCGGTCGCGCATTTCCGACAGGATGTAGTTCGTCGTGCCGTTGATGATGCCCGCGATGTACTGGATGCGGTTCGCGGTCAGGCCTTCGCGCAGCGCCTTGATGATCGGGATGCCGCCAGCGACGGCCGCCTCGAACGCGACCATCACGCCCTTTTCGCGCGCGGCCTCGAAGATCTCGGTGCCGTGCACCGCGAGCAGCGCCTTGTTCGCCGTCACGACGTGCTTGCCGTTCGCGATCGCGCGCAGCACGAGCTCGCGCGCGATTCCCGTGCCGCCGATCATCTCGGCGATGATCGAAATCGACGGATCGTCGACGACCGCGTTGAAATCGTCGGTGATCTGCGCGGCGCCGGCGTTACCGCCGAGCGCGGCCTGCGCCTTGGCCGGGTTGCGCACCGCGATGCGCGCGACCTCGATGCCGCGCCCCGCGCGTCGCTTGATTTCTTCCTGGTTGCGGTGCAGCACCGTGAAGGTGCCGCTGCCGACGGTGCCGAAGCCCAACAGGCCAACTTTGATCGGTTCCATGCTGCGTGTGATCGATGAGTAAGAGTGAATGAATGCCGGGGACGATGTCCGCTCAGACCGAATGGCGCTTGCGGTAGCCGTCGAGGAAGCGCGCGATCCGGTTGATCGAATCGGTCAGGTCGTCGAGGTTCGGCAGGAAGACCACGCGGAAGTGATCCGGCGCCGCCCAGTTGAAGCCCGTACCCTGCACGAGCAGCACGCGTTCCTCGAGCAACAGGTCGAGGATGAACTGCTGGTCGTTCTGGATCGGATAGAGCTTCGGATCGAGGCGCGGGAACATGTACAGCGCGGCCTGCGGCTTCACGCAGGTCACGCCGGGAATCGACGTGAGCATGTCATACGCCAGCTCGCGCTGCTTGTACAGGCGCCCGCTCGGCACGATCAGCTCGTTGATGCTCTGGTAGCCGCCGAGCGCGGTCTGGATCGCGAACTGCCCGGGCACGTTCGCGCACAGGCGCATCGACGACAGGATCCCGAGCCCTTCGAGGTAATCCTTCGCGCGCCGGCGGTTGTCGCCGCCGAGGCCCGACACGGCCATCCAGCCCGCGCGGTAGCCGCACGAGCGATAGCTCTTCGACAGGCTGTTGAACGTGACGGTGATCACGTCTTCCGACAGCGAGCCCAGCGCCGTGTGCTCGAGCCCGTCGTAGACGATCTTGTCGTAGACCTCGTCGGCAAACACGATCAGCCCGTGCTGGCGCGCGATCTCGAGCAGATCGCGCAGCAATTCGTCGGAATAAAGCGCGCCGGTCGGGTTGTTCGGGTTGATCACGACGATCGCCTTGGTGTTCGGCGTGATCTTGCGGCGGATGTCGTCGAGGTCGGGCATCCACGCGTTCTGCTCGTCGCACACGTAATGCACGGGCGTGCCGCCCGACAGGCTCACGGCGGCCGTCCACAGCGGGTAGTCGGGCGCCGGCAGCAGCACTTCGTCGCCGTCGTTCAGGAGCGCCTGGGTCGCCATCACGATCAGCTCGGACGCGCCGTTGCCGATGTAGATGTCGTCGAGGCCGACGCCGACGACGCCCTTTTGCTGCGTGTAGTGCATCACGGCCTTGCGGGCCGAGAACACGCCCTTCGAATCCGAATAGCCGGACGACGCCGGCAGGTTGCGGATCATGTCCTGGATGATTTCGTCCGGCGCGTCGAAACCGAACGGCGCGAGGTTGCCAATGTTCAGCTTGATGATGCGGTGGCCTTCTTCCTCGAGGCGCTTCGCGTGCTCGAGCACCGGGCCACGGATGTCGTAGCAGACGTTGAGCAGCTTGTTCGACTTCTGAATCGGTTTCACGACGACACGGTTCCTGGGTTGGCCTTGCGGCCGGGGGACGGGATCAAAACTGGAGAGCGGCCGGTCTGTGCGCGCTGTCTAGACTGGGGAAAATGCGGGCGGTCGGACGCGGCTTGTGGCAACGCACGATGCAACTGGCGCCCGGGGGCAACCAAAAAGTTATAATTTAGCGGATTTTGGCCGACTTTCGCAATGCACCATGGCCGCTCCGGGCCCGCGCCTTCAGGCGTCCCGCGCGCGGCGGTCGCGAAACCGGCCGCCCGGGCCCGTGCGGCCCTTGCCAGACAATCCCTCCACGGAACCGCGGAATACCGATTTGAAACTGCACCAGGACGCGAGCGGCGCGCTCAACACCGTCACCGGCTACGGCCCCGATTATGTCGACGTCAACCTCCAACGCCACGAAGGAAGCGTCATCGTGCTGCCCGGCGCACCGGTGCGAGACTGGCCCGTGTCGTCGTTCGACGCGCTCGCGCCCGAGCATTTCGCGATGCTGCTCGACCCGGCACCCGAACTCGTGATCTTCGGCAGCGGCGCGCGGCTGCGCTTCCCACACCCGCGCCTCGTGGCCATGCTCACGGCCAAGCGCATCGGCGTCGAGACGATGGATTTCCAGGCTGCCTGCCGTACCTACAACATCCTGATGGCCGAGGGCCGCAAGGTCGCCGCCGCGCTCTTAATTGAACGTTAATCACCGTTGCGGTAAAACTCGGGCCGGCACACCGGGTCGATCCCCGGATCGTCCTCCGGGTCGATGACCGGCACGCCGGCCGCCCCCGGCGCAACCCGCCGGCGGCTCTTACAACAACCAACAGGCTGAAAATCCATGAACGATACGCCGCCGAGGCTACCGCTCAATCGCATCACGCTCGTCCTCCTGCTCGTCGCACTCGCGATCGTCTGGTTCGCGCCGCTCGGGCTGCGCCACCTGATCCCGAGCGACGAAGGCCGCTACGCCGAAATGGCGCGGGAAATGTTCGTCACCGGCGACTGGATCACACCGCGCTACAACGGCTACAAGTACTTCGAGAAGCCGCCGCTGCAGACCTGGCTGAACGCACTGACGTTCGCGTGGTTCGGCATTGGCGAATGGCAGGCGCGCCTCTACACGGGCCTCGCCAGCTTCGCCGGCGTGCTGCTGGTCGGCTTCACGGGCGCGCGCCTGTTCAACCCGCTGTCCGGCTTCCTCGCGGCCGTCGTGCTCGCGTGCTCGCCGTACTGGAACCTCATGGGCCACTTCAACGCGCTCGACATGGGGCTCGCGTTCTGGATGACGCTGTCGCTCTGCTCGCTGCTGCTCGCGCAGCGGCCCGGGCTGCAGGCGGGCGCGGCGCGCGGCTGGATGTGGGCGTGCTGGGGCGCGATGGCGTTCGCCGTGCTGTCCAAGGGCCTCGTCGGCCTGATCCTGCCTGGCGCCGTGCTGGTGCTCTATACGCTGATCGCCCGCGACTGGGCGCTGTGGAAGCGGCTGTACCTGGTCAGCGGCCTCGTGATCTTCTTCGCGATCGTCACGCCGTGGTTCGTGCTCGTCCAGCAGCGCAACCCCGAGTTCTTCAACTTCTTCTTCATCGTCCAGCAGTTCCGCCGGTATCTGACCCCGGAACAGAACCGCCCGGGCCCGCTCTACTATTTCGTGCCGGTGCTGCTGGTCGGCTTCCTGCCGTGGCTGTCCGTCGCATGGCAGAGCATCCGCCATGCACTGCGCATGCCGCGCCAGCCGAACGGTTTCTCTCCGATGCTCGTGCTGCTGATCTGGAGCGCGTTCATCTTCCTGTTCTTCAGCGCATCGCATTCGAAGCTGATCTCTTACGTGCTGCCGGTCGCGCCAGCGCTCGCGCTGATGATCGGCGCGTACCTGCCGCTGATGAGCGCCGACCGGTTCCGCCGTCACCTGCTCGGCTACCTCGTATTCTTAGTCGTCGCGGCGTTCGGGATCATCTTCCTCGCGTATCAGGGCGATGCCCGCACGCCGAACGCGCTGTACCGCGCGTTCCAGCTATGGCTGTACGCCGGCCTCGCGGTCGCGGGTGCGCTGACGCTCGCGGCCGCATGGCTGAACCGTCGCGTGGGTGTCGCGGCCGCGATCACCGCGTTCGGCGCCGCGTGGCTCGCGTTCGGCACAATCGGCGGCACCGGTCACGATGAATTCGGCCGCTACAGCTCGGGCGCGCTGCTCGCGCCCGCCGTGCGCGCCGAACTGGCGAAGCTGCCGCCCGACACACCGTTCTATTCGATCGAGATGCTCGATCACACGTTCCCGTTCTATATGGGCCACACGACGATCATGGTCCAGCGCCAGGACGAACTCGCATTCGGGATCTCGGTCGAGCCGAACAAATGGATCCCGACCGTCGACCAATGGATCGAACGCTGGAAGCAGGACACCCATGCGCTCGCGATCATGCCGCCCGGCCAGTACGACACGCTGGTCAAGCAAGGCGTGGCGATGCGCGTGATCGCGCGCGACAACCGCCGCGTGATCGTCGAGAAACCGCAATCGTAAGGACGCCCGCCGCATGAATCCCGTTTCGTTCATCTGCATCATCACCGGCGTGATGCTCAACGCCTGTGCGCAACTCCTGCTGAAAGCCGGCGTCAACGCCGTTGGGCACTTCGAATTCAGCCGTGCGAACATCATCCCGGTCGGCCTGAAGATCGCGACCCAGCTGCCGATCATCGGCGGCCTCGGCTGCTACGTGCTGAGCGTGGTCGTCTGGATTCTCGGGCTGTCGCGAGTCGACGTATCGATCGCGTACCCGATGTTGTCGCTCGGCTACGTGGTCAACGCATTTGCCGCCTGGTACCTGTTCGGCGAGGTGCTGTCGGTCCAGCGGCTCGTCGGCATCGGCATCATCCTGATCGGCGTGCTCGTGCTCGCGCGCAGTTGAGCGCGCCCGGCCCGGCGGCATTAAGCGTCCGCCTACAAAAAATCACGGTACGAATCCGGCAACCGGTGTTTAATGCCGGTTTCGGGCCGGATCGCCCGACCCCTTTATTACCAGCCATTACAGGCCACAAGCGTTCATGAGCCAGACTACCGCTCCGTTCCTGCCGTTCACCCGCCCCGAGATCGACGAGGAAACCATCCAGGGCGTCGTCGAAGTGCTGCGCTCGGGCTGGATCACCACCGGCCCGCAAAGCCAGAAATTCGAGGCAGCGCTGTCCGAGTACTGCGGTGGCCGTCCGGTCCGCGCGTTCAATTCGGGCACCTGCACGCTCGAGATCGGCCTGCGCATCGCGGGCGTCGGCCCCGGCGACGAGGTGATCACGACGCCGGCGTCGTGGGTGTCGACCAGCAACGTGATCCTCGAGACGGGCGCGACGCCCGTATTCGCCGACATCGACCCGGTCACGCGCAACATCGACCTCGACAAGCTCGAGCAGGCGATCACGCCGCGCACGAAGGCGATCATCCCGGTCTACCTGGCCGGCCTGCCGGTCGACATGGACCGCCTGTACGCAATCGCGCGCGCGCACAACCTGCGCGTGATCGAGGACGCCGCGCAGGCGCTCGGCTCGACCTGGAAAGGCAAGCGCATCGGCGCGATCGGCGACATCGTGTCGTTCAGCTTCCACGCGAACAAGAACCTGACGACGATCGAAGGCGGTGCGCTCGTGCTGAACAACGAGGACGAGGCGACGCTCGCGCAGAAGTACCGGCTGCAGGGCATCACGCGCACCGGCCTCGACGGGATGGACTGCGACGTGCTCGGCGGCAAGTACAACCTGACCGACGTCGCCGCGCGCGTCGGCCTCGGCCAGCTGCCGCACCTCGAGCGCTTCACCGCGCAGCGCCGCGCTCTCGTGCGCGCATACTTCGCCGCGCTCGACGGCGGCCCGGCCGTGAAACTCGGGCTCGGCCTGCCCGTCGCCGATTTCGAGAACAGCAACTGGCACATGTTCCAGGTCACGCTGCCGCTCGACCGGCTGTCGATCTCGCGCGCCGATTTCATGGCGCAGATGAAGGAACGCGGGATCGGCACCGGCGTCCACTACCCGGCCATCCATCTTTTCACGCTGTATCGTGCACGCGGCTTCAAGGAGGGCATGTTCCCCCACGCCGAACGATACGGCGCATCGACCGTCACGCTGCCGCTCTTCACGCAGATGACGGAAGACGACGTGCGTCGCGTGGCCGACGCCGTCAACCAGATTTGCGAACAATACGGAAAATAAGCGTACATGAATCACCTTGAAGCACGCGCCGGGCATCCGGGCGCCGCGAACCCGGAGGTATCGGTCATCATCCCCGTGTACAACGAGGAAGACGGCCTGGCCGCGCTGTTCGCGCGCCTGTACCCGGCACTCGACGCACTCGGCACGTCGTACGAAGTGATCCTGATCAACGACGGCAGCCGCGACCGCTCGGCCGCGATGCTGGCGGACCAGTTCCACGTGCGCCCCGACACGACGCGCGTCGTGCTGCTCAACGGCAACTACGGCCAGCACATGGCGATCCTCGCCGGCTTCGCGCAGTCGCGCGGCGATATCGTCATCACGCTCGACGCCGACCTGCAGAACCCGCCCGAGGAAATCGGCAAGCTCATCGCGAAGATGCACGAGGGCTACGACTACGTCGGTTCGATCCGCAAGCAGCGTCAGGACAGCCTGTGGCGACGCAAGGCATCGCAGATGATGAACCGGCTGCGCGAGCGCATCACGCGGATCAAGATGACCGACCAGGGCTGCATGCTGCGCGCGTACAGCCGCCGCATCATCGACACGATCAACGTGTGCGGCGAAGTCAACACGTTCATCCCCGCGCTGGCCTATACCTTCGCGCAGAACCCGACCGAAATCGAGGTCGCGCACGAAGAACGCTTCGCGGGCGAGTCGAAATACTCGCTGTACAGTCTGATCCGGCTGAACTTCGACCTCGTGACGGGCTTCTCGGTCGTGCCGCTGCAGTGGCTGTCGTTCATCGGCGTGATCCTGTCGCTCGGCTCCGCCGCGCTGTTCGTGCTGCTGCTCGTGCGCCGTTTCATCGTCGGCGCGGAAGTGCAAGGCGTGTTCACGCTGTTCGCGATCACGTTCTTCCTGCTCGGCGTGATCATCTTCGCGCTCGGCCTGCTCGGCGAATACGTCGGCCGCATCTACCAGCAAGTGCGTGCACGGCCACGCTACCTGATCCAGGCCGTGCTCGAACAGCATGACGGCATGCCGGCGGTGCCGGTCGGCACGAACCGCACGGGGGTGTCGCAATGAAGCCGCGCGCCGTCGTCTTCGCCTATCACAACGTCGGCGTGCGGTGCCTGCAGGTGCTGCTCGCGCGCGGCGTCGACGTCGCGCTCGTCGTCACGCACGAGGACAACCCGAACGAGAACATCTGGTTCGGCAGCGTCGCATCCGTCGCCGCCGAGCACGGGATCCCGGTCGTCACGCCGGCCGACCCCGCCGATCCGGCACTGCGCCGCGCGGTAGCCGACGCGCAGCCGGACTTCATCTTCTCGTTCTACTACCGCCACATGCTGCCGGTGGATCTGCTCGCGATCGCGCCACGCGGCGCGTACAACATGCACGGTTCGCTGCTGCCGAAATACCGGGGTCGGGTACCGACGAACTGGGCCGTGCTGAACGGTGAAACGGAAACCGGTGCGACGCTGCACGAGATGGCCGCGAAGCCCGACGCCGGCGCGATCATCGGCCAGACCGCGGTGCCGATCCTGCCGGACGACACGGCCACGCAGGTGTTCGACAAGGTCACGGTGGCCGCCGAGCAGACGCTCTGGCGCGTGCTGCCCGCGCTGCTCGCGGGCGATGCGCCACATCTACCGAACGATCTCGCGAACGGCAGCTACTTCGGCGGACGCAAGCCGGAGGACGGCCGCGTCGACTGGTCGAAGCCGGCCACGCAGGTCTACAACCTGGTTCGCGCGGTCGCGCCCCCGTATCCGGGCGCGTTCACCGACGTCGGCGGCACGCGGTTCGTGATCGCCCGCGCGCGCCTCGCGGCGCCCGGCAGCGCGGTCGCCGCGGCCGCGGCGGATTTGCCGCCCGGCCTGCACGTAAGCGATAATGCGCTATTCGGCGTCTGCGGCGACAGCCGCGCCCTATCCATTCTCGAGCTGTGGCAGCAGCGCGACGGCAGCGAAACCGTCGTGACGCCCGCGGAATTCGCGCAGTTCATTCATTCTTCCCGTCATTCATGAAAGCAAAAAAAGTCCTGATCCTGGGTGTGAACGGCTTCATCGGCCATCACCTGTCGAAGCGCATTCTTGAAACCACCGATTGGGAAGTGTTCGGCATGGACATGCAGACCGATCGGCTGGGCGACCTCGTCAACCACGAGCGGATGCACTTCTTCGAAGGCGACATCACGATCAACAAGGAGTGGGTCGAGTATCACGTGAAGAAGTGCGACGTGATCCTGCCGCTCGTGGCGATCGCGACGCCCGCGACCTACGTCCAGCAGCCGCTGCGCGTGTTCGAGCTCGACTTCGAGGCGAACCTGCCGATCGTGCGTTCGGCCGTCAAGTACGGCAAGCACCTCGTGTTCCCGTCGACCTCCGAGGTCTACGGCATGTGCTCGGACGAGCAGTTCGACCCGGATGCATCGGCGCTCACCTACGGCCCGATCAACAAGCCGCGCTGGATCTACGCCTGCTCGAAGCAGCTGATGGACCGCGTGATCTGGGGCTACGGAATGGAAGGCCTGAACTTCACGCTGTTCCGTCCGTTCAACTGGATCGGCCCGGGCCTCGACTCGATCTACACGCCGAAGGAAGGCAGCTCGCGCGTCGTCACGCAGTTCCTCGGCCACATCGTGCGCGGCGAGAACATCAGCCTCGTGGACGGCGGCTCGCAGAAGCGCGCGTTCACCGATATCGACGACGGCATCAGCGCGCTGATGAAGATCATCGAGAACAAGAACGGCATCGCGTCGGGCAAGATCTACAACATCGGCAATCCGGAGAACAACTTCTCGGTTCGCGAGCTCGCGCACAAGATGCTCGAACTGGCCGCCGAATACCCGGAATACGCCGGCTCCGCGAAGCAGGTGCAGCTCGTCGAAACGACGTCGGGCGCCTATTACGGCAACGGCTACCAGGACGTGCAGAACCGCGTGCCGAAGATCGACAACACGATGCAGGAGCTCGCATGGGCGCCGCAATCGACGTTCGACGATGCGCTGCGCAAGATCTTCGAAGCGTATCGCGGCCATGTCGCCGACGCGCGCGCGCTGGTCGAGCAGCAGAACTGACGGGACACTCGCTTGGCTCGTATCGTCCTCAAGATCGACGTCGACACGCTGCGCGGCACGCGCGAAGGCGTGCCGAACCTCGCGCGCATCTTCGACCGCTTCAGTGCGCGCGCGACCTTCCTCTTCAGCCTCGGGCCCGATCACACGGGCTGGGCGCTGCGGCGCGTGTTCCGCCCCGGCTTCCTGAAGAAGGTGTCGCGCACGTCGGTGGTCGAGCATTACGGCGTGAAGCAGCTGATGTACGGCGTGCTGCTGCCGGGCCCCGACATCGGCCGCCGCGCGATCGCGGACATGCGCGCGATCCACGAGGCCGGCTTCGAATGCGGGATCCACACGTGGGATCACGTGTACTGGCAAGACAACGTGCGCGTGCGCGATCGCGACTGGACCGCGCGTGAAATGCAGAAGAGCCACGCGCGCTTCGTCGACGTCTTCGGCGCGCCGCCCGTCACGCACGGCGCGGCCGGCTGGCAGATGAACGACGCGGCGTTCGAGCAGATCGACGCATGGGGGATGCGCTACGCATCGGACGGTCGCGGCCATTCGCCGTACCTTCCCGTCGTCGGCGGCCGCACGCTGTCGCACGTGCAGATGCCGACCACGCTGCCGACGCTCGACGAAGTGCTCGGCATCGACGGCATCGACACGCACAACGTCGCCGCGCATATCCTGAAGTTCACGGAGACCAATCCGCACGACCAGGTGTTCACGCTGCATGCGGAACTGGAAGGCCAGAAGCTCGCGCCGGTGTTCGAGCAGTTGCTCGCGGGGTGGCGCGCACAGGGCCATACGTTTGCGACGATGGGCGACTACCACGCGACGCTGGACCGCGACTCGCTGCCATCGTACCCTGTCACGTGGGGCGAGATTCCCGGCCGCTCCGGCGAACTGATCGTCCAGCCCGACTGAGTTCGCGCGCGCCGGCGCCCCGCCGGCCCTGCCCTCGCGGCGTGCCGCCGCGACGTCCCGCCGTACCGCGCCGCCCGAGCGGCGCCTTTCCATAACAACAGGAGAAACACGTGTCCGTCGAAGTTGACCGCCAAGTTCCCGATTTCACCGCACCGGCTACGGGCGGCGACATTTCGCTGTCCGACCTGAAGGGCAAGAAGCTCGTCCTGTATTTCTATCCGAAAGACAACACGCCGGGCTGCACGACCGAAGGCCTGCAGTTCCGCGATCTCTATCCGAAGTTCAAGAAGGCGGGCGCCGAAGTCATCGGCGTGTCGCGCGACAGCCTGCGCTCTCATGACAACTTCAAGGCAAAGCTCGAACTGCCGTTCCCGTTGATCTCCGATGCCGACGAAGCGCTGTGCACGCTGTTCGATGTCATCAAGATGAAGAAAATGTATGGCAAGGAAGTGCGCGGAATCGAGCGTTCGACGTTCCTGATCGACGCCGACGGCGTGCTTCGCCAGGCATGGCGCGGCATCAAGGTGCCCGGTCACGTGGACGACGTGCTAAGGGCTGTACAAGCGCTTTGAGCCGCGTTATATTGGGCCGCAATGAATGCCAGTTCGCCCCATATTTCTCGTAGCTGCACCGGTGCCCGATGCGATGCTTCCCGGCACCTGACGCGCATTACGACGGTATCAGCCGAGCCGCATGTCCCTGTCGACGGGGCAGCGGCTTTTTTTATGGACTGCGCGCCGGCCCTCGGTCCGGCCCTCACCCCGTCAAGGAGCTGATCGACACTTAGGCGAACCGGCTAGACGAAATTCCTGTGCGCCACCGCGCGCAAACTGCATGCGTGTACGTCACGCAGGATGCGATCAGCGGCGCACTTCATGCGACACGATTCCTCCCGAGGGACACCATGCCTTTGCCTACCCCCCCCAGCAAGCTCGGCAGCCTGCTGCCGCCCGACGAATACAAGGCGAAAGCGCGACCCGCGAAAGCCGCGAAGAAATCCGCCGAAGGGGACGCATCCACTGCCGGTGACTATGGCCCGGCCAGCGTGGCCCAACCGATGACCGAAGCCGCGAACACGGCCGCGCCGCTGCGCGCCGTCGCGTCGTCGGCGCAAGAATCCGCGAGCACACCTGCACGCGGCCGCAGGACCAAACAGACCGCGGCGCTGCTGCAGCCGATCCAGGCGCCGGTCGAAGCAGCACCCGCCGCGCCGGTCGAGGCACGCCACGACAAGCCCGCCGCCGCGAAACCGGCCGCGGCGCCCGCACGCGATGCCGGCGCCGCGACGAAGTCGCGCAACCGCAAGGCCGCCGAAGCCGAACTGCAGAAGCTGTTCGTGCTCGACACCAACGTGCTGATGCACGATCCGAGCAGCCTCTTCCGCTTCGAGGAACACGACGTCTATCTGCCGATGATGACGCTCGAGGAACTCGACAACCACAAGAAGGGGATGTCGGAAGTCGCGCGCAACGCACGCCAGGTGAGCCGCACGCTCGACGCACTGGTCGCCGACGCGGGCCCGATCACGAACGGCATTCCGCTGTCGCGCCTCGGCAGCCGCGAGGCGCTCGGCCGCCTGTACTTCCAGACGACGCTCACCAACATTCCGCCCGTCGAAGGCCTGCCGGCAGGCAAGGCCGACAACCAGATCCTCGGCGTCGTGCGCGCGCTGCAGCGCGACCGGCCGGACCGCCAGGTCGTGCTGGTGTCGAAAGACATCAACATGCGGATCAAGGCGCATGCGCTCGGCCTGCCCGCGGAAGACTACTTCAACGACCAGGTGCTCGAGGACTCGGATCTCCTGTACAACGGCGTGCGTGAGCTGCCGCAGGATTTCTGGACCAGGCATGCGAAGGGCATGGAGAGCTGGCAGGACACGAAGACGGGCACCACGTACTACCGCGTGACGGGCCCGCTCGTCGCGTCGATGCTCGTCAACGAGTTCGTCTATCTCGAACCGCAGAACGGCGAACCGACGTTCCATGCGATCGTCCGTGAGCTGAACGGGAAGACGGCGCTGCTGCAGACGCTGCGCGACTACAGCCACCACAAGAACAACGTGTGGGGCATCACCGCGCGCAATCGCGAGCAGAACTTCGCGCTGAACCTGCTGATGAACCCCGAGATCGACTTCGTCACGCTGCTCGGCCAGGCCGGCACCGGCAAGACGCTCGTCGCGCTCGCGGCCGGCCTCGCGCAGGTGCTCGACGACAAGCGCTACAACGAGATCATCGTGACGCGCGCGACCGTGCCCGTCGGCGAGGACATCGGTTTCCTGCCCGGCACCGAGGAAGAGAAGATGCAGCCGTGGATGGGCGCATTCGACGACAACCTCGAAGTGCTGCAGAAGACCGACGACGCAGCCGGCGAATGGGGCCGCGCGGCGACGCAGGAGCTGATCCGTTCGCGCCTGAAGGTGAAGAGCATGAACTTCATGCGCGGCCGCACGTTCGTCGACAAGTACCTGATCATCGACGAAGCGCAGAACCTCACGCCGAAGCAGATGAAGACGCTCGTCACGCGCGCGGGCCCCGGCACGAAGATCGTGTGCCTCGGCAACATCGCACAGATCGACACGCCTTACCTGACCGAAGGCAGCTCGGGCCTGACCTACGTCGTCGACCGCTTCAAGGGTTGGGGGCACAGCGGCCACGTGACGCTCGCGCGCGGCGAACGCTCGCGGCTCGCAGACTACGCGTCGGACATCCTGTAACGCGCGACCGGCTGCCCGCCGGCCGTCGACGCAATGCGGCGCTCCGTTTCCGGAGCGCCGTTTTTATTTTTGGGGTCGGAAACGTTGGTCATGATTCGTTACGCAACGGCCTCACTTACGCGCGAAACTTCAAGTAAATTCTCAGGAATGGTTGCCTAAGCCCCGCCGGAACGTCTACCATCGGGTCTGTCTGTTGTCATACGATTGGCGAGCGCCCTGCGCTCGTCCGCCATGTCATGCTTCGAATCTGGGTTCCCGTCGCCGTCGTTTCACTGCTCGCGGCCTGCTCCAGCGTGCCGCAGCAGTCGGCTTCGCGCACCTCGGGCATGAAGATCACGACGCCGCGCGCGTTCCCGGCGCCTGCCAATTTCCCGAAATTCGTCGATCACAGCGTCGGCCAGGAAGAGATCTCGATCCAGGCGATGAGCCTCGTCGGCGTGCCGTACCGCTGGGGCGGCAACACGCCGACGAGCGGCTTCGACTGCAGCGGGCTCGTGCGCTACGTGATCGGCCGCGCGGCCGACGTGAACCTGCCGCGCACGACCGCCGACATGAGCAGCCGCGGCGTGTCGATCGACCCCGACCAGGTCGCGCCGGGCGACCTGATCTTCTTCAATACGACCGGACGCCCGCATTCGCACGTCGGCATCTACGTCGGCAAGCTGCGCTTTGTCAACGCGCCGTCGACCGGCGGCACCGTGCGGCTCGACTACCTGACGAACCCGTACTGGGCCAAGCGCTTCGACGGCATTCGCCGTGTCGCGCCGCCGCGCGGTACGCCAGCACCGTTCGATGCGCCGACCTACGAGGCACGGCGCGATGCGCCGACGGCCGCACCGGCCCCGGTCGTCGCAGCCGCCGCGCCGCGGCAGCCGGCCTACGCTTCGTCACAAGCCGGCGCAACACCGTCGCCGGCTCCGGTCATGCTGGCGGCACCGGTCGTATCGACCGCAGCGGTCGCCCCGGCAGCCGCCCCGTCCGTCGACCCTTACGAACCGCCGCCGCCGCGCATGCCGGCAGCCCAGCAGCAGGTGGCATCCGCGAATGGCGACATGACCGCGATGACGGCGAACGCAGTCCCGACGGAGACCGGCACGCAGATTCCGACGACGGCACTGACGGCCGCCCAGGCTGCCGCGTTCGATACGGAGCCCCCGCCTGCGGCCGCCGCGCCGTCGCCGCGCGACATCGAGCCCGTGCAGGTGCTGCGTGCGTCGACGCAATCCGCGCCGCGCGGCCCGCGCACCGGCACCGCGGACGATCCGATCGCCCGCTTCGCGAACGGCAGTTACTGACCGGCCCCATCCCGGCGGCAACCCCGCCAGTCCCGCCCCTTTCCCGACCACCAAAGAAAATGCGCCGCAACCTTTCGGTTTGCGGCGCATGTCGCGTCGTCCGGCAGCGTCGGAATCAGAAGATCTGATGCCCGATCCACCATCCACCCGCGGCGATCAGCGCAGACGCCGGAATCGTCAGCACCCAGGCCCACACGATGTTGCCGGCAACGCCCCAACGCACGGCCGACAGCTTCTGCGTCGCGCCGACGCCGACAATCGCACCGGTAATCGTGTGCGTGGTCGACACCGGAATGCCGAGGAACGACGCGATGAACAGCGTGATCGCCCCGCCGCTTTCGGCACAGAAACCGCCGACCGGCTTGAGCTTCGTGATCTTCTGGCCCATCGTGCGGACGATTCGCCAGCCGCCGAACAGCGTGCCGAGGCCCATCGACAGGTAGCACGCGCCGATCACCCACGCGGGCGGTGCATCGGAGGTCGCCGACGCATAGCCCGACGCGATCAGCAGCATCCAGATGATGCCGATCGTCTTCTGCGCGTCGTTGCCGCCGTGGCCCAGGCTGTACAGACCGGCCGACAGCAGCTGGAGCCGGCGGAAGCGCCGGTCGACCTTGCTGGGTGCGGTACGGAAATACAGCCACGACACGCCGAGCATGAACAGCGAACCGAGGATGAAGCCGAGCAGCGGCGAGATGAAGATGAACGCGACGGTCTTCATCAGGCCGTCGATGTTCAGCGAGCTCCAGCCCGACTTCGCGAGCGCCGAGCCGACGAGGCCGCCGATCAGCGCGTGCGACGAGCTCGACGGAATCCCGTAATACCACGTGATCACGTTCCAGCCGATCGCACCGACCAGCGCACCGAACACGACATAGTGGTCGACGATCTCGGGGTCGATCGTGCCTTTACCGACCGTCTGCGCAACTTTCAGGTGGAAGATGAAATACGCGATGACGTTGAACGCGGCTGCGAACACCACGGCTTGCTGGGGTTTCAGCACCCCGGTCGACACGACGGTGGCGATCGAGTTCGCCGCGTCGTGGAAGCCGTTCATGAAGTCGAATACGAGCGCGACGAGTACGAGCGTCGCGACCATCCATAGGGCGAGTTGTATCGAATGCATCGTGGTCCGCTCAGGCGTTTTCCAACACGATGCCTTCGATGATGTTCGCGACGTCCTCGCACTTGTCGGTGATCTCCTCGAGCAACTCGTAGATCGCCTTCAGCTTGATGAGCGTCTTCACGTCGTCTTCCTCGCGGAACAGCTTCGACATCGCCGCGCGCAGCACGCGATCGGCTTCCGACTCCCAGCGGTCGATCTCCTCGCACTGCTTGAGGATCTGCGCCGACTGCTTCATGTCCGACAGCAATCCGACGGCCTGCTGCACGTGCTGGGCCGACTGCGTGACGATGTGCGCGAGCTGGCTCGCCTCGGACGTGACGGACTGCACGTCGTACAGCGACACGGCCGTGGCGACGTCTTCCATCAGGTCGAGGATGTCGTCCATCGTCGTGATCAGCTTGTGGATCTCGTCGCGATCGAGCGGCGTGATGAAGGTCTTGTGCAGCAGATCGATCGCTTCATGCGTCAGCTTGTCAGCGGCCTTCTCGGCGGTCTGCACGTTTTGCTTGTGAATCTCGGCGTCGGCGAGATTGTCGATCAGCAGTTCGAGCTCGCGGCCACCGGAAACGATGTGCTTCGCGTGCGCGTTGAAGAGTTCAAAGAACTTGCCCTCGGTGGGCATGAATCGACCGAACATGGGATTCCTGAGAGATTGTCAAACGACTGTCACGAAAACGGGCGATATTGTACCGTTTTCGGTTGCGACGCGACGCGCGCATCTGCACGCGCCGGGATTGGATACAACGCTTGGTGAAATAACGGTTTACATCTGGCGAAGAAGTGTTACTCGCCGTAGAAGGTCTGGGCCCCCGCAAAGTTGTCGAACTTCGTGTATTGACCCAGGAACGTGAGCCGAACGGGCCCGATCGGACCGTTACGCTGCTTGCCGATGATGATTTCGGCCGTGCCCTTGTCCGGGCTGTCCGGGTTGTAGACCTCGTCACGATAGATGAACAGGATCACGTCCGCGTCCTGTTCGATTGCGCCCGATTCACGCAAATCGGACATCACCGGACGCTTGTTCGGACGCTGCTCCAACCCGCGGTTCAGCTGCGACAGCGCGATCACCGGCACGTCCAGTTCCTTGGCCAGACTCTTCAGCGATCGCGAGATTTCCGAGATTTCGGTCGCGCGGTTCTCGCCCTGCGACGAGCCCGACATCAGCTGCAGGTAGTCGACGATGATCAGGCCGAGCTTGCCGCACTGGCGGGCCAGACGCCGCGCGCGCGAGCGCAATTCCATCGGGTTCAGGCCGCCTGTCTCGTCGATGAAGAGCTGCGCCTCGCTCATCTTCTGCACCGCGTGCGTCAGCTTCGGCCAGTCCTCGTCCGTCAGCCGGCCGGTACGCATCCGGTGCTGGTCGAGGCGGCCGATCGAGCCGAGCATACGCATCACGAGCTGGGTGCCCGGCATTTCCATCGAAAACACCGCCACCGGCAGCCCGTACTCAACCGCAACGTATTCGCCGATGTTCATCGAAAATGCGGTCTTACCCATCGACGGCCGCCCCGCGACGATGATCAATTCGCCGCCATGCATCCCGGACGTCATCCGGTCGAGGTCGACGAAGCCCGTCGGCGTGCCCGTGACGTCGCTCGGGTTCGCGGTGTGATACAGCGTGTCGATGCGCTCGACGACCTGCGTGAGCAGCGGACCGATCTCGAGGAAGCCCTGGTTGCCGCGCGCGCCTTCTTCGGCGATCGAGAACACCTTCGACTCGGCCTCGTCGAGCAGCTGGCGAACTTCCTTGCCCTGCGGATTGAACGCGTCGGCCGAGATTTCGTCGGCGACCGACACGAGCCGGCGCAGCACCGCGCGGTCACGCACGATTTCCGCGTAGCGGCGGATGTTCGCGGCGCTCGGCGTATTCTGCGCGAGTGCGTTCAGGTAGGCGAGGCCGCCGACGTCGTCGGCCTTGCCGGACGTGGTCAGCGCTTCGTACACGGTCACGACGTCGGCCGGGCGTGTCGACGCGATCAACCGGCCGATGTGCTCGTAGATGATCCGATGGTCGTAGCGATAGAAGTCGCCCTGCGACAGGAAGTCGGCAATCCGGTCCCATGCCGCGTTGTCGAGCAACAGGCCGCCGAGCACCGACTGCTCGGCTTCGACTGAATGTGGCGGGACTTTCAGCGATTCGATTTGAGGATCTTGCGGCGCGTTCATGGGTTGGGATTATCGCGAATTGATCGCGGCAGCGCTACCGCTCCGGCGATCGGACAATAAAAAAGGCAGGCCCCGGTTGCCCGGGCGCCTGCCCTTGTCCGGTCGACGGAAGCCGCCCGGAAAGCCTGCGTACGCTTACGCGTGGTCGCCGATCACGTTGATCGTGACGTCGACGATGACGTCCGTGTGCAGCGCGATCTGAACGACGTGCTCGCCGATCATCTTCAGCGGGCCTTCCGGCATGCGAACTTGCAGCTTCTCGACTTCGAAACCTGCCTTCTTCAGCAGTTCCGCGACGTCGCCGTTCGTGACCGAGCCGAACAGACGGCCGTCAACGCCCGACTTCTGCGTGATTTCGAACGACTGGCCGTTCAGCTTCTCGCCGACTGCCTGCGATGCCGCCAGCTTTTCAGCGGCGATCTTTTCGAGTTCAGCGCGGCGAACTTCGAATTCGGCGATCGCTTCCTTCGTTGCACGGCGAGCCTTGCGGTTCGGGATCAGGAAGTTGCGAGCGTAACCGTCCTTGACCTTGACGATATCGCCGAGGTTGCCCAGATTGGCGACTTTTTCCAACAGAATGATTTGCATTCGAATTCTCCTTATTGCGTCGCCTGATTACGCCTTGTGCTGATCGGTGTACGGCAGCAGCGCGAGGAAACGCGCACGCTTGATTGCCGTGTCCAGCTGACGCTGATAGTGCGCCTTCGTACCCGTCAGACGAGCCGGCGTGATCTTGCCGTTTTCGCCGATGAAGTCCTTCAGCGTTTCCGTGTCCTTGTAGTCGATCTGCTCGACGCCGGCAGCCGTGAAACGGCAGAACTTCTTGCGCTTGAAGAGCGGGTTTTGTTGCTGACGACGCTTGTCGAATTTCTTACCAGTCGGGCGGGCCATGATTTCAGTCCTTTCCTATGTCCTGCAATGCAGTGATGTGAAACACCAAGGTTCTCGCGTTGCGGCTTTTCTTCGCCAGGAAGCCCGTGAACAGCGTCTCGACGCCCATTTCACGGCTTTCCAGCTTGCCGCTCGCCTCACCGGCCGCCACCGCCTCGATCGTCATTTCGACCTGACGGTGAATGCCTGCTTCAACGACTTCCGTGCGGTGATGCAACGTGGCGCTTGCGATCGGAACACCTGCCGGCGTATATCGCACCGGTGCGCGTTCGACGACGCTCGCCGTCAATTGCAACCTGTTCACGTGGGTGACGCGCTCCTTGATGGCTTAATGAGTGACGAACTTAAGCCTGCGCTTCGGTCGGCTGAGCTGCAGCCGCCTTCTTGGCTTCTTCGCGCTGAACTTCCTTCATCATCGGCGACGGGCCGGTCTCGGCCTTCTTCATCTTGACGATGAGGTGACGCAGCACGGCGTCGTTGAACTTGAACGCGTGTTCGAGTTCGTCGAGCGTCGTCTGGTCGCACTCGATGTTCATGCAGACGTAGTGAGCCTTCGCGAGTTTCTCGATCATGTAGGCCAGCTGGCGACGGCCCCAGTCTTCGACACGGTGGATCTGGCCGCCGTGCGTCGTGATCGTGGTCTTGTAACGCTCGATCATCGCGGGCACTTGCTCGCTCTGATCGGGGTGCACGATGAATACGATTTCGTAATGACGCATTACACACTCCTTGTGGATTGAAGCCACCCGGGCGTCTGAACCGGTGTGGCAAGTGAGAAGCCGAAGATTCTAACCCGGATACAGGGAGCATGCAATACCGATCGACGATTTCCGACCGGATTCGGCCATGTTTTCAAAGACTTGAACGGTGCCGACAATTCAAAAGGCTGGCGGTGCGCCGGCCCAAGAATCGGGGACGGAGCGTAGCGCGCAGGATGACGGGCCGGTGGCGCGACCTGCCGTCACTCGCTGCGCGCCCCGCCCAGCCGCGCGTCGAGCGCCGTCCTGAACGCGGCCAGCGCCGACGGCTCGGCGTCCGTCACAGCCCACCACGTCATCCCGGCCGCATCCCAGCGGTCGAGCGCGTAACCCTGCGACACGGTCGCGTACGGCGCACCCTGCCGCCCAACGCCGACCGGCCACACGTACACGTCGATCACGTGCTGCCGGTACCGGTAGACGAGCACTGCGACGCGGCGCCGCCCGACGTAGTCGAGCCGGCCGCCGGCCAGCGGGAAACCGCTCGCCGACAGGTCCTCGACCGGCGGCGCATAGTCGAGTCGGCCGTTGAACCACGGCTTGACCGTATGCCGGTCGGTCGAGATCACGTCGATGTCGCGCGCCGACAGGCCGGCCCGCACGTGGCTCGCGACCAGTTCGTCGACCGTCTGGCCGGTTTCGGCGTGGCGCGCGGACACCACCATTCCGGCGGCCGCGGCCAGCGCGATCACCAGCGCCACGCCCCACCCAAGCCCGGGCAGCGCCGGGACACGCGGCCCCGGCCCGGCAGGCACCGGGCGAGCCGGCTCGCCGCGCCCGGTCGGCCATGAGAACCAGCGGCGACCGTTCGGTCGAGGTCGCGGCCGCGCCGCTGCGTCAGGCTCCGGTTCCGCGCGGGCTTGCCTGCGCGCCCCCGCGCCGCCCGCCGCCGGCAGTCCCGCGAGGATGCTCGCCCGCAGCGCATCCGGCGCGCGATGATAGTCGGCCTGCCGCACGATCCGCCCCAGCGCGACGATTCGTTCGCGTTCGCGGCGGCACGCGTCGCACCCTTCGACATGCCGCTGGATGCGCAATGCATCGGGCGCCGACAGCTCGCGGTCGACGTCTGCGTCCAGCAACGCTCGCGCTTCGTTACAGTCCATCGATCGCCTCCGATGCGGTTCCGCTTGCCGACGCACGTCCCGGCGCGGGTTTGGACGTCGACGCCGGCGCCGCCGTGTCGCCCAGCAGCGCGGCGAGCCTGCGCCGGCCGCGTGCAAGCCGCGACATCACGGTGCCGACGGGCACGTCGGCGATCGCCGCGATCTCGCGATAACTCAAGTCCTCCATCTCGCGCAGTACCAGCACCTCGCGATATTCGGGCGGCAGCTTCGCGAGCGCCGCGTTCACCAGCCGCACGTTTTCGCCGCGCAGCAACTGCGCGAGCGGATCCTCGGTCGCCGGCTGCCAGTCGTCGGGCACCTCCGTGTCGTCGAGCGTGTCGGGAAATGCAACCTCGTGCGCGTGGGTGCGGCGGCGCCACTCGGTGTACCAGGTGTGGCGCACGATCGTCAGCAGCCAAGGTCGCGCGTTGTCGCCACGACACGAGTCGACGAAGCGCAGCGCGCGCATGCACGCGTCCTGGACGACGTCGTCCGCGTCGCCCGCATTGCCGCTCAGCCAGCGCGCGAGGTTGTACGCAGCGTCGAGATGCGGCAACACGAGCGCGCGAAACCGCTCGCCACGCGCGACCGCGTCGTCCTCCGTCCGTTCGTCGACCGCCTGTCCGGCTTGCCCCACATGGCCTCCCTGGTCCCGGCGGCCGAAGCCGCGCCCGTTCCGCGCCCGGTGCCCGGACAGACCGGCAGCGTGCGCACTCGATGACCTTACCGCCGCTGCGTCGAGTTTATTCCCGCATGGAGCCGATGATGCGCAAAAAAATGCCGGAACCTGCCGCGCCCGTTACGGCGTGCTGCTCCAGTAGCCGGGGCGCGCATACGCTTCGCGCAGGTAGTCGATGAAGTAGCGCACGCGCGCAGGCACGTAGCGCTGCTGCGGATAGACCGCGAGGATGTCGTAGTCGGGCAGCGCATATTCGTCGAGCACCGTCTCGAGTTCGCCCGTCTCGAGCTGTGCGGCGATTTCCCAGGTCGAGCGCCAGCCGAGCCCGAGGCTTTCCGCTACCCAGCGGTGCAGCAGCTCACCGTCGTTGCAGTCGAGATTGCCGGCCACCCGCATCGTCACGATCTTGCCGTGGCGCTGGAAATACCAGCCGCGGTTCTGGCCCCCCTGCAGGTTGAACGCGAGACAGTTGTGCCTGAGCAGGTCGTCGAGCGACTTCGGCCGGCCGTGGCGGCGGAAATAGTCAGGCGTGCCGCACACGACGCGCCGGTTCGACGCGAGCTTTACCGCGACGAAGTTCGGGTCGACCGAGCCGCCGATCCGGATCGACAGGTCGTAGCCTTCGCGCACGAGATCGACGACACGATCGGTCAGGTTGAACGACAGCTGCATTTCCGGCTTGTCGGCGAGGAAACCGGGCGCGTGCGGCGCCACGTGCTTGCGGCCGAACGCGGCTGGCGCGGACACGATCAGGTGCCCGCTGACCGCGCGGCGGCCGGCGGCCAGCTCGTTCTCGGCCTGGTCCCATTCGGACAACAGCCCGCGGCAGCGCTCGAGGAACGCGGCGCCCTCCTCGCTGACCACCAGCCGCCGCGTCGAGCGGTACATCAGCTTCACGCCGAGGCGCTTCTCCAGCGCGTCGATGCGCCGCCCCAGCACCACCGGCGACACGCCCTCCTCGAGCGCGGCCGCCGCGAGGCTGCCCGCGTCCGCGACTCGCACGAACGTCTCGATCTGCTTGAAACGATCCATCTCCCGTCTCCATCCCGGCTCCGACACCGGCGGGAAAACCCCGTCCGGCCGTCATTCCATACTTTTAGTTTCGAAATAAGTAACTTCGGCTGATCTTATCAAACCTTTCTTGCATCCCTAAAGTGTTCCCAACAGACCGATTCGCAAGATCCGCACATTCAAGGAGACATTCATGGCCAAGATGAGAGCCGTCGACGCAGCCGTACTCGTGCTCGAGAAGGAAGGCATCCAGACCGCGTTCGGCGTGCCGGGCGCAGCAATCAACCCGTTCTATTCCGCGATGCGCAAGTCGGGCGGCATCAGCCATGTGCTGGCCCGCCACGTCGAAGGTGCGTCGCACATGGCCGAAGGCTTCACGCGCGCCGCGCCGGGCAACATCGGCGTGTGCATCGGCACGTCGGGCCCCGCCGGCACCGACATGATCACCGGCCTGTACTCCGCGTCGGCCGACTCGATTCCGATCCTCGCGATCACGGGCCAGGCACCGCGTGCGCGCCTGTACAAGGAAGACTTCCAGGCCGTCGACATCGAGTCGATCGCGAAGCCCGTCACCAAGTGGGCCGTCACGGTGCGCGAGCCGGCGCTGGTGCCGCGCGTGTTCCAGCAGGCGTTCCATCTGATGCGCTCGGGCCGCCCGGGCCCGGTGCTGGTCGACCTGCCGATCGACGTGCAGCTCGCCGAGATCGAATTCGACATCGACACGTATGAACCGCTGCCGGTCTACAAGCCCGCGGCGACCCGCGCGCAGATCGAGAAGGCGCTCGCGATGCTCAACGACGCGGACAAGCCGCTGATCGTGTCGGGCGGCGGCGTGCTCAACGCGGCGGCCGAAGACCTGCTCGTCCAGTTCGCCGAAACGATCGGCGTGCCCGTGATCCCGACGCTGATGTCGTGGGGCGCGATTGCCGACGACCACCCGCTGATGGCCGGCATGGTCGGCCTGCAGACGTCGCACCGCTACGGCAACGCGACGATGCTCGCGTCCGACTTCGTGCTCGGCATCGGCAACCGCTGGGCGAACCGCCACACGGGCAGCGTCGAGGTCTATACGAAGGGCCGCAAGTTCGTGCACGTCGACATCGAGCCGACCCAGATCGGCCGCGTGTTCGGCCCTGATCTCGGCATCGTGTCGGACGCGAAGGCCGCGCTGGAACTGTTCGTCGCCGTCGCGCAGGAATGGAAGGCCGCCGGCAAGCTGAAGGATCGCAGCGCATGGGTGTCCGAGTGCCAGGAACGCAAGCGCACGCTGCAGCGCAAGACCCACTTCGACAACGTGCCGGTCAAGCCGCAGCGCGTGTACGAAGAGATGAACAAGGTGTTCGGCCGCGACACGTGCTACGTCAGCACGATCGGCCTGTCGCAGATCGCCGCCGCGCAGTTCCTGCATGTGTTCAAGGCGCGCAACTGGATCAACTGCGGCCAGGCCGGCCCGCTCGGCTGGACGATCCCCGCCGCGCTCGGCGTGCGTGCGGCCGACCCGCGCCGTCCGATCGTCGCACTGTCCGGCGACTACGACTTCCAGTTCATGATCGAGGAGCTGGCCGCCGGCGCGCAATTCAAGCTGCCGTACGTGCACGTCGTCGTGAACAACTCGTACCTCGGCCTGATCCGCCAGGCACAGCGTGCGTTCGACATGGACTACTGCGTGCAGCTCGCGTTCGACAACGTCAACGCACCGGAGCTGAACGGCTACGGCGTCGACCACGTGGCGGTCGCGGAAGGCCTCGGCTGCAAGGCGCTGCGCGTGTTCAAGCCGGAAGAGATCGAGCCGGCGCTGCGGCAGGCGCAAACGCTCGCGGAAGAATTCAGCGTGCCGGTCGTCGTCGAAGTGATCCTCGAGCGCGTGACGAACATCTCGATGGGCACCGAAATCGACGCGATCAACGAGTTCGAGGAACTCGCCGAGAAGGCCGAACACGCGCCGACCGCGATCTCGATGCTCGACTGATCCGCACGACATTTTTTGACTGACCGACCGAAGAGGCTTAGCTCATGCCGAAGTTTGCTGCAAACCTGACCATGCTGTTCAACGAAGTGCCGTTCCTCGACCGCTTCAAGGCGGCCGCCGACGCGGGCTTCGACGCCGTGGAGTTCCTGTTCCCGTATCCGTACGCGAAAGAGGAACTCGCCGAGCGGCTCGAGACGCATCGCCTGCGCCTCGTGCTGCACAACCTGCCCGCGGGCAACTGGGATCAGGGCGAGCGCGGCATCGCGTGCCTGCCCGATCGCGTCGGCGAGTTCCAGGAAGGGGTCGGCCGTGCCATCGAGTACGCGAAGGCGCTGAAGGTGCCGCAGCTGAACTGCCTCGTCGGCATCCCGTCGGCGAGCACGGCGCGCGACAAGACGTTCGTCACGATCGTCGACAACCTGCGCTTCGCCGCCGACGCGCTCAAGCGCGAAGGCATCCGCCTGCTCGTCGAGCCGTGCAACAGCTTCGATATCCCGGGCTTCGCGCTGAACCGCTCGTCCGAAGGGCTCGACGTGATCCGCGCGGTCGGCTCGGACAACCTGTTCCTGCAGTACGACATCTATCACATGCAACGCATGGAAGGCGAACTGGCCGCGACGATCGAACGCAACCTCGCATCGATCGGCCACGTCCAGCTCGCGGACAACCCGGGCCGCAACGAGCCGGGTACGGGCGAGATCAATTACGCGTTCCTGTTCGCGCTGCTTGACCGGCTCGGCTACGCCGGCTACGTCGGCTGCGAATACAAGCCCCGCACCACCACGACGGAAGGCCTCGGCTGGCTGCAAAGCGTCGCCGGCTGCGCATCGGGCTCGGCGCGTCGCGCAGCCTGAGGCCCGCCCTTCCCGCGGCATTCCCACATACGCCCCTATAGGAGACTTTCACATGGCAACCATCGGTTTCATCGGCCTCGGCATCATGGGCGCGCACATGGCGCGCAACCTGCTCAAGGGCGATCATCAGCTCGTCGTGAACGGTGCGTTCCCGATTCCCGACGACCTGCGCGCCAGCGCGAAGGTCGTCGCAAATTCGACCGAAGTCGCGCAGAACGCCGACATCATCATCTCGATGGTGCCGGACACGCCTGACGTGCGTAACGTGCTGTTCGCCGACGACGGCGTCGCGAAGGGCCTCTCGGCCGGCAAGCTCGTGATCGACATGAGCTCGATCTCGCCGCTCGACACGCAGGAATTCGCGAAACAGATCAACGCGCTCGGCTGCGACTACCTCGACGCGCCGGTGTCCGGCGGCGAAGTCGGCGCCCGCGAAGCGACGCTGACGATCATGGTCGGTGGCCCGGAGAAGGCCTTCGAGCGCGCGAAGCCGCTGTTCGAGAAGATGGGCAAGAACATCACGCTCGTCGGCGACAACGGCGCGGGCCAGACCTGCAAGGTGGCAAACCAGATCATCGTCGCGCTGAACATCGAAGCGGTCGGCGAAGCGCTGCTGTTTGCCGCACGCTCGGGCGCCGATCCTGAGCGCGTGCGCCAGGCGCTGATGGGCGGCTTCGCCGCGTCGCGCATCCTCGAAGTGCACGGCGCGCGCATGACGAAGCGCACGTTCGATCCGGGCTTCCGTATCGAGCTGCATCAGAAGGACCTGAACCTCGCGCTCGACGGTGCACGCAAGCTCGGCCTCGCACTGCCGCACACGGCGAGCGCGCAGCAGCTGTTCAGCGTGTGCGCATCGCATGGCGGCAAGGCGTGGGATCACTCGGCACTCGTGCGTGCGCTCGAGATCATGTCGAACTTCGAGATCGGCCAGACGCCGGCCGCGTAACGCCGACGCAACGACGCGCGTTTCGCTGCAACGGCGAACGCGCGACGCACACACGCGATCCGGCCACGGCCGGTCGCATCGATGCACGCCTGCGCGTGCATCACGATGGGGCGCCCCGCCGCGTATTGCTGAAATGCGTGCGCGGCGGGGCGAAAAACGCCGCTCTGGGCTGAGAGCGGCGTGGTGGGGTCCGCAGCGGCACCCGGCGACGCCGGGGAAGCCTTGGTCGGTCAGACGTCGTCGTCGGGTGTCCGCCTGTCGGATTTCGCGTATTACATTTCTTTACGTTCGGGCGTGCGATTTTTCATGCAATCGTCGCGATGAACGCCTACACTTTCGCCACGCCTTTCGAGAAATCCGCCGCGCTTGCGCTCACGCCCGTGATCGCGCCCAGCGCGGTGTTTTTTTCGCCACTTCACGGCGCGTTTTCTTTTCAACCACCTAGGGAGTGCAACGATGGGTCTTCTTTCGTTTATCAAAGAGGCGGGTGAAAAACTGCTGGGTCACGCCGATGCGCAAGCAGCGGAAGATCCGAATGCCGCGAACCAGACCGCGGCCGATGCGATCAAGAACTACATCAACACGCAAGGTCTCGACACGTCGAACCTGACCGTGGCGTTCGACGGCGCATCGCGCACCGTCACGCTGTCGGGCAGCGTCGCCGACCTCGACACGAAGGCGAAGGTCAAGGTCGCGGCCGGCAACGTGCAAGGCGTCGCGGGCGTCAACGACGACGATCTGCAGCCGGACGATCCGGAAGTTCAGTACCACGATGTGAAGCCGGGCGACACGCTGTCGGCGATCGCCAAGGAAGTGTACGGCGACGCGAACAAGTACCCGGCGATCTTCGAGGCGAACAAGCCGATGCTGTCGAGCCCGGACCGCATCTATCCGGGTCAGAAGCTCGTGATTCCGCCGCAGTCCTGAGCATTCGCGCAGTACTGACGCAAAAAAAGGCAGGCCGATGGCCTGCCTTTTCTTCATGCGCGCCGCCCGATCGGCGGACAGCGGTCAAAGCGTATCGAATGCGCGTTGCAGCGCGTCGCGTCCGTGCATGCCGTTCGCGAGCGCAAGCATCAGCAGCACGCGTGCCTTGAACGGGCTCAGCGACCCGGCGCTCACGAAACCGAGCACGTCGTCGTTCGCGGCGCCGTTGCGCATCACGTGCCCCGAGCCGACGCGCGACGCACGCACCACGGCGACGCCCGCTTTCACCGCATCGGCGAGCGCCGCCTGCAGCGTCGCGTGGATCGACCCGTTGCCGGTGCCCGCCACGACGAGGCCGCGCACGCCGGCCGCCACGAGCGCGTCGACGGCCGTGCGCGTCACGCCCGCATAACTCGCGACGACTTCGACCGGCGGCCACGTGGCAGCAATCGCCAGGTGCGCATCGCGCGAGCGCGTCACGCGGCGCGCGAATTCGACGCGGCCGTCCTGCACCCAGCCGAGCGCGCCCAGTTCCGGCGACTGGAATGCGTCGACCGCGTACGTGCTCGTCTTCACGACGTCGCGCGCGCCGTGGATCCGGTTGTTGAACGCGACGAGCACGCCCTGCCCGCGCGCGTCCGGGTGAGCGGCGACCGTCACCGCGTTCAGCAGGTTCAGCGGCCCGTCGGACGACAGCGCGGTGGCCGGCCGCATCGCGGCCGTCAGCACGACCGGCTTGTCGCCGGTCACGACCAGATGCAGCGCGTACGCGGTTTCCTCGAGCGTGTCGGTACCGTGGGTGATCACGATGCCGTCGATCGCCGGATCGGCCATCAGCGCGTCGATGCGCGCGACGAGCGTATTCCAGAGCGGCAGCGCGAGATCCTTGCTGTCGATGCTGGCGACCTGCTCGGCATCGATGCGCGCGACCGACCCGAGCGCCGGCACCGCGTCGAGCAGGAAATTGACGCCGAGCGCGCCGGCCTGATAGCCGGCCGTGCTGGCGGCGTCCGGCGCGGCGCCGGCGATCGTGCCGCCGGTGGCGAGTACGGCGATGCGCGGCAGCGCCGGCGCGGACGAAGGAGTTGCGGTGTTCGAAATATTCATGGCCGCGATTGTAATCGCTCGCGGCCGGCATCCGGTAGGTCCCGTGCGCGCGCCCGGAGCCGAACGCGTCGCATCATGGTTTGTCCCGATCGCCGGCGTGCGCACGCCGTCAACGGCCGCGTTGCCCGCCGCGTTATAGGTATGCCGTTTTGGTGTTTTCACATTGATTTGCCATAATCGGAGCGCGCGGCGCGATGTGACCCTGTTCCCGTTGCGCCGGGCTTCGTGACGGCGTCGATATAAAACGCAATTCACCCCATGGGAGTGTCGAAATGAAAATCCAATCGCTCGTAGCCGCAGTCCTTCTCGGCGGCATGCTGGCTTCCCCCGCTTTCGCGGCGAACAGCCAGCAGGACAAGATGAAGGCCTGTAACACCCAGGCCGCCGGCAAGACGGGCGACGAACGCAAGGCGTTCATGAAGGACTGCCTGTCGGCCAAGCCCGCGAAGAAGATGTCGCAGCAGGAAAAGATGAAGGCCTGCAACACCCAGGCCGCCGACAAGAAGGGCGACGACCGCAAGGCATTCATGAAGAGTTGCCTGAGCAGCCAGCCGGCCGCCTGAGTTCCGGCGCTCCCGCGCGAATGCCGCGCACCGCTTCGGCGGGCGCGGCATTTTTGTTTTCGTTGCATGCGCATCGACGCGCGCGATGACGCCGGATGCGTCACCGCGCTGTCCGGCCAACGGCATCGTCGCCGTTGCGACATGCTCCACCACCCTCCCACCCCGCTTCCTTACACGCGCCGCACGAATGCCGCCACATGGTGCGGCAATTCGCCGCGATTTCTTCTATGATGGCTGCAACGCGGCCCATCCAAGTACAAGAAGCGCCATCGGGCCGCCCTCGAGACGGACGCGCACACCGCGTCAAACGGAGGCATGGATGGCATGGAGACAACACCGCTGGTTCCGCCGCTGGCTGATCGTGATCGTGTTCTGGGCCGTGCCCGTCGCGATCGTCGCCGTGCGCGAGATCCGCGAGGAAATGGCGTACAACAAGGCCGACCTGCAGCTCGCGCTGACCACCTGGCAGCTCACCGATGCGCAGCAGGCGGCAGGCGCCGCCGCGAAGTGCCACGGCGATCCTGACGCGGCGCGCGCCGCCGGCTGCCCGGCCGACGTGCTGGCCGCCAACGCGGCACGTCAGCAGGCAGCCCGGGACGAATACGTGGTGCGCCGCAATACGCTCGCCGGTTATCTGTGGCATGCATTCGTCGGCTATTGGGTCGTGCCGGCTGCGTTCCTGTTCGCGTGCGGGGTCGTGATCGCGCTGATCCGCCGCGCGCTGCGGCGCCCGCCGATCAAACCGCCTGCCCCGCCGGCACCACCCGTCACGCCGCACTGACGCACAGCAACCGTTTCCCTTTCCCCTTTCCTGCCGCCCCCGGCCGGCCGCGCGACGTATCGCCGTACGCGTGCCCGACCGTCCGTTGGCGCGCCGCGACACCCCAAAACGATTTGACGCTTTTTCACGCGCGAACGAAAAGGGTTTGTAATCCGCTGTGATATAACTGCCGACGTGATCCGCTCCTTGAGCGAGACTCACTCCGAACGTCATCCGATGGAGAAGAACGATGCAAAAACGGAATCTTGTGCTGAAAGCCGCCGCTGCGCTTGTCGTCGGTAGCCTTGCGCTCACCGGTTGCACCACCACCCCCGACAAGCCCGACAATGCCGCGACCAACGCGTCGAAGCGTCAGGCGATCGATTCGAGCGTCGACGCAACGCTGTCGCGCATGTATTCCACGGTCAAGGGCTCGCGCGAACTCGTCGCGAAGTCGCGCGGCGTGCTCGTGTTCCCGGACGTGATCCAGGCAGGCTTCATCGTCGGCGGCCAGTCGGGCAACGGCGCACTGCGCGTCGGTGGCAGCACGGTCGGGTACTACAACACGTCGTCGCTGTCGGTCGGCCTGCAGGCCGGCGCGCAGTCGAAGGCGATCGTGTTCCTGTTCATGACGCAGGAAGCGCTCGACGAATTCCGCGGCTCGGACGGCTGGGCAGCCGGCGCCGGTGCATCGGTCGCGCTCGTGAAGATGGGCGCGAACGGCGCGGTCGACACGACCACGGCCACCGCGCCGGTCCAGGTCGTCGTGCTGACCAATGCCGGCCTGATGGGCGACGTGTCGATCAACGGCACGAAGGTCACGAAGCTGAAGATCTGACGCCGAGGCGTCCTCGCCCGTGCGCACCGCGCGCGGGCAACGTGCAAACGGCGATGTCCTTGCGGGCATCGCCGTTTTTTTATCCGCGCGCGTGGCGCGTCAGGTCGTCGAATCGATCACCTTGAAGCGCGAACGCTTCTGCGCGCGAATCAGCGACTGGTACACGTCGACGTATTGCTGCGCCATCCGCCGCGCCGTGAAGCGCTCCTCGAAGCGCTGCCGCACGCGTGCGCGCGGCAGCAGGTGCAGCCGGTTCACGGCGGCCACCGCGCTGATCTCGTCCTCGACGATGAAGCCCGACACACCCTCGTCCAGCACCTCCGGCACCGCGCCGCGATTGAACGCGATCACCGGCGTGCCGCACGACATCGCCTCGATCATCACCAGCCCGAACGGTTCCGGCCAATCGATCGGAAACAGCAGCGCATGCGCGCCCGACAGGAATTCGGCCTTCTGGTGGTCGGCGATCTCGCCGATGTATTCGACGTGCGGGAGAGCGAACAGCGGCTTGATCTCGCGTTCGAAGTATTCGTGGTCCGCCGCGTCGATCTTCGCCGCGATCCGGATCGGCAGCCCGCACTGGCGTGCGATGCGGATCGCCGTGTCGACCCGCTTCTCCGGCGAGATGCGGCCGAGGAACGCGAGATAGCGCGGCTCGACGGGCTGCGGCAGGTACAGTGCGTCGGGCAGGCCGTGGTACACGGTCGTCAGCCATTTCGCCTGCGGCAGCGGCTGGCGCTGCGAATTCGAGATCGAGATCACCGGCGCAGTGTTGAACGTGTCGAACACCGGTTGCTGCTCGGGCAGATCCAGCCGGCCGTGCAGCGTCGTCACGTACGGCGTGTCCTGCCGGTTGAAAACCGAAAACGAGTAGTAGTCCATGTGAAAATGGAGCACGTCGAAATCCTTCGCGCGGCGCGCGACCGTCTCCATCAGCAGCATGTGCGGGGCGACGCGATCGCGGATCGACGAGTCGAGCCGCAACGCGCGTGGCCACACCGGTTCGAGCCTGGCCCGGGTCGTCGAATCGCCGCTGGCGAACAGCGTCACGTCATGGCCGAGGTCGACGAGCGCCTCGGTGATGTAGGACACGACGCGCTCCGTGCCGCCGTACAGCTTCGGCGGCACGGATTCGGTCAGCGGGGCGATCTGGGCAATTCTCATGGTCCACGTCTCCTGTGTCCTCGGTCAGCCGCCACGGGGGCTGGTGCACGCCGCGCTCCGTGCGGCATGCGGCCGGCATCGCGCCGGCCAAATATCTCATTATTATTCGCGATCCCGGTGCCCGGAAGCACCGGACTTTCATTTTATGGGCGTTGTTACAGACAGGATACATTCGCCCGCGGGCCGCCCGTACCAGCTTCGAGGCGGCCGGACCGGCGCGACGGGCATCCGAGGGCGAGCGACCGACGGCCCGCCGCTGACGGGCCACGCGCGCACCGCCCCTCCCGTCAGCGCGACGGCCACTTCCACGGCGGCAGGTCGCGCGTATCCGCGTCGACGAGCACGGTCGCGCCGAGCTGCTTGTCGAGCACCAGCGACTCGCAGCCGGCCTCGCGTTCGAGCGTCGCGATGAGCCGCGCCGCGTGCGACACGACCAGCACCTGCGAACGCTGCGCGGCCTGTGCGATCAGGCGGCCGAGCGCCGGCAGCAGATCGGGATGCAGGCTCGTTTCCGGCTCGTTCAGCACCATCAGCGCGGGCGGCCGCGGCGTCAGCAACGCGGCCGCGAGCAGCAGATAGCGCAGCGTGCCGTCCGACAGCTCGGCGGCCGACAACGGCCGCAGCAGCCCCGGCTGGCGCATCAGTACGTCGAAGCGGCCGCGGCCGCCCGGATTGTCGATGTCGATCGATGCGCCGGGGAACGCGTCATCGATCGCCGCGTCGAGCGCGGCGGCATCTCCGATTTCGCGAATCGTCTGCAGCGCGGCGGCCAGGTCGGCGCCGTCGTCCGCGAGCACCGGCGTGTGGGTGCCGATGTGCGACTGCCGGGCCGGCGCCTGCGCATCGGTGCGGAAATGGTCGTAGAAGCGCCACGATCGGATCCGCTCGCGCACCGCGATCATCTCTGGCGCGCCGACCGGATCGGCGAACTCGGTCATCATGCTGTCGAAGCTCGCGACCGGCTGCGGCACCGTGTGCCAGTCGCCCGACCCGGCGCGCGCGCGAATCTGCGCGCCCTGCCGGTCGACCAGCAGCGTCGACGGGCGCAACAGCGCGCCACCCCAGATGCATTCGCGCTTCACGACGGGATCGAGCGCGAACTGCGAACGGCTCGGGACCGGCAGGCCGAGATCGATCGCATAACCGAAATCGTCGCTCGCGAAACCGAGCTTGAGGCTCACCGGTCCATTGCGCACCGTACCGGTCACCGGCGTCTCGCCGCTCAGCATCGCGCGCGAAAAGCGCTCGGGGCCGGCCCACAGCGTCGAGGGCAGCCCGCCTTCGCGCGCGAGCGACGGAATCACGCGCCCCTGCGCCGTATCGGCGAGCAGCCGCAGCGCGCGGTAAACGCTCGACTTGCCGCTGCCGTTCGGCCCCGTGACGACGGTGAGCGCCGCGAGCGGCACGATCAGCTCGCGCAGCGAGCGGTAGTTGGCGATGGCGAGCGTGTTCAGCGCGGTCATGGAAAGAAAATGGCGGCGGGTACCGGCACGCGTTCAGCGGCCTTCGGTGGCCTTCGGATCGGCCGCGGTGTTGGCTGCCGTGCTGGCGGCGGGCGGCCGCGCATGCGGCCGTTCGGGGCTCGGCTCGTCCAGCGCCGAATCGTGCGGATACAGTTCCATCCGGCTGCGCGGCAGGCATTGCGGAAAACGCGCCTGCAGGTAGGCGATCAAGCCCTCGCGCACGCGGCAGCGCAGATCCCAGCACGCCGACGAGTCGGCCGCGCTGACGAGCGCGCGCAACTGCATCGTGCGTTCGGTCGCGTCGGTCACCTGCAGCACCTGCACGCGGCCGTCCCACTCGGGCGCCGCATGGACGAGCCGCGCGAGTTCCTCGCGCAGCGGCGCGAGTGGCGTGCGGTAGTCGACCGACAGGTACACCGTGCCGATGATCTCCGAGCTGCTGCGCGTCCAGTTCGTGAACGGGTTTTCGATGATCCACTGCAGCGGAACGACGAGCCGGCGCTGATCCCACAGCCGCACCGACACGAACGAGCCGGTGATTTCCTCGATGCGGCCCCACTCGCCCTGGATCACGACGACGTCGTCGAGCCGGATCGGCTGCGTGAGCGCGATCTGCAGCCCGGCGATCAGGTTGCCGAGCACCGGCCGCGCGGCGATGCCGGCAACCAGCCCCGCGACGCCGGCCGACGCCAGCAGGCTCGCGCCGACCTGGCGCACGTTCGGGAACGTCATCAGCGCGGCGCCGGTGCCGATGATCACGATCAGCACCATGACGGTCCGCACGAGCACCTTGGCCTGCGTGTGGACGCGCCGTGCGTGGAGGTTATCGGCCGCATCCATCGGATGGGCCTGGATGATCGCGTCGCCGACGCCGGCCACGAGCCGCACCAGCAGCCAGGTCAGCGACACGATGGAGCCGACTGCGGCCGCGGTGCGCATCCCGCCCACGAACGACATGCCCTCGTCGGCCTGGATCCACAGGAACTCGAGCGCGAGCAGCGCGAGCGTGACGAGCGAAGGTTTGTCGATGTAACGCAGGATCACGCTCATCAACGGATACGGCTGCGCGATGCGCTTGACGATGCGTGCGCCGACTCGGTGCACGATCACGACGACAAGCACGACGATGACCGACACGCCCAGCGTGCCGAGCCACGCATGCAACGGCGCATCGGCGATGCGCTGCAATTCCTCGATTGAAATCATCGGCGCCCGGGAATGCTTCGGTTATGAGGCGCGGCGGCCTCGTCCTGGATGCGTCGGCGACGTCCGGGCAACGCGCGCGCCCGGCCCCGGCGTCAGATCAGCTGCCGCCCCTGCAGGGGAACGCCTTGCCGAGACCGAGCGACACCGCGGTGCTCGCGTTGTAGTCGGCCAGCTTCGGGTTCTCCGCGATGTACTTGCGCACCGCGTCGGTCATCTGCTGCGCCCGGATGTCGGGCGGCAGGCAGAAATACTGCCCGACGCGCGGCCCCGTGGTACCGCCGATCGCGTCGATCGTGTTGTAGACGCCATCGGCGGCGCCTTCGATGTAGGCGGCGCACGACGCCCGCGACTTGACGTCCGTCTTCGCGCACAGCCGGTCGAGATCCGCGCCCGTGAAAGCCGCCGCCGACAACGGCACGGCGAACGCCGCGGCACAAAACATAGCCCGCAACATGGTGTTCCTTATGTCAATGCGGCCCCGGGCCGCTTGCTGCGCTGACCGGCGCGGCAGCCGGACGCCCGCGGCCGGCCGGGTTCCGGACGGCCGGGCGCTGCGCCACCGCGCCGAAACCGTCATTTTGCACTCTTTTGGGCATCTGCCGGCGCCGACGCACCGACGCGCACCGTCCGCTTGCTCAGGATGTCGATTGCGTCCGGTGCCTTGTAGTGCTTCGCGAACTCGAGCGCGGTGATGCCGAGCTGGTTCTTCACCTGCGGATCGGCACCCTGGTCGAGCAGCAGGTTGACGGTCGTCGCGTGGTTGCCGCGCGCGGCCATCATCAGCGGCGTCGTGCCGTTCGGCGATGCGGTGTCGATATACGCGTCGTGGTCGAGCAGGATCTTGACGACCTCGTCCTGGCCGTTGGTCGCCGCGTAGTGCAGCGGCGCCCAGCCCTTCTTGCTGACTTCCGCGCCCTTGTCGATCAGCAGCTTGACGAGCCCGACGTCGCCGTTCAGCGACGCGAGCATCAGCGCGTTCTCGCCGGCCTTGTCTTCCTTCTCGAGGTCGACGTTCGGCGTCGTGGCGATCGCGGCGGCAACCTTGTCGGACTTCTCGCGCGCGGCGATCACGAGGATCGGGTCGCCGTTCGGCGCGAGCGTGTTCGGATCGAGCTTGCCGCTCTTGAGCTGCTTGCCGATGTCGGCGATATCGTCGAACTTGACCGCCTTGACGATCGCGTCGAGCGACTCGGCATGCGCGCCGGCGGCGGCAAAGAGGCCGCTCGCGACGAGCGCGGCGGCGACGAGTGCGCGCTTGGGCAGGTATGTGGTCGGCTTCGTCATTGTTGTGGGCTCCTTCCCTGGGTTGTCGGCTGGCCGCGCGCCGTTAGCGGGCGATCTTGAACAGCCGGAAAAAGTTCTGTGTCGTCGCATCGGCGAGCGCCTCGACGGCGATCCCCCGCTCGGATGCGATAAAGCGTCCGACATGGCTGACGTACGCAGGTTCATTCGGCTTGCCGCGATATGGCACCGGCGCGAGGTACGGCGAGTCGGTTTCGATCAGCAGCCGGTCGAGCGGCACGCGCCGCGCGACGTCCTGCACGTCGGTCGCGTTCTTGAACGTGACGATCCCCGACAGCGAGATATGGAAGTTCTGCGCGAGCGCCTGCTCGGCAACGGGCCACGGCTCGGTGAAGCAGTGCATCACGCCGCCCGGCACGTCCGCGCGCTCCTCGGCCATGATTCGCAACGTGTCTTCCGACGACGAGCGCGTATGGATGATCAGCGGCTTCATCGTCGCGGTCGCCGCGCGGATGTGCGTGCGAAAGCGTTCGCGCTGCCACTCCATGTCGGCGATCGAGCGGCCTTCGAGGCGATAGTAGTCGAGGCCCGTCTCGCCAATCGCGACGACCTTCGGGTGCGCGGCCAGCTCGATCAGTTCCGCGAGCGTCGGCTCCCGTGCGTCCTCGTGATCCGGGTGCACGCCGACCGACGCGTACACGTTGTCGTGCGCCTGCGCGATCGCGAGCACGTCGGGCAGTGTCTCGAAGTCGACCGACACGCACAGCGCGTGCGTGACGTCGTGCTCGCGCATGTTCTCCAGCACGGCAGGCAGGCGGTCGGCGAGACCCTTGAAATTGATGTGGCAGTGAGAATCGACGAACATCGTGTTTCCTGAATACGGTTGGCGGGCGCTCATGCACTCGCCGGCAATCGTTTCCTCACCCGAAGGAAACAATACTCGCTCACGCGAACATTTCCCGATAACCGAGAAACAGTTCCTCGAATACGAGCCGGGCATTGAGCGGATGGTTCTCGACCGTCCGCTGGCGCGTCACGGCCTTCATGAAGCGCGCGAACGCATTCGCATCGACCGCCTCCGCGCACCGCGCGAGCGCGGCCGCCTGCATCGGGAAGTAGCGCGGCGCGCCCGCCATCCGCTGCGCGAGCAGATCGTACAGCCAGCGCTGCAGCCAGCCGAGCACCAGCGGCACCGGCAGCTTCTGCAGCGTCTCGCCGCACGCGAACGGATCGCACGCGGCCCCGGCCGCGAGCTGGCCGAGCGTGAAATCGCGCAGCGGGCGGTTCTCGTCGCTCGCGAGCGCCAGCGCGGCGAGCGGCGCGCCGCCGGCTTCGGCGAGCAGCGCGCGCGCATCGTCGATACCCTGCGCCGCGAGCCATGCCGTGGCCGCGTCGGGCGCCGGCACGGTCATCGGCCACTGCCGGCAGCGGCTGATGATGGTCGGCAGCAGCCGGTCGATGCGGGCCGACACCAGCAGGAACACGACGCCGGACGGCGGCTCCTCCAGCGTCTTCAGCAGCGCGTTCGACGCGGCGACGTTCAGCGCCTCGGCCGGATACAGCACGACGACGCGCGCGCCGCCGCGGTGCGAACCGACCCCGCAGAAGTCGAGCAACGCACGCACCTGCTCGATCTTGATTTCCTTGCTCGGCGCGCGCGTCTTCTTGCCGCCCTCGTCCGCGTCGGCAGGCTTCGCGTCGTCGGCGGCGCCCGGCGCCTCGCCCGCGAGCGCCTCGGGCAGCACGATCCGGTAGTCCGGATGGTTGCCCTGCGCGAACCACGTGCAGGCCGCACAAGCGCCGCACGGCTCGCCGTTCGGCTGTGGCGCCTCGCACAGGAAGCCCTGCGCGAGATGCTGCGCGAACTGCAGCTTGCCGATCCCGGCCTGGCCGTGCAGCAGCAGCGCATGCGGCCACTGCGCACGCAGTTGCTGCAGGCGGTTCCAGTCGTCGGTCTGCCACGGATAGATCATGTAGTGCGTTCCTTCGTGTTACAGCGCGGCGAGCACGCGTTCGAGCTGCTGGCGGATGTCGGGAATCGTCTGCGTCGCGTCGACGATCGCGAAGCGGTGCGGCGCCTCTTCCGCGCGCCGCAGGTATTCGGCGCGAGTGCGCGAGAAGAATGCGTCCGACTCGCTTTCGAACTTGTCGGGCATGCGCGCGGCGCCGCGGCGCTCGCTCGCCACCTGCGGCGCGACGTCGAACAGCACCGTCAGGTCGGGCTGGAAGCCGCCCTGCACCCAGCGCTCGAGCGTCTCGAGCTTGTCGCGCGGCAGCCCGCGGCCGCCGCCCTGGTACGCGAACGTGGCGTCGGTGAAGCGATCCGACACGACCCAGTCGCCGCGCGCGAGCGCAGGCTCGATCACGAGCGCGAGGTGCTCGCGGCGCGCGGCGAACATCAGCAGCGCTTCGGTCTCGAGATCCATCGGCTGATTCAGCAGGATCTCGCGCAGTTTCTCGCCGAGCTGCGTGCCACCCGGCTCGCGGGTGACGACGACCTGCCGGCCGCTCGCGGCCAGCCTGGCCTGGAGGCGTTCACAGAACCATTGCAGGTGGGTGGTCTTCCCCGCCCCGTCGATGCCTTCGAACGTGATGAATTTACCGCTCGCCATTATTGACCTCGTATGTACTTGTCCACGGCCTTGTTGTGGTCGCCGAGCGTGTCCGAGAACACGCTCGTGCCGTCGCCCTTCGCGACGAAATAGAGCGCGCTCGTCTGGGCCGGATTGATCGCCGCCTGCAGTGCGGCGACGCCCGGCAGGGCGATCGGCGTCGGGGGCAGCCCGCGGCGCGTATAGGTATTGTAAGGAGTGTCGGCCTGCAGGTCGCGCTTGCGCAGGCGGCCGTCGTACGCGTCTCCCAGGCCGTAGATCACCGACGGATCGGTCTGCAGCGGCATCCCGATCCGCAGCCGGTTCGCGAACACGGCGGCGACGAACGCGCGGTCGGCCGCGTGGCCCGTTTCCTTTTCGACGATCGACGCGATCGTCAGCGCTTCGTAAGGCGTCTTGTACGGCAGTCCCGGCACGCGCGCGGCCCATGCTTCGTCGAGACGCGTCTGCATCAGATGGTACGCACGCCGGTAGATGTTCAGATCGCTCGTGCCCTTGTCGAACAGGTAGGTGTCCGGGAAGAACAGTCCCTCGCCGCTGCCGCGCTGAATCGCGTTGTCCGGCGCACCGATCGCGCGCAGCAGTTCGGCGTCGCTCATGCCGGCCGTCGCGTGCGCGAGATCGGGATTGCCGTCGAGTTCCGCGCGCATCCGCTTGAAGGTCCAGCCTTCGATCACCGTCGCGACGTACTCGTTCACGTCGCCCCGCGCGATCTTCTGCAGCACGTCGTACGGCGTGATGCCGGTCTTGAATTCGTAGTTGCCGGACTTGAGCCGGCTCGACAGCCCGAGCAGGCGCGTCATCGCGACGAAGCCGAGCGGCTCGACCGGCACGCCGCCGCGCCTGAGCTGCAGCGCGACGCTCTTGACGCTGCTGCGCGGCTTGATCGTGACATCGAGCGACGCGGCACCCAGCAGCAGCGGCCGGGTCGCCCAGTAATATCCGCCGCCCGCGCCGGCAGCGGCCACAACGACGGCCAGCGCCACGACAGTCGCGGCGCATTTCTTCAGTAGGGACATGGAAACGAGACTCAGGTAAGACCCATATAATACTTGCTCGCCTTCGTCAAAGTCAGGGTTGACTGTTCCCTCATTCCATGAGCACACCGTTCGCTTCACCGGCTGCACAGCCCGCATCCGTCTCGCTCCCCGTTTTCCCCCGCCCGTCAGCCGCCGATTTCGACGCGCCGGGCGCCTGCATGCCGCTTGCGCAGTTCGGCGTGATCGACGTGGCCGGCGACGACGCCGCGACGTTCCTGCACAGCCAGCTCACCAACGACATCGAGCATCTCGATGCCGCGAGCGCGCGCCTGTCCGGCTATTGCTCGCCGAAGGGCCGCCTGCTCGCGTCGTTCCTCGCGTGGCGTGGCGGTCACGGCGTGCGCCTGCTTGTCTCGAAGGACGTTCAGGCCGCCGTGCAGAAACGGCTGTCGATGTTCGTGCTGCGCGCAAAGGCGAAACTGACGGACGCGAGCGATGCGCTCGCGGTCGTCGGCTTCGCGGGCGACGTGCGCGACGTGCTGTCGGGCATCTTCGACGCGCTGCCGGACGGCGTGCACGTGAAGGTCGACGGCCCGGCCGGCGCGCTGATCCGCGTGCCGGACGCGGCCGGCCGCAAGCGCTACCTGTGGATCGGGCCCCGCGCGGAAGTCGACGCGCGTCTCGCCGCGCTCGCCGGCACGCTGCCGGTCGTGTCGCCGGCCGTCTGGGACTGGCTCGACGTGCGCGCGGGCGAGCCGCGCATTACGCAGCCGGCCGTCGAGCAGTTCGTGCCGCAGATGGTCAACTTCGACGTGATCGGCGCCGTTAACTTCCGCAAGGGGTGCTACCCGGGCCAGGAAATCGTCGCGCGCAGCCAGTACCGCGGCACGATCAAGCGCCGTACCGCGCTCGCGCACGTCGCCGGCGAGACCGACACCGTGCATGCCGGCGTCGAGCTGTTCCACAGCGACGACCCGGGCCAGCCGTGCGGGATGATCGTCAACGCGGCGGCCGCGCCCGCGGGCGGCGTCGACGCGCTCGTCGAGATCAAGCTGGCCGCGCTCGACAACGGCACGGTGCACCTTGGTTCCGCCGACGGTCCGGCGCTCGCGTTCGACGCGCTGCCGTACGCGTGGCCGACGGAAGCGTGACGCACTGACAACCCGTTCGCACGCCGGCTCGCAGATCGCGGCCGGCGCCCGAAGTTTCCTGCGAGAGATTCGCCCGATGTGTCTGATTGCCTTCGACTGGCAGCCTGATGCCGCCGCCGGTCCCGTCTTTACCCTGACCGCCAACCGCGACGAATTCTTTCGCCGTACCAGTGCGCCGCTTTCGTGGTGGGAGGACGTGCCGGGCTTGCTCGCCGGCCGCGATCTGGAAGCGGGTGGCACGTGGCTCGGCGTGTCGCGCGACGGCCGGTTCGCGGCGCTGACGAATTACCGCGCGCCGTTCGACATTCGCGCGGGCGCGCCGACCCGCGGCAAGCTCGTGTCCGATTACCTCCGCGGCCCGTCCGTCGCGCCGCTCGACTACCTCGGCGAGCTGGCCGAGCACGCGGCCGTGTACAACGGCTTCAACCTGCTGGTCGGCGACTGGAAGCGGCGCGAACTCGCGTGGTTCTGCAATCGTGCGGCCGAAGGCGAAACCGGCGTTGCGTCGCCGGTCGCGATCGGCGCCGGCGTGCACGCGCTGTCGAACGCCCGGCTCGATACGCCCTGGCCGAAAGTCGTGCGCAAGCGCGCGGAACTCGGCACGCTGCTGACCGACAATCCGACCCCGTCGCTCGACGAGTTGATCGAGCTGATGCGCGATCCGCATGTCGCGGACGACGACGCGCTGCCGCACACCGGCATTCCGATCGAGCGCGAGCGGGCGCTGTCGGCCGCATTCATCGAGACGCCCGAATACGGCACGCGCGGCACGACCGCGCTGCGCGTGACGATGAAGGAAGGCGTGCGGCTGACGGTCGACATCAAGGAACGCTGCGACGACGACGGCTCGCACCGCACCGTTCGGCCGGGCAGTTTCGAGCGCGCGTTCACGTTCGACATCGACGCGACGCAACCGCGCTGAGCCTGCCGCGCGCGGCACTAGGGCGTGCGCGCCATCTCGACGTGCGGCACGCCGATTTCGAGGAACGGTTCGCCGATTGCCGTGAAGCCGTGCCGCACGTAGAACGACACCGCGGCATCCTGCGCGTAGAGCCGCACGATCGGCTCGCCGCGATGCCGCGCCGCGTCCAGCAGCGCATGCAGCACGGCCGATCCCGCGCCCTGCCCGCGTGCATCGGCCAACACCGCGACGCGGCCGATCGTGCCGGTGCGCAGCAGCCGTCCCGTCGCGACCGCGCGGCGCGCGCCGGTCGCCGCATCGACGCGGTAGGCCACCGCGTGCAACGACAGCGGATCCTCGTCGTCGAGTTCCCATTCCGGCGGAATCCGCTGCTCGCGCACGAACACCGCATCGCGAATACGTGCGGCATCGCCGCCCAGCACGGCCCAGTCGCCCGTTTCCACCCAGCCGTCGGTCATCGCTTCCTCCGCGCGGCGCCGGGCGCCGCCGCCATCAAACGTCGTCGAATGCGGCCTTGAGCGCCGCCACCGCGTCGGCATGCGCGGCCCGCACCTCCGGCACGTAGCCGCCCATCTTGAAGAACTCGTGGATCATCCCCGGATAGCAGACCAGCGTAACCGTATTGCCGGCCGCGCGCAGCTTGTCCGCGTACGCGGCGCCCTCGTCGCTCAGCGGATCGTATTCGGCCGTCGCGATCCAGGCCGGGGCCACACCGGCGAACGACGGCGCGCCGCGCGTGCCGTCGAGCGGCGCGAAGCGCCAGTCGTCGCGGTCGGATCGATCCCGCACGTATTGCGTGAAGAACCACTGGATCGTGTCCTGGGTCAGCAGGTAGCCGTTCGCGAGCCGTCCGTGCGATTCGGTGTCCTGGTAGCCCGTCACGCCCGGATAGATCAGCAACTGCAGCGCAAGATCGATGCCTGCGTCGCGCGCGAGCACCGCGCAGACGGTCGCGAGCGTACCGCCCGCGCTGTCGCCACCAACCGCGAGCCGTGTCGCATCGATGCCGAATGCGGCAGCCTCGCGATGCAACCAGCGCAATGCGTCGTCGGCGTCGTTCACGGCGGTCGGGAACCGGTGTTCGGGCGCGAGCCGGTAGTCGACCGACAGCACCGCGCACTGCGCGTCACGCGCGAACATGCGACACAGCGCGTCGTGCGTATCGACGCTGCCGACCGTGAAGCCGCCACCGTGGTAATAGACGAGCGCCGGCAGCGGTTCGGCGAGGCTCGGCTCGACAGGCAGAAAGAGCCGCGCGCCGATCGTGCGGCCATCGCGCGTCGGCACGACGCAGGCCTCGACCGAATGCATCGGCGCGGGCGCGACATCGAGGATCAGCGCACTCTTCTCGTACGCGGCGCGCGCCTGCTGCGGCGTCTGGTGGTGATAGGACGGGCGCTTTGCGCGCTCGACCATGTCGAGTATCTGGGCGATCTTCGGATTCAGCGGCATCGGTGAGGACGGCGCGTGCGGCGCCGTGAACGGACAAGCGTCACATGATGCCACGCGCGGATCAGACGAGTTGCATGAGCTGCCTACCGAAATTGCGGCCTCTCAGGAGCCCGGGGAACGCGTCCGGCGCCCGCTCGAGTCCGTATGCGATCGTCGCGACGAGTTCGCCGAGCTCGGCCAGCGCGGGCGGCCATGCGTCGGGGTGTTCGAACACGATGAAGCCCTGCATCGTCAGCGGCGAGCGCAGGATCAGGTCCGGATTCGCGAGAGGCACGGGCGGCGTTTCGACGAGCCGGAAGTTGTCGGCGCGCGCGGCGCCTTGCGGGCGCGACACGAGCGGGATCTAGCGGCTGATCGTGTTCATGGCTGTCTCCCAGGATTCGTTCGCAGCGTCACGCCGTCCCGTTTTGAATCCGTGCCGCAAAACAAAACGGCCCCGCCTGTGACCAGGCAGGGCCGCGCGTCCCGGCGCTTACGCGTCGCTCGGGCCGGGCTGGGCGTCCGGCGCCGTACGCGTGCGTTGCCGCTTGATGTCGCGACCCACCGCGAGCCGCCGCATATACTTGAACGTGCCGAGCGCCTTCGCGACGAAGTTGCCGTCGCTGTCGCGCACTTCACCTTCGCAGTACGCCATCGTCGTCGAACGATGCATCACGCGGCCATATGCGCGCAACTCGCCGCGCCCGGGCTGCATGAAATTCACCTTCATCTCGACCGTGACGACGCCGACGCCGTCGTCGGTCAGGCTCCGGGCGGCCATCGCGAGCGCGATGTCCGATAGCGTCATCGTCACGCCGCCGTGCGCGATGCTCCACGTGTTCATGTGCCGCTCGTCGAGCGGCAGCACGATCTCGCTCGCGCCATCCTTCGCAGACACGAGCCGCACGCCGAGCAGATCGACGAACGGGCTTTCGATCGACGGGCCATCCGTCGGGGATGCCGCGTCGCTCATCGCGCTGCGCTTTCGGACAGGTAGTCGACACACTGGCGCGATTCCGCCACCGCAACGACGAATTTCTTCACTTCCTGGTGGACCGGATGCACCTGGTAGGCATCAAGCGCGGCCTTGTCCGTGAAATCGGACACGAGCACGACGTCCGACGTGGCTTCGAGGCCCGGCGTCGCAATGCCGACGTCGAGTTGCAGGATGCCCGGCACGAGGTCGCGGCAGCCTTCGAGCTTTTCCTTCAGCTTCAGCGCGTTCTGCGCACGCGTGCCGCCTTCCGCCGATTCTTTCAGCTTCCACATCACGATATGTCTGATCACTTCCGTTGCTCCTGTTCGTTGGCGTGCGCGCTGCCGGCGCGCCGCAAGGGCGGCGGGCGACGCACGCCGTCTGTTGTCGGTCTGCGCTGTTTACCCTCGGGCGCGGGCGGCTCGGAACGAAACGAGTCGAAGATCGACCGTCGTCCAGTCGTTCCGACGACGATACGCGATTTTTCACCGCATCGATATTCGACGACGAGATCCGGGAAACGGCGGCAGGCACCAAGCCTACCAAACTTGACGATCGCGATGGGGTAATCATGCAGCGGGCAGCCCGCATCAGTTGTCCTGCGGCGGCAATGGCATCCGTCTCCAGCCGAATGGCGGGAACGCGTATTGCTCGGCCGCTCCCGATCGCTCAATTCCAATCCGGCATCAATCACCGGATCGCCGGATTCCAGCGCCATTGCCAACCATTTGATCGATAGTTATCAGGATTCGTCATTCATATTTTCATAACCGCACTTTTTACTGATTCACCGAGTAACAATTACGATTTAACCGGCAATTAAATATCCGAAATACCACCAAACTTCATTGACTTTGACTTTCGTCGAAATTTAGAATCCCATACAACATCTTTCGTCTGACTTTTTCAGTACCGCACGAACGTTGCCCTTCGCCAGCGCGAAGGCGTGCTCCAGTGACTACACCCGCATCAGAACGGGCGACTCGTCCTTTTACCTTCACTTTTCGGCATTGATCGTCCATTCGATTAAAGCCGTTCAATTCGCCCCCCCGAGCATCACGCCACGATTAATCCCGGGCATTTTCAGAATACCCGAGACGCAGCACAAAGCGGATCAAGCCGTCCGCTCATTCAAGCATTCCGATAAAAATCACATGCATCAGGAGGGTCGTCATGAACATGCACCGCTTCACGAAATCGCTGTGTCTAGGATTCGTCTGCGCCGGCCTGCTCGCCGCCTGCAACGACGACGACGTCCAGTCCAGCGGTACGTCGTCCAACAGCGCCGCACTGTCGTTCCGCATGGACACCGGCGGGCAGATCAATGCGTTCTACCGGCAGGACAAAGTCGCCGCGCACCTGCTGGTGCGCTCGTCGACGAAACCACGTCTGCTCGTGGTGTTTCCGGCCGGCAACAGCGGCACCGGGCTGTGGTTCGACGACACTGCCCAGCCGGTGAGCTGGAGCCTCGACACACCGCCGTCCGCGCTGTCGGCACCCGACACGCACGGTCGCCCGCTGCACGGCATCGGCGCCGACGTATCGGTCGACACCGACACGCTGACGATCCGCCAGGGGCTGCTCGGCAACGTGCGCTTCCTGCGCGACTTCAACGGCGGCGCGACGATACCGCCGGAGATCGTCACCGCCCCGACGATCCAGAGGAGCGTCACGCAATGGCAGCGCGACCGGATCGACGGCGCGCCCGGCCAGATGCTGCGCATCACGCTGCGCGACGGCGGCAGCATCGCGACAGCCGCGGGCGGCAAGCTCGTGCTGCGCGCGGCGGCCGGCGCTCGTACGCTGAAACTGCACGTCGATGCGCTGTCGGGCGAGACGCCGTTGTCGCCGATCCTGCGTGCAGACCTGCTCGCGCCGTCCGCGAATCCCGACCCGGTCAGCCAGAACGTGCTCGAATTCCTGAGCTTCCACGACAAGTTGCTGGCCGGCTCGTGGCAATACGACACCTACTTCGGCCGCGACACGCTGATCTCGGTGCGCATGCTGATGCCGGTGCTCGAGCCTGCGGCGATCGAGGCCGGGCTGACATCGGTGCTGAGTCGCCTGTCGAACGACGGCAAGGTCGCGCACGAGGAAGGCATCGGCGAATTCGCGCTGGTCGACAACGCGAAGCACGGCCGGCCGAACGATGCAACGCCGACCTACGATTACAAGATGATCGACAGCGACTACCTGCTCGCGCCGATCGCGGCGGCCTGGCTGATCGACGACACGCGCGGCCAGGCGCGCGCGGCCGCCTATCTCGCGCAACGCGGCAGCGACGGTCAGACGAACGGCAGCCGGCTCGTCGTCAACCTGCTGCACGTCGCGGCGACCGCGCAGCCGTTCGCACAGCAGCCGTCGGTCGCGAACCTGATCCGCCTGCGGCCTGGCGAGATCGTCGGCAACTGGCGCGACAGCACCGACGGGCTCGGCGGCGGCGTCTATCCGTACGACGTGAATGCGGTGCTCGTGCCGGCCGCGCTGCGCGCGGCGAATGCGTTCCTCGCGCGCGGCCTGCTCGATCCTTACCTGGACGCCGGGCAACGTGCGACCCTCGCGAACACGGCGACCGAAGCGGCTACCTGGGAGCAGCAGGCGCCGCCGCTGTTCCAGGTGAGCGTGCCGGCCGCGCAGGCGGCGACCGAAGTATCGGCCTATGCGTCGTCCGCCGGTGTGCCGGCCGGTACCGCGCCAGGCGCGCCGCTGACTTTCTATGCGCTGTCGCTCGACCAGCAAGGCACGCCGATCCCGGTGATGAATTCCGACGGCGGCTTCGCGCTGCTGTTCGGCACGCCGGCGGACGACCAGCTTCAGCGGATCGTCACCGACGTCACGCGGCCGTTCCCGACCGGGCTCGTCACCGATGTCGGGATGCTGATCGCGAACCCCGCGTATGCGAACCAGGCGCTATGGCCCAAATTCACGAGTTCGGCGTATCACGGCACGGTGATCTGGTCGTGGCAACAGGCGATGTGGGTCGCCGGGCTCGACCGCCAGCTCGCGCGCCAGGATCTGTCGGACGCGACGCGCACGCTGCTGACGCAGGCCCGGCAGACGATCTGGCAGGTGATCTCGAACGGACGCGACATGCGCACGTCGGAAATGTGGACCTGGTCGTACGTGAACGGTCGGTACCAGACCGATGCATTCGGCACCCGCAGCGCGGATGCGACCGAGGCCAACGCGGCGCAGCTGTGGAGCACGACGTATCTCGCGATCCGCGATCCGCAACTGCGCGCGGGCAAGTACTGGTGGCAGGCGTCGCAGAGGATGCAGGACGCGCAGCCGGAGCATGCGGCGGCCATCGCGTCGCGATAGCCGATGCGCCAGTGACACAAAAGCCCCACATGCTCGTGCGCGTGCGGGGCTTCATTCAGGGTGCATGCGAATCGGACCTGCCTCGCGTCGCGCCATTGCGTTGCGGCCGCGCGCGCCACGTCGCCGAATGCGCGGCCGCCGCTCGTCAGTGCGCAACCACGCGATTGCGCCCGTCGCGCTTCGCCTGGTACAGCCGTTCATCGACCGCCCGCAGCAACGCATCGACCGTGCTCCCGTCGACGCCGTACTGCGCGACGCCGACGCTGACCGTCACCTGCACGCGCTTGAAATCCAGCCCGAACGGTGAACTCGCGATCGACGAACGCACGCGCTCGGCCGTCATGCGCGCGCCTTCGAGCGGCATCTCGGGCAACAGCGCCATGAACTCCTCGCCGCCGACCCGCGCGAGCGCACCGGCCGGACGAATCGCCTCGAGAGACTGGCGCACGACGCCGCGCAGCACCTCGTCGCCGATCTGGTGCCCGTACGCGTCGTTGATGTTCTTGAAGTTGTCGAGATCGAGCGCGAGCAGGCAAAACGGCGTGCCGTCGCGCTCCGCGCGCACGATCTCGCGCTCGACCTGCGCGATGAACTGACGGCGGTTCGACGCGCCCGTCATCGGATCGGTCGCGGCCATGTATTCGAGCTTCTGGTTCGTGCGCCGCAACTCCTGCAGCGCACTCTCGGTGCGCGCCATCGATTCCGACAGCCGGCTCATCAGGTCTTCCTGGCTGTAGATCGCCGAGAACGAGCGCGTCGTCTGCAGCGCCTGCACGACGCCGTAGCTGAGCAGGAAGAACCCGCCCGCGAAGATCGCATGCGCGAGCCACCACATGTGGTTCCAGGGCTTGCCGAGGATGAACGCGAGCGACGACAGCGCGAACGCCATGATCGACATGCCGTAGATCACCATCAGCGGCGAACGGATGCGCCGCGCGAGCAGCATGCCGACGTTGAGCAGCGAAAACACCAGCGCGCCGCCTTCCATCGACAGTCGCGTGCCCAGCGCGCCCGCGACCGGCGAATACGCGATGTATGCAACCGCCACGTTGATGACCAGAAACAACACGATCCACGGCAGCCACGTTCGCGCGCGCGCACGCTTCTCGACCCGATCGGGCGGCTGCGAATACGACAGCAGGCCCGTCAGCAGCAGGATCGACATCACGAGGCGCGATGCGGGCCCGTACAGCAGGAACAGCCAGATGTTGTGATGCGCCATCCCGGTGAACAGGCCGTGCAACGCGTAGATCATCGCGAAGCCCAGAAAGCCGAGTGTCAGCCAGCGCAGGAGCGGCTCTCCGGACGACCGGTAGCACACCCACGTCACGTAGGTGACGAATGCACCCTCGAGGGTCGCGGCCGCGATCGCGATTTCATGGAAGGCGTGGCTCTCGAACACGACGTGCGGGTCGCTGAAGAACCACAGATAGGCGATCAGATAGGCTGGCAGCAATGCGAAGCCGACCAGCAGGCATTTCGCATAGAGCCTCGCGGCCGCGCTGACGACGCGCGGCGGTTCCCCGGCTGCATAGGTCGTGCTCAATTCGGTCCCCGTTCGGTCTGCTGCGTGGTTCGAACGTTCACGGTGCCGGACACGCGCGATGCATCGACTGCGCCGGCTACCGGAAACGCATCACGTGCGTCGGTGCGATGCACGCGTTGCCCCATCCCGCCGAAAGGCAAATGTCAGAGCAAGTATAGGTGCGGCAATTCGTTTGACAAGTAAGGGGAAACGGCAGCATCGAACCGGCACCGTTTGCTTCCCGATCCTTTCGAATCGCATGCGACGGCCGCGGCTTGCGTCAACACAGGCGGCGGCCGTCGGCCGACAAGCAAAAGATCAGACGATTTCGAACAGGCCGGCGGCGCCCTGCCCGCCGCCGATGCACATCGTGACGACGACGTATTTCACGCCGCGCCGCTTGCCTTCGATCAGCGCATGGCCCGTCAGGCGCGCCCCCGACACGCCGTACGGATGGCCGACCGCGATCGCGCCGCCGTTCACGTTCAAGCGGTCGTCAGGAATCCCGAGCGTATCGCGGCAGTACAGCACCTGCACCGCGAACGCTTCGTTCAGTTCCCACAGGCCGATGTCGTCGACCTTCAGCGCCGCCTGCTTCAGCAGCTTCGGCACCGCGAACACCGGGCCGATGCCCATTTCGTCCGGCTCGCAACCGGCGACCGCGAAACCGCGAAACACGCCGAGCGGCTGCAGCCCTTCGCGCTGTGCGACATCCGCGTTCATCACCACGCACGCCGACGCGCCGTCCGAGAACTGGCTCGCGTTGCCCGCCGTGATCACACCGCCCGGCACGGCCGAACGGATCTTCGACACGTCTTCGAGCGTCGTGTCGGGCCGGATGCCTTCATCGGCCGACACGGTAACGTCCTGCGTGAACAGCCGGCCCGTCGCCTTGTCGGCGATGCCCGCGCGTACGGTGATCGGCACGATCTCGTCGTTGAAGCGCCCGGCTTCCTGCGCGGCCGCGGCACGCAGTTGCGACCGCACGCCGTACTCGTCCTGCCGCTCCTTCGCGATCCCGTAGCGCTTCGCGACGTTTTCCGCCGTCTGAAGCATGTTCCAGTAGATCTCGGGCTTGTGCTCGACGAGCCAGCCGTCCTGGATCATGTGCCGGTTCATCTCGTTCTGCACGCAGGAGATCGATTCGACGCCGCCCGCGACATACACGTCGCCCTCGCCGGCGATGATCCGTTGCGCGGCGAGCGCGATGGTCTGCAGCCCTGACGAGCAGAAACGGTTCACCGTCATCCCCGGCACGCTCACCGGCAGCCCGGCGCGCAGCGCGATCTGCCGCGCGATGTTCGCGCCGGTCGCGCCTTCGGGGTTCGCGCAGCCCATGATCACGTCCTCGATGCGCGCTGGGTCGAGCTTCACGCGTTCGAGCGCGGCCGCGACCACGTGGCCGCCGAGCGTCGCGCCGTGCGTCATGTTGAATGCGCCACGCCACGATTTCGCGAGCGGCGTGCGTGCGGTCGATACGATTACGGCTTCGGTCATGCGAGTCTCCTTCGGTCCTGCTTCATGTCCTGAATCGGATGGGAATGCGCTACGCCGTCGGGCGCGCGCCCGCGGACGTCACGTGTGCGACGCCCGCCGCCTGCATCTGTTGCCATGCGTGCGCGAGCGACCCGTTCAGGTCGATCGCACGGCACGCATCGTTGATCACGGCGGCCTCGAAGCCGGCCGCGCGCGCATCGAGCGCGGACCACGCGACGCAATAGTCGGTCGCGAGTCCGCAACACCACACGCGTTTCGCGCCGAGCTCGCGCAGATAGCCGGCGAGCCCCGTGCGCGTCGTGCGGTCGGCTTCGACGAATGCGGAGTAGCTGTCGACCTGCGCGTCGCCGCCCTTGCGGATCACGAGCCTCGCATGCGGGATGTCGAGGTCGCGATGCAGCGCCGCGCCTTCCGTGTCCTGCACGCAATGCACGGGCCACAGCACCTGCTCGCCGTACGGCAGCGCGAGCGTCGAGAACGGCTCGCGCCCCGGGTGATTCGCCGCGAACGACACGTGTTCGCGCGGGTGCCAGTCCTGCGTCAGCACGACCTGGTCGAAGCGTTGCGCGAGCGCGTTGATCACCGGCACGACCGCGTCGCCGTCCGGCACCGCGAGTGCGCCACCCGGCATGAAGTCGTACTGCACGTCGATCACGAGCAACACGTCGTCAGTGCGTTTCATTGCGTTTCTCCTTGCAAGACGGGTCGCGCCGTCACGCACGGCGTCAGCCGTTGAACCCGCGTCCGGCCTTTGCCAGTTCGACGATCGACGGCGCGAGCTGCCACGCGTCGCCGTTCGGCGCGGCCGCATAGCGGCGGATCGCGCGCTCGACGTTGTAGAGGCCGACCATGTCCGCATACAGCATCGGGCCGCCACGCCACAGCGGGAAGCCATAGCCGGTCAGGTAGACCATGTCGATGTCGGACGCCTTCGACGCGATCTTCTCCTCGAGAATCTTCGCGCCTTCGTTGACGAGCGCGAACACGAGCCGCTCGACGATCTCGTCGTCGCCGATCTTGCGCCGCTCCACGCCGCGCTCCTTCGAATACGCGACGACCATCTCGTCGACGAGCGCCGAAGGCTTCGCCTTGCGCTCGCCCGGCACGTAGTCGTACCAGCCGCCGCCAGTCTTCTGGCCGAAGCGGCCCTCCTCGCACAGGCGGTCGGCGATCTTCGAGTAATGCAGATCGGGCTGCTCGACATAGCGGCGCTTGCGGATCGCCCAGCCGATGTCGTTGCCGGCGAGATCGCTCATCCGGAACGGGCCCATCGCGAAACCGAACTTCTCGATCGCGCGATCGACCTGTGCGGGCAGCGCGCCTTCCTCGAGCATGAAGAGTGCCTGGCGGATGTACTGCTCGATCATCCGGTTGCCGATGAAGCCGTCGCACACGCCCGACACGACCGCCGTCTTGCGGATCTTCTTCGCGACCGCCATCACGGTGGCGAGCACGTCCTTCGCGGTCTGCGCGCCGCGCACGACTTCGAGCAGCTTCATCACGTTCGCCGGGCTGAAGAAGTGCATGCCGACCACGTCCTGCGGCCGCTTCGTGAACGCGGCGATCTTGTCGACGTCGAGCGTCGACGTGTTCGACGCGAGGATCGCACCCGGTTTCGCGACTTCGTCGAGCTTCCTGAACACCTGCTCCTTCACGCCGAGTTCCTCGAACACGGCCTCGACGATCAGGTCCGCATCCTTCAGGTCGTCGTAGGACAGCGTCGGCGTGATCAGCGCCATGCGTGCGTCGAGCTTCTCCTGCGCGAGCTTGCCCTTCTTCACCTGCGCATCGTAGTTCTTGCGGATCGTCGCGACGCCGCGCTCGAGCGCTTCCTGTTTCGTCTCGAGCAGCGTGACGGGCAGGCCCGCGTTGACGAAGTTCATCGCGATCCCGCCGCCCATCGTGCCCGCGCCGATCACGCCGACGCGGCGGATCTCGCGCAGCGTCGTATCGGCCGGCACGTCGGGAATCTTGCTCGCCGCACGTTCGCCGAAGAACGCATGGCGCAGCGCGCGGCTTTCCGGCGTCATCATCAGCGCGACGAAACCCTCGCGCTCGGCGATGCTGCCCTTGTCGAAGCCGTTCAGCACGCCGGCCTCGATCGCGTCGATGCACTTGTGCGGCGCGGGGAAATTCGGCGCGGCGGCCCGCGCAGAATTGCGCGCGAACTGGAGGAAGCCCGCCGCGTTCTCGTGGACGATCTTGCGATCGCGCACGCGCGGATGCGGCCCCTGCCGCGCGCCGACCTTGCGCGCGAACGCGACGGCCGCGTCGAGCAGGTCGCCGTCGGCCATCTCGTCGAACAGCCCGCTCTTCGCAAGCTGCTCCGACGGTACCGGCGCGCCCGACACGATCATGTTCAGCGCGGTTTCGAGGCCCACCGCACGCGGCAGACGTTGCGTGCCGCCCGCGCCCGGCAGCAGGCCGAGCTTCACTTCGGGCAGCGCGACCTGCGCGCCGGGCGCCGCGACGCGATAGTGCGCGCCGAGCGCGAGCTCCAGGCCGCCGCCCATCACGACGCTGTGCAGCGCGGCGACGACCGGTTTCGCGCTTGCCTCCACCGCGCGGATCACGGTGTGCAGCGTCGGCTCCTGCAGGGCCTTCGGGGTATTGAATTCGGTGATGTCTGCGCCGCCCGAGAACGCGCGGCCCGCGCCGGTCAGCACGATCGCCGTGACCGACGGATCCTGCGCGGCGCGATCGAGCGCGTCCATGACGCCCTGGCGTGTCGACAGGCCGAGCCCGTTGACGGGCGGATTGTTGAGCGTGATGACGGCCACGCCGTCGCGAGTCGAGTAATCCACTGCCATCTGCCTGCCTCCATGCATCGCGCGCCGGGGTGGCTGCGCTTCATTGTGCGCGGTCGAACGGCCGCATGTCCGGATCGAACGGAGGCAGCATACAACGAAAAAGCACGGTCGTTCAATTTTATTTTTCCCCGATCCGGGGGCCGGATCGGGAGACCGTGCTGCGGGCCGTCGCCGGCCGCGACTTACGGCTCGCCGACCGCCGTCGGCAGCACGTAGTCGCGGAACGCCTCGCGCAGCTTCAGCTTCTGCAGCTTGCCGGTCGCGGTGTGCGGCAGCGATTCGACGAACACGACGTCGTCGGGCACCCACCACTTCGCGACCTTGCCCTCGTAAAACGCGAGCAGCGCGTCACGCGTCAGGTTCGCCCCTTCGCGCGGTACCACGACCAGCAGTGGACGCTCGGTCCATTTCGGGTGCGCGCACGCGATGCACGCGGCTTCGGCCACGCCCGGGTGCGCGATCGCGACGTTCTCGATGTCGATCGAGCTGATCCACTCGCCGCCGGACTTGATCACGTCCTTGCTGCGGTCGGTGATCTGCAGGAAGCCGTCGGGGTCGATCGTCGCGACGTCGCCGGTCGGGAACCAGCCGCCCGACAGCGGCGACGTATCGCTCCTGAAGTAGCGATCGATCACCCAGGCCCCCCGCACCTGCAGTTCGCCGAACGCGACGCCGTCCCACGGCAATTCGTGGCCGTCGTCGCCGACGATCCGCATGTCGACACCGCAGATCACGCGCCCCTGCTTCTCCAGCAACCGGCGCTGCGCGTCGAGCGGCCGCTGCGACTGCGCCCAGTTCAGCGTCGCGAGCGTGCCTAGCGGCGACAGCTCAGTCATCCCCCACGCGTGGATCACGCGCACGCCGTATTCGTCCTCGAACGTGCGCAGCATCGCGGGCGGGCACGCGGAGCCGCCGATCACCGTGCGGTTCAGCGTCGAGAAACGCACGCCGGCCTCGCGCATGTAGTTCAGCAGCCCGAGCCACACGGTCGGCACGCCCGCGGAAAACGTCACGCGTTCGGCCTCCATCAGTTCGTACAGCGACCTGCCGTCGAGATCCTTGCCGGGCAGCACGAGCTTGCCACCCGTGAGCGGCACCGCATACGGCAGGCCCCACGCGTTCACATGAAACATCGGCACGACGGGCAGCACGGCGTCGAGCGCCGACAGGTTCATCGCGTCGGGCAGCGCTGCGCCGTACGCGTGCAGCACCGTCGAGCGATGCGAATACAGCACGCCCTTCGGGTTGCCGGTCGTGCCCGACGTGTAGCACAGGCCGGACGCCTGCAGCTCGTCGAGACGCGGCCAGTCGTAGCGGCCGTCCTCGGCGTCGACGAGCGTTTCGTAGCACAGGAACGGCGTCGCGCCCGACGGCAGGTGCGCGGCGTCGGTCATCGCGATCCAGCCTTTCACGTGCGGACACTGCGGCGCGATCGCGTCGACCAGCGGCGCGAAATTGATGTCGAAGCAGACGTAGCGGTCTTCCGCGTGATTGACGATGTAGGCGATCTGCTCGGGAAAGAGGCGCGGGTTGATCGTGTGGCACACGGCGCCCATCCCGCCGATCCCGTAGTACGCCTCCAGATGCCGGTAGCCGTTCCAGGCCAGCGTGCCGACGCGGTCGCCCGATTCGACGCCGAGCCGCGCGAGCGCCTGCGCGAGCCGCTTCGCGCGCTGCTCGCAGTCGCGGTACGTGTAGCGATGCAGGTCGCCTTCCACGCGCCTCGACACGATCTCCGTGTCGCCCGCGTAACGCGCGGCGTGCGCGATCAGCGACGACACCAGCAACGGCATGTCCATCATCTGGCCCAGCAACGGCTTACCCATCGTCTTGTTCTCCCGGAAGGACGCGAATCGGTGACCAGCCTCGAAGCGGTGCGCCAGCTTGCGGCCCCGGACAGGCCTGGCGCAAGGCGCGCGGGCCGCCATGCGGGCGGCGCGGCGCCGCCTTACAATATCGGCTTACCCAGAGGCGCTCAACATGTCGTTTTCCCGAAGCGCAGCCGATACGGCTGACACTCTTCCCGACCTCGCCGCGACGCTCGGTGCGCCGGCCGCCGGCGCGTTCGTCACGCTCGGCGATGCGTTTCATACGCGGCTGCCGGCCGCACCGCTGCCCGCGCCGTACGTCGTCGGCTTTTCCGACGAAGTCGCGCACCTGCTCGGCCTGCCGGTGTCGATTGGCCAGCAGCCCGGGTTCGCCGAGCTCTTCGCCGGCAACCCGACGCGCGACTGGCCCGCGAGCGCGATGCCGTATGCGTCGGTGTATTCCGGTCACCAGTTCGGCGTGTGGGCCGGCCAGCTCGGCGACGGCCGCGCGCTGACGATCGGCGAACTCCCCGGCACGAACGGCCAGCGCTACGAACTGCAGATCAAGGGCGGCGGCCGCACGCCGTATTCCCGGATGGGCGACGGCCGCGCGGTGCTGCGCTCGTCGATCCGCGAATTCCTGTGTTCGGAAGCCATGCATCACCTCGGCATCCCGACCACCCGCGCGCTCACGGTGATCGGCTCCGACCAGCCGGTGGTGCGCGAGGAGATCGAGACGTCAGCGGTCGTCACACGCGTATCGGAGAGCTTCGTGCGCTTCGGCCACTTCGAGCATTTCTTCTCGAACGATCGCCCGGACCTGCTGCGCCAGCTCGCCGATCACGTGATCGATCGCTTCTATCCGGCATGCCGCGACGCCGACGATCCGTACCTCGCGCTGCTAGAAGCCGCGACGCTGCGCACGGCCGACCTCGTCGCGCAGTGGCAAGCGGTCGGCTTCTGCCACGGCGTGATGAACACCGACAACATGTCGATCCTCGGCATGACGATCGACTACGGTCCATTCGGCTTCGTCGACGCGTTCGACGCGAACCACATCTGCAATCACTCCGACACGAGCGGCCGCTACGCGTACCGGATGCAGCCGCGCATCGCGCACTGGAACTGCTACTGCCTCGCGCAGGCGCTGCTGCCGCTGATCGGGCTGCAGCACGGGATCGCCGACGACGATGCGCGCGCCGAGCGCGCGGTCGACGACGCGCAGGCCGTGCTCGCAAGATTTCCCGAGCGCTTCGGCCCCGCGCTCGAACGCGCGATGCGCGCGAAGCTCGGCCTCGAACTCGAGCGCGAGAACGACGCCGAGCTCGCGAACAAGCTGCTCGAAACGATGCACGCAAGCCATGCGGACTTCACACTGACGTTCCGCCGGCTCGCGCAGCTGTCGAAACACGACGCGAGCCGCGACGCGCCGGTGCGCGACCTGTTCATCGATCGCGACGCATTCGACGCGTGGGCGAACCTCTATCGCGCCCGGCTGTCCGAGGAAACGCGCGACGACGCGGCCCGCGCGGCCGCGATGAATCGCGTGAATCCGAAATACGTGCTGCGCAACCATTTGGCCGAAGTCGCGATCCGGCGCGCGAAGGAAAAGGATTTTTCCGAAGTCGAGCGACTCGCGCAGGTGCTGCGCCGGCCATACGACGAACAACCGGAACACGAAGCGTATGCGGCATTGCCGCCAGACTGGGCCGGGTCGCTCGAAGTGAGCTGCTCGTCGTGACCCGCACGACCCGACCGACCGATCAGGAGAACACCCACATGTCACACGATTCCGACGACAAGACCTTCCCGTACCAGAAGGACGACGCCGAACTGCGCCGCCGGCTCACGCCGATGCAGTACGAGGTCACGCAGCATGCGGCGACCGAGCGGGCCTTCACCGGCGAATACACCGATACCGAGGACGCCGGCATCTACAAATGCGTCGTCTGCAGCACGCCGCTGTTCGAATCCGGCGCCAAATTCCATTCGGGCTGCGGCTGGCCCAGCTACTTCAAGCCACTCAACGGCGAGGTGATCGACGAGAAGATCGACCGCTCGCACGGCATGGTGCGCGTCGAGGTCCGCTGCAACCATTGCGGCGCGCATCTCGGCCACGTGTTCGAGGACGGCCCGCGTGACAAGACCGGTTTGCGGTACTGCATCAATTCGGCTGCGTTAAACTTCGAGTCCCGACCCGAAAACGAATGAGCGGCACCGGACGAATCGGTCGGACAGCCTTCCCGGCTGCCCCGATCCCGGACAGTGGCGCCTGGCGGGTCCCCACAACGGTGAAAGGCCGCGCGATGCGGCCTTTCACGCAGCTGCGAGCGCCATGAAATTCCTGTTCGATCTGTTTCCGATCATCCTGTTTTTCGCCGCCTTCAAGGTCTGGGGCATCTTCACCGCCACCGCCGTCGCGATCGTCGCGACACTGGCCCAGGTCGCGTGGGTAGCCTTCCGGCACCGGAAGGTCGACACGATGCTGTGGGTCAGTCTCGGCGTGATCGTCGTCTTCGGTGGCGCCACCCTCGTCCTGCATGACGAGAAATTCATCCAATGGAAACCGACTGTGCTGTACTGGCTGTTTGCGATCGGGCTGCTCGCCGCACGCTATGCGTTCGGCAACAACCTGATCGAGAAGATGATGGGCAAGCAGCTCACGCTGCCGCACCCCGTGTGGGACAAGCTGAACGTCGCGTGGGCGCTGTTCTTCGCGGTGCTCGGCGTCGCGAACCTGTACGTGGTGCACAACTACACCGAATCGCAGTGGGTGAACTTCAAGCTGTTCGGCACGACGGGCGCGATGGTCGTGTTCATCATCCTGCAGAGCCTGTGGCTCACGAAGTACATGAAGGACGAATGACATGAACGACGCCTTTCTCCAAGCATCGCCCGACGAACGCATCGCGCTGATCGAAGCGCGCCTGACCGCATCGCTCGCGCCGCTGTCGCTCGCGGTGCGCGACGACAGCGCGCAGCATGCGGGCCACGCCGGCGCGGCCGCCGGCGGCCATTACACCGTGACGATCGTGTCGGCCGCCTTCGCGGGCAAGCCGCGCGTCGCGCGGCACCGGCTGGTGTATGATGCGCTCGCTGATGCGATGCAGCGCGGCATTCATGCGCTCGCAATCGTGGCTTATACGCCCGAAGAATTCAACGAATCTTCAATCTAGTCTCAACAGGAATTCCCGATGATCCTGAAATCCCCCCGCCTGTGGGTCGCGGCGGCTGCATTTGCAGCGGCACCGGCATTCGCCCAGAACATCGCCGTCGTCAACGGCACGCCGATTCCGAAGTCGCGCGCCGACGCGATGGTCGCGCAACTCGTCCAGCAAGGCCAGACCGACAGCCCGCAGCTGCAGCAGGCCGTGCGCCAGGAACTCGTGAACCGCGAAATCCTGATGCAGGAAGCGATCCGCGAAGGCATCCCGAACCGTCCGGACGTGAAGGCGCAGGTCGCCGTCGCGCAGCAGACGGTGGTGCTGCGCTCGATGATCGAGAGCTTCCTGAAGAAGAACCAGCCGACCGACGCGGAAGTGAAGGCGCGCTATGACGATCTCGTGAAGGGCGCCGGCGGCAACCGCGAGTATCACCTGCACCACATCCTCGTCGACAGCGAGCAACAGGCGAAGGACCTGATCGCGAAGATCAAGGCCGGCGCGAAGTTCGAGGATCTGGCCAAGCAGTACTCGAAGGACCCGGGCTCGGGCAAGAACGGCGGCGACCTCGACTGGTCCGATCCGAAGGCGTACGTGCCGGAATTCGCGGCCGCCGCGCAGAAGCTCCAGAAAGGCCAGATGACCGACGCGCCGGTGAAGACGCAGTTCGGCTGGCACATCATCCGTGTCGACGACGTACGCGACATCGCCCCGCCGCCGTTCGACCAGGTGAAGGCTCAGATCGCGCAGCAGCTCGTGCAGCAGAAGCTGCAGGCGTTCGAGGAAGGCCTGCGCCAGCAGGCGAAGATCCAGTAACGTCGGCGACGATCGCCCACGCAAAGGCCGCTCCCCGGAGCGGCCTTTTTCTTTTTCACGCATGCTTGTGGTGGGCCGGCCCACGCGGCGGCCGCACAAGGAAAAAGCCGCTTCGAGGCGGCTTTTCAGGACTGCGGAATCGCGGACGGGCAGCGCGGTGAACCGCTATGCCGGATAGAACACATCGTGGTAGCGGACCTCGCCCGACGGCCGCGGCGCGGCTTCGTCGAACGACAGCGCGAGAAAATACTCGGGCGGCGCATCCGGGAACACCAGATCGCCGGACCGCACAAAGTCGAAACGCGCGTAATACGCGGGATCGCCGAGCACGACGCAGCCGCGCGCACCGAGCCGGCGCAACGCGTCGAGCCCCGTGCGCACGAGCCCCGCGCCGATGCTCTGCCGCTGGCATTCAGGCAGCACGGCGAGCGGCGCGAGCCCGTACCACTGCTGGTTGCCGGCCGGCTCGCCGCCGATCGACACCGGCGAAAACGCGACGTGACCGATCACGCGCTCGTCGCGCTCCGCAACGAGCGACACGCTGAGCACACCCTCCGCGCGCAGCGCATCGACGATCTGCCGTTCGAATCGACCCTGCTGCGGCTCGTCCGCGAACGCGGCCACGATCACGCGACCGATCGCATCGACATCGCTCGCGCGTTCGTCGCGCAGCGTGACGATCTCGACCGGTGCGTGCGGATCGAACATCAGCCGATCCAGCGGCGTGCGTTACGGAACACGCGCATCCAGGGGCTCGCTTCGCCCCAGCCTTCCGGATGCCAGCTCATCGTGACCGTGCGGTGCACGCGCTCCATGTGCGGCATCAGCACCGAGAAGCGGCCGTCGGCCGTCGTGACCGACGTGATGCCGGCAGGCGAGCCGTTCGGGTTGAACGGATAACGTTCGGTCGCCTCGCCACGGTGGTCGACATAGCGCATCGCGACCGCGACGCGATCGATGTCGCCCTGCTGCGAGAAGTCCGCATAGCCTTCGCCGTGCGCGACCGCCACCGGAATGCGCGAGCCTTCCATCCCCGCGAAGAAGATCGACGGCGACTTCTCCACTTCGACGAACGAGAAGCGCGCCTCGAACTGCTCGGACTTGTTGCGCGTGAACTTCGGCCATGCCTCCGCGCCCGGAATCATCGACGCAAGGCTCGACAGCATCTGGCAACCGTTGCAGATGCCGAGCGCGAACGTGTCGGGACGCGCGAAGAAGGCCGAGAACATGTCGGCGAGCTGCGCGTTGAAGCGGATCGTCTTCGCCCAGCCTTCGCCAGCACCCAGCACGTCGCCGTACGAGAAGCCGCCGCATGCCACCGCACCCGCGAAATCTGCGAGCGTCGCGCGGCCGGCCAGCAGGTCGCTCATGTGCACGTCGTGCGCGTCGAAGCCCGCGCGGTCGAACGCATACGCCGTTTCCAGATGCGAGTTCACGCCCTGCTCGCGCAGGATCGCGACACGCGGGCGCGCGCCCGTCGCGATGAACGGCGCGGCGATGTCGTCGGCCGGATCGAAGCTCAGCACCGGCGAGATGCCCGGGTCGGTCGCGTCGAGCAGCGCGTCGTATTCCGCGTCCGCGCAGGCGGGGTTGTCGCGCAGGCGCGCGATGCGCCAGCTCACTTCGCTCCATGCGCGATGGAGTTCAGCGCGCGGCGCGTCGAACACCTTCTTCGCGTCGCGGTACACCTCGATCACGTCGCGATCGTTGACCGTGCCGATCACGTGCGAGCAGGCCGACAGGCCGAACTCGCGCAGCGCGCCGAGCACCGCGTCGCGATCGGCCGCGCGCACCTGCACGACGGCGCCGAGTTCTTCCGAGAACAGCGCGCGCAGCGTGCGATCCTCGCGACGACCGCTCGTCTGCTTCGCCCAGTCCTTCGCGTCGCCATAGTCGGATTCGTGATTCGGGTCGAGCGTCAGCATATCGACGTTCAGCGACACACCCGCGTGGCCCGCGAACGCCATTTCGCACACCGTCGCCCACAGGCCGCCGTCCGAGCGGTCGTGATACGCGAGCAGCTTGTCTTGTGCATTGAGCGACTGGATCGCGTTGAAGAAGCGCTTGAGGTCTTCCGGATCGTCGACGTCCGGCGTCGTGTCGCCGACCTGCTGCGTGACCTGCGCGAAGATGCTGCCACCCATCCGGTTCTTGCCGCGGCCAAGATCGATCGCGATCAGCACACTGTCGCCCGCGTCGGCGACGCGGCGCAGTTGCGGCGTCAGATGGCGGCGCACATCCTCGACCGGTGCGAACGCGGAGATGATCAGCGACACCGGCGACACCACTTCCTTCGCGACGCCCTGCTCGTCCCACTTGGTTTTCATCGACAGCGAATCCTTGCCGACCGGGATGCCGATCCCGAGCGCCGGGCACAGCTCCATGCCGATCGCCTTGACCGTGTCGAACAGCGCGGCATCCTCGCCGGCCGTACCGCACGCGGCCATCCAGTTCGCCGACAGCTTCAGCTTGTCGAGCGACGCGATCGGCGCGCTCGCGATGTTCGTGATCGCCTCGCCGACGGCCATGCGGCCCGATGCCGGCGCGTCGATCACCGCGAGCGGCGTGCGCTCGGCCATCGTCATCGCCTCGCCCTTGAAGCCCGCGTAGTCGAGCGCGGTCACCGCGCAGTCGGCCACCGGCACCTGCCACGGGCCGACCATCTGGTCGCGCACCGACGTGCCGCCGACCGAACGGTCGCCGATCGTGATCAGGAACGACTTGCTGCCGACCGTCGGGTGCTTCAGCACGTCGACGGCGACTTCCGACAGCGCGATGCCCGTCACGTCGACCGGCGCGCGCTCCGTCGCCACACGCGTGACGTCGCGATGCATGCGCGGCGGCTTGCCGAGCAGCACTTCCATCGGCATGTCGACCGGGAATTCCTCGACGCCCGTCGCTTCGTCGTCGACGAGCTTCAGCTGGCGTTCGTCGGTCGCGACGCCGACCACCGCGAACGGGCAGCGCTCGCGTGCGCAGATCGCCTCGAAGCGCGGCAGGTCGGCCGGCGCGATCGCGAGCACGTAGCGCTCCTGCGCTTCGTTCGACCAGATTTCACGCGGCGACAGGCCCGATTCCTCGAGCGCGACCTTGCGCAGTTCGAAGCGCGCGCCCTTGCCCGCGCCGTCGACGATTTCGGGGAACGCGTTCGACAGGCCGCCCGCGCCGACGTCGTGGATGCTCAGGATCGGGTTTTCCGCGCCGAGCTGCCAGCAGCCGTTGATCACTTCCTGCGCGCGCCGCTCGATTTCCGGGTTGCCGCGCTGCACCGAGTCGAAGTCGAGTTCGGCCGTGTTCGCGCCGGTCGCCATCGAGCTCGCCGCGCCGCCGCCCATGCCGATCCGCATGCCCGGGCCGCCGATCTGGATCAGCAGCGAGCCTGCCGGCACGTCGTGCTTGTGCGTGTGTTGATCCGCGATGTTGCCGAGGCCGCCCGCGATCATGATCGGCTTGTGATAGCCGCGCACCTGGCCACCGACGTTCTGCTCGTACACGCGGAAGTAGCCGCCGAGGTTCGGACGGCCGAATTCGTTGTTGAACGCGGCGCCGCCGAGCGGGCCGTCGATCATGATCTGCAGCGGCGACGCGATGCGGTCCGGGCGGCCGTACGGGCCGTGCGCATCGTTCGGGTTGCGCTCGCCGACCGGCTGGGCCGCGTCGCGTGCGTTTTCCCACGACTGGCGCGCGTCCGGCAGATCGAGGTTCGACACGGTGAAGCCCGTCAGGCCGGCCTTCGGACGCGCACCGCGGCCCGTCGCGCCTTCGTCGCGGATTTCGCCGCCCGCGCCGGTCGCCGCGCCCGGGAACGGCGAGATCGCCGTCGGGTGATTGTGCGTCTCGACCTTCATCAGCGTGTGGGTGAGCTCGGTGTGACGACCGTAGCGTTCGCCCGGCTCGCCGGCCGCGCCCGCGTTGCGCGGGAACCAGCGCTCGGCTTCGGCGCCGACCATGATCGACGAGTTGTCCGAATACGCGACGATCGTGCCTTGCGGGCTCAGCTTCTCGGTGTTGCGGATCATCGCGAACAGCGACATGTCCTGCGCTTCACCGTCGATCGTCCACTGCGCGTTGAAGATCTTGTGGCGGCAATGCTCGCTGTTCGCCTGCGCGAACATCATCAGTTCGACGTCGGTCGGGTTTCGTTCGAGCTTGCGGAACGCGTCGACCAGGTAGTCGATCTCGTCGTCGGCGAGCGCGAGGCCCAGCTCGACGTTCGCGCGCTCGAGCGCGCCACGGCCGACGCCCAGCACGTCGACGATTTCGAGCGGCTTGGCCGGCAGTTCGTCGAACAGGTGCTTCGCGTCGTCGCGCGTGGCGACCACGCTTTCGGTCATCCGGTCATGCAGCGCGGCCGCGACGGCCGCGCGCGCGTCGTCGGACAGCGCCTTCTTGCCGCCGAGCAGGCCCGACTTCAGCGTGACCGTGAATTCGACGCCGCGCTCGATGCGGCGCACTTGCGTGAGGCCGCAGTGCTGCGCGATGTCGGTCGCCTTGCTCGCCCACGGCGAAACCGTGCCGAAGCGCGGCAGCACGACGAAGGTCTCGGCCGTGCCCTTCTCGGCCGCCGGCTCGAACGGCGCGCCGTAGTGCATCAGCGCGTCGATGCGTGCGCTGTCGTCGGCCGACAGCGGCTCGGCCGCATTGACGAAGTGCAGGAACTGGCCGCGCACCGCGACGATGTTGGCGTCGATTTGCCTGAGCGTGTCGAGCAGACGGGTTTGACGGAAATCGGAGAGGGCCGAAGCGCCGGGAAAACACGAGAAGTGAGCCATGGGCTGGACTGACGTCGATGAGTCGCGCGAGGTGGCGACGTGGGGCGAAAGGAAGGCCGTAATTATACCCGGAAGTCGGCCATCCCAGACCGGCTGATCGGCACCCGTCACGCACCGCGACGGTGCGCCGGCATCCGCCGCACGCAGCGGCCCGCCAGGTCGGCGCGCGCGGCCGCGGTAGCCGGCAACCACCCGGCGGCGGAATCGGACGAGGTCGCGCGAGCCCGGTTCGCGCGATTTTGGCGCTATCATTCCTGGTTCACCGGGCCGGGAGCCCGTCAGCAAATCCTCACCGGGCGGCATGCACGCCGCCCGTCATCGAAGCAATTCATGGATGTCATTGTCATCGGCGGCGGAATCAGCGGCGTCGCCACCGCCTACCAGCTGCGCGCGGCCGGCCATCGCGTATGCATGGTCGAACGCCACGCGACCGTCGCGCAGGGCGCGACCTACGGCGACGGCGGCACGCTGCTGCCGAGCCCGCTCGACGTCTGGTTCGGCCCGACCTTCATGCGCCAGCGCCAGCCGCGCGACACCGGCATCGTCTACAAGCCGGGCTTCAACGGCGGCGTGCGCCGCTTCGTCAAGCAGCTCGCCACGCTGCGCGAGCCCGACGCATTCGCCGCGCAGTACGCGCGGCTGCGCCCGCTGATCGACGCGTCGCGCGAGTCGCTCGCCGACATCGAGGCGCGCTTCCAGCTCGAATTCGAGCAGAAACCCGGGATCCTGCACGTCGTGCGCGACCCGCGCGACTGGGAAGCGCTGCAACCGGCACTCGACCTGCTGCGTGCGCTCGACCAGCCGTACCGGGTGCTCACGGCCGACGAATGCGCGGCGCTCGAGCCTTCGGTGCCGGCCGAGCCCGGCTTTGCCGGCGGCGTGCTGCTCGAGACCGAACGCACCGGAAACTGCCCGCTGTTCGCAAAACTGGTCAAGCAGACGCTCGACGAGCATGGCGTGCAGTTCCGCTTCGGCGCGGACGTCGCCGCGATCCGCGTCGACTCCGGCCGGGCCGCGGTCGAGCTCGCGCCGGCCGGCGGCCGGCACGCGACGAAGGCGCACGAGGTCGACGTGATGTCGGCCGACGCGATCGTGGTCGCCGCGGGCGCCGGCAGCCTGCCGCTGCTGGAGCGGCTCGGCTGGCAGCTGCCGCTGCATCCGGTGCGCGCGCATACGCTGACCGCCCCCGTCGCGTACGAAGAACATGCGCCGCACCTGAGCGTCGTCGATTCGATCAAGCGGATCTCCATCACGCGCACCCACCAGCGACTGCGCATCGGCGGCGGCGCCGTGCTGCAGAGCCTCGCCGACACCGCGAAGCCGCTCCCCGAGCCGCTGTCCGAGGCCGCGCTCGCGCTGCTCGGCCAGGCCGTCCACGACTGGGTGCCGGGCGCCGCGAAGATTTCCGCCGCCCTGTCGTGGCAGGGCACGCAACTGCTGTCGCCGGACGGCCTGCCAGTCGTTGGTCCGACCCCGCATCCGCGCGTATTCGTCAATTTCGGGCACGGCCCGGCCGGTTGGGGCCTCGCGTGCGGGTCTGCTAAAGTGGTGACCGACTGTCTGAGCGGCGACACGCAGCAGTGGCCCGCCGACACGCTCGCCGCGCTGAGCGCCACGCGCTTCGCGACCTGACCGCCACGGGCCCGTCCCGGGGCGGCCTCCTCCTGCCGCCATGACCCCGCGATGACGAATCCCCGCCCGCTTCCCGACCCCGCCCCGCTCGCGCTGCTGCGCGTCGCCGACCTGCGCGCGGCCGAGGCCGCCGCGACCGCCGAACTGCCGCCGCACACGCTGATGGGCCGCGCGGGCGCCGCCGCCGCACGCTGGCTGTCCGAACGGGTGGCCGGCGACGACCGCCCGGTCTGGTTCGCGGTCGGCCCCGGCAACAACGGCGGCGACGCGCTGGTGGCCGCCGCGCAGTTGCAGCAGCTCGGCGTCGCGACGCAGGCCTGGATGCCCGTGCCGGTCAAGCCGGACGATGCGCAATGGGCGCTCGGCCTCGCGCGCGCGGCCGGCGTGCCGCTGTCGGCCGAGCCGCCCGCCTCGCTCGACGACTACGCGTGGGTCGTCGACGGGTTGTTCGGCATCGGCCTCGCTCGCGCACTCGACGGACCGTTCGCTGCCCAAGCCACGCGTATCGCCGCACATGCCCGAAGCGGCGGCCGCGTGCTCGCGCTCGACGTACCGAGCGGGCTCGACAGCGACACGGGCCGGATCGTCGGCGCCGGCGCCGCCGTCACCGCGACGCATACGCTCACCTTCATCGGCGCGAAGCCCGGCCTTTATACCGGCGACGGCCGCGACCTCGCCGGCGAGATCGACGTCGCGTCGCTCGACGTCGCACCGCCCGCCGCGCCAGCCGTCGTGCTGAACGCACCGGCACGGTTCGCCGCCGCGCTGCCCGCCCGCGCGTTCGCTTCGCACAAGGGCACGTTCGGCAGCCTGGCGGTGCTCGGCGGCGACACCGGCATGTGCGGCGCGCCGATCCTCGCCGCGCGTGCCGCGCTGTTCGCGGGCGCCGGCAAGGTGCATGTGGGCTTTCTCGGCACCGGCGCACCGCCGTACGACCCGCCGTTTCCCGAACTGATGCTGCATCCCGCGGACAACCTCGACCTCGATGCGATGTCCGCGATCGCTGCAGGCTGCGGCCTCGGCGCGCGCGAGGCCGCGGCCACCCTCGTGCGCGACGTACTCGCGCACGACGCCGCGACGCTGCTCGACGCCGACGCGCTGAACCTCATCGCGACGCACGCCGACCTCGCGGCCGCCGTTGTTGCCCGCGGCACCCGGGGCAACGCGTGCGTGCTGACACCGCATCCGCTCGAGGCAGCGCGGCTGCTCGGCAGCGACACCGCGACGGTGCAGCACGACCGGTTGGCCGCAGCCCAGGCGCTGGCCGCGCGCTACGCGAGCATCGTCGTGCTGAAGGGTTCGGGCACGGTGATTGCGGCGCCCGACGGCCGCCTGACGATCAATCCGACCGGCAATGCAGCGCTCGCCACCGGCGGCACCGGCGACGTGCTCGGCGGCCTGATCGGCGCGTTGCTCGCGCAGCGCGTCGCGCCGTACGAAGCCGCGCTTGCGGGCGTATACCTGCACGGCCTCGCGGCCGACACGCTGACCGCGAACGGCACGGGTCCGGCCGGCCTCACCGCGGGCGAACTCGCGCCGATGGTGCGCACGCTGATCAATCGCCTTTTTTACCCGTCGGCGCGCGCCGACATATAACGCCGCTATACTGGGTGCCCCGCCGCACGGCGGGCCCGCTCGTCCGCCGGCGTTCCGATCCCGATGCGCCGGCGCGGCATTCCTCCCGATTCACGCTTCACTCGAACCGCCATGACGCTGAATTCGCTCCCCGCCTGGACTGCCCTTCAATCCCACTTCGAACAGATCCGCCACGCGCGGCTGCGCGACTGGTTCGCGCCGGAAAACGACCGCGCGCCGACCCGTGCCGAACGCTTCACGATCCCCGGCGGCGGCCTTGCGGCCGACTTCTCGAAGAACCGCATCAACGACGACACGTTGCGCCTGCTCGTGCAGCTGGCCCGCGAAGCGGGCGTCGAGGCGCGCCGCGACGCGATGTTCGCCGGCGAGATCGTCAACCCGACCGAAGGCCGCGCCGCGCTGCACACGGCATTGCGCGCGACCGACCCGCACGCGCCGTTCCATGCGCAGGTCAGCGCCGAGCGCGCGAAGATGGCGACCTTCGCACGCGCCGTGCGCAGCGGCGCCTGGACCGGCTACACCGGCAAGCGCATCCGCCACGTGATCAACATCGGCATCGGCGGCTCGGATCTCGGACCGAAGATGGTCACGCACGCGCTGCACCATGTCGCGACGCCCGACATTTCGACCCACTTCGTGTCGAACGTCGACGGCGCCGATCTCGCGCGCGTGCTCGAACAGGTCGACCCTGAGGAAACGCTCGCGATCATCGTGTCGAAGACCTTCACGACACTCGAGACGATGACGAACGCACGCTCGCTGCGCGACTGGTTCGTCGCGCGCGGCTGCCCGGAAGACGCGCTCGCGAAGCACTTCGTCGGCGTGTCGGCAAACCCGGCCGAAGTCGTGAAGTTCGGCATCTCCGCCGACAACGTGTTCGAAATGTGGGACTGGGTCGGCGGCCGCTATTCGCTGTGGTCGGCGGTCGGCCTGTCGATCATGATCGCGATCGGGCCCGAGCAGTTCGACGAACTGCTCGCCGGCGCGAACGACATGGACCGCCATTTCCGCGAAGCGCCGCTCGAGCGCAACCTGCCGGTGCTGCTCGGCCTGATCGGCATCTGGTACCGCAACTTCTTCGGCTCGCAGAGCTATCTCGTCGCGCCGTATTCGGAAGCGCTGCACTACCTGCCGTCGTACCTGCAGCAGCTCGAAATGGAAAGCAACGGCAAGTCCGCGCGCCTGGACGGCACGTTCGTCGACTACCCGACGTCGGCCGTCACGTGGGGCGAGCCGGGCACCAACGGCCAGCACGCGTTTTTCCAGATGCTGCATCAGGGCCCGACGATCGTGCCGATCGACTTCATCGCCGTGCTGACGCCCGAGCATCCGCTCGCGAGCCATCATCCGAAGCTTCTCGCGAACTGCTTCGCGCAGAGTGAAGCGCTGATGCTCGGTCGCACGCTCGACGAAGCGCGCGGGGTCGCCGGCCCCGGCAAGGAAGCGCTCGCGCCGCACCTGACGTTCCCCGGCAACCGCCCGACGACGACGCTGCTGGTGGATGCGCTGACGCCGCGCACGCTCGGCGCGCTGATCGCGCTCTACGAGCACAAGGTGCTGGTGCAGGCAACGGTGTGGGACATCAATCCGTTCGACCAGTGGGGCGTCGAGCTCGGCAAGATTCTCGGCAAGGTCGTCGAAGCCGACCTGTCGGCCGAATCGATCGATCCCGCGAAGCACGATTCGTCGACAACCGCGCTGATCGAGCGCGCGCGCGCGGCACTCAAGCGCTGACGCGACAACGTCGAACGCATGCCGGCCGCACCGGGCGATCCAGCCGGTGCGGCCAACAAGCAATTCGGTCTCGCGCTATGCGGCGTGCGGCGCGACGATGCGACCGGCGTCGATGGTGACCGTCGTCGCGCAGCGCCGCGCGAGCTCGGCATCGTGCGTCACGAGCACGAGCGTCGCCCCGTGCGTGCGGTTCAGTTCGAACATCAGGTCGATGACGGCGTGGCCCGTGGCTGCATCGAGACTGCCGGTCGGTTCGTCGGCGAACAGGATTGCGGGATGCGTGACGAACGCGCGCGCAAGCGCGACGCGTTGTTGCTCGCCACCCGACAGCAGCTTCGGATAATGCGCGGTGCGCTCGCCGAGACCGACCTGCACGAGCAACGCGCGCGCCCGATCGGCCGCGTCGCGCGCGTTGATGCCGCCCTGCAGTTCGAGCGGAAGCATCACGTTCTCGAGTGCCGTCAGGTGCGGCATCAACTGAAACGACTGGAACACGAACCCGACCGCGCCGTTGCGCAGCGCGGCGCGCTCGTCCTCGTCGAGCTGGTCGAGCGCGCGACCGAGCAGGCGAACCGTGCCGCTCGTCGCGCTGTCCAACCCCGCAAGCAGGCCGAGCAGCGTCGACTTGCCCGACCCAGATGCGCCGACGATCGCGAGGCTGCTGCCTGGCCGCACGGCGAACGTGATGCCGTCGAGGATCGTCAGCTCGCCCGTTGCGTCGGCGACCCGCTTGCACACGTCATGGACTTCGATGATCGGATCGGTAATCTTGAACATGGACACGACATTCCGCTGGAAAAGACGCGCGGCGCTCGCCGCGCTGCTGGGTACCCTGCTCGCAGCAAACGTGCCCGCACGCGCTGCGGCGACGGCGGCCCCGACATCGGGCCAGCCCGCGCTCGTCGTGCTCGGCGACAGCCTGTCGGCCGAATACGGGTTGCCGCGCGACACCGGCTGGGTTGCGTTGCTGCGGCAACGGCTCGCAACCGAGCGGATCGATTATAGCGTCGCGAACGCAAGCGTCAGCGGCGACACCACGAGCGGTGGCCGTGCGCGACTACCTGCGGTGCTGCAACGGCTGAAGCCGTCGATCGTCGTCGTCGAGCTCGGCTCGAACGACGCGCTGCGCGGCGTGCCGCTCGCGACGACCGAACAGAACCTGCGCGACATCATCACCGATGCGCGGCAAGCGCGCGCGAAGGTCGTGCTGGTCGGCATGTACGTGCCGCCCAACTACGGGCCCGACTACACGCAGAAATTCCATGCGGTCTACACGCGCCTGTCGAAGGAGTTCGGCGTACCGCTCGTGCCGTTCCTGCTGGCCGGCATCGAGAACAAGCCGGAAATGTTCCAGTCGGACCAGATGCATCCCGCGCAACAGGCGCAGGGGATCCTGCTCGACAACGTCTGGCCGGCGCTGAAGCCGCTGCTCGGCAAGCCGCGCGGTTGACCTCGCGGCGCGCCACCGCCGGAAAGCAAAAAGCCCCGTTTCGAACGGGGCTTTTTGTTGCTGCACGCGAAACCGTGAACGGCGCTTCGCTGGGTTGTCGCTTGATCGCGGCTTAGTTGCCGCCGTCCTGTGCCTGGCTCTGCGTGGTGCCGTACAGCTTCACCTTCGACCGGTCGCGCAGTGCCGCGAGATACGCCTCGCCTTCGCTTTGCGCTTCGACCTGCGCCATCTGCTGCTGCGCGGCCGCGAGTTGCTGCGGATCGACGGCCGTGCCCGGGATCACCGCATTCACGCGATAGATCGCGTAGCCGTCCGCGCCAAGATCGACACCGACGTATGCCGGCAGCGTCTTCGCATCGATCTTGTAGACGGCGCTCAGCGCCGCCGGCGTCAGGCCCTGCGACTGCGAGCGCGACACCTTCTGCGCAGCCGTGAAGCCATCGGCCGACTTCGACTTCTGCAGTTCGGCCAGCTTCGCCGCGCCGTCCTTCTTCGCGAGTTCCGCGGCCTGCTCGGCGATGACCTTCTGACGCACCGCATCCTTGATCGCATCGAGCGCCGGCACGGCAGCCGGCTTGTAGTCGGTCACGCGCGCCGAGATCAGCGTGTTGTTGCCCACATCGATCGCCTGCGTGTTGTTCTGGTTCTTCACCGAGTCGTTCGCGAACACAGCGGCAAGGAACTTCGGGTTGTTCAGCGGGCTCGTCGCCGGCAGTTGCGGATTCGGCGTCGGCATAACGGTGGCCGTCTGGATCGTCAGCTTGTACTTGTCGGCGGCCGGCTGCAGCGTCTTCGCCTTTTCATAGACGGTCGACGTGAAGCCTTCCGCGTTGTCCGAGAACGCCTTCGCCGCGTATTGCTGCTTCAGGTCGACTGCGATCTGGTCCTTCACGTCCGCGAACGGCTTGACCACCGACGGCTTCACTTCCGTCGCCTTCAGGATGTGAAAACCGAGGTCCGATTGCACGATACCGCTCACGTCGCCCTGCTTGAGCGCGAACGCGGCATCGTCGAACGCCTTGCCGCCCGCCGTCGAGCCTCGCGTGATGAAGCCCAGATCGCCGCCCTTCGCCGCCGACGGCGCGTCCTGCGAGCTCTTCTGCGCGATCTGCGCGAACTGGTCCGGATGCGCCTTCACGTCGGCCAGCAGCTGCTCGGCCTTCGCCTTCGCGGCCGCCTTGTCGGCCGCGCTTGCGTCGCTCGCCGCGGCGATGAAGATATGGCTCACGCGCACCTGCGCTTCCGAGCGGAAGTGCGTCGGGTTGTCGTCATAGAACTTCTTGATGTCGGCATCGGTCGGCTGCGCGCTCGCGGCGGCCGCTGCCGGCGAATAGACGAGATACTGGATCGTCGCGGTTTCCGGCGTCGCGAAGCCTTGCTTGTGCGCGTCGTAGTACGCCGTGAGCTGCGCGTCGGTCGGCTGCACCTTCGCCGCGTAGTCGCTCGTCTTCAGCACGAGCGCCTGCACTTCGCGCTGCTGCGCCGCCAGTTCCGACAGCCGTTGCGCCGGCCCCTTCGGCGTGAATGCGCTCGCCACGATGCTCGCCGGAATCTGCTGCAGCGCGAGGCTGTAACGCACGCGTTCCTGATACTGCTCGGGCGTCATCCCCTGGAACGACAACAGTTGCGCGTAGCGCTGGACGTCGATCGTACCGTCGGGTTTCTTCAGCGACGCGATCATCGGGTCGCTCATCAGCGCGTCGCGCACGGCGTTGTCGGATGCGGTCAGGTGCAGGCGCTGCGTCTCGTCGGCCAGCACGCGTTGCTGGATCAGGCCGTCGAGCACTTGCTTGCGATGTTCGGGCGTGTCGAACGCCTTGATGTCGAACTGCCCGCCGAGCGCCTGGCGCGCCTGGTCGATCTGCTGGCGGAACGCGCCGTCGAATTCGACCCGCGTGATCTTGTGCCCGTTGACCGCCGCGACGTTCGCGCTGTCGTCGAAGAAGCCGCGGAAACCTTGGATCCCGACGAAACCCAGCCCCGGCAACACGATCAGGAGCAGGAGCGCCATCATCAGGCGCTGGTGATTACGGAAGAAATCGAGCATGCGTGACGGGAAAATTGGACAAAACGTCCGATATTACAACATACGCGGTGGCACGGGAAAAAAGCAGGTGCGCAACGAACGGGCGCAACCGACGACGCAAATGAAAAAGCCCGCACGAGGCGGGCTTTTTCATTTTCTGGCGGAGCGGACGGGACTCGAACCCGCGACCCCCGGCGTGACAGGCCGGTATTCTAACCGACTGAACTACCGCTCCTTGGTCTGGCTGAATCAGGAAACTGGTGGGTGCTGAGGGGTTCGAACCCCCGACCTACGCCTTGTAAGGGCGCCGCTCTACCAGCTGAGCTAAGCACCCGTTTCCGATTCGTTCTGGCTGCGATCTGCGTTTCGGCATCAACAACCAGCGAGCCCGCAAGTTTAATTCATCCCCGATCATTTTGCCAAGCCCGTGCGCAAAAAATTTTAACGCCCCCTGCTCAACACACACGATGCCGACGCACATAAAAAACCCGCGGACACGCCGCGGGTTTCGTGAACAACCGTCAGGGACGGCGCTCAGGTTTTCAGTGCTTGACGACTTCCGTCGAGCCGGCATCCGCCGCCGCCTCGCCGACCGGTGCCGCAGCCTTCGCCTCTTCTTCCGGCGGCAGCGGGGTCGGCGTACGCTCGAGCGCGAGTTCGAGCACCTTGTCGATCCAGCGGACCGGCACGATCTCGATCGCGTTCTTCACGTTGTCCGGAATGTCCGCGAGATCCTTCACGTTCTCTTCCGGGATCAGCACGAGCTTGATGCCGCCGCGATGCGCAGCCAGCAGCTTTTCCTTCAGCCCGCCGATCGGCAGCACTTCGCCACGCAGCGTGATCTCGCCCGTCATCGCGACATCGGCACGCACGGGGATCCCCGTCAGCACCGACACCAGCGCGGTCGTCATCGCACCGCCGGCGGACGGACCGTCCTTCGGCGTCGCGCCTTCCGGCACGTGGATGTGGATGTCCTGCTTCTCGAACGCTTCGTCCTTGATACCCAGACGGCGCGAACGCGAGCGCACGACCGAACGTGCAGCCTCGACCGACTCCTTCATCACGTCGCCGAGCGAACCCGTGCGGATCACGTTGCCCTTGCCCGGCATCACCGCGGCTTCGATCGTCAGCAGGTCGCCGCCAACTTCCGTCCACGCGAGGCCCGTCACCTGACCGACCTGGTTTTCCTTCGCCGCGAGGCCGAAGTCGTACTTGCGCACGCCGAGGAACGTATCGAGGTTCTCGCCATCGACCTTGATCGCGCCCGATGCCTTCTTCAGCAACAGCATCTTCACGACCTTGCGGCAGATCTTCGACACTTCCCGCTCGAGCGAACGCACACCGGCTTCGCGCGTGTAGTAGCGGATGATGTCGCGGATCGCTTGCTCGGCGACCTCGATCTCGCCTTCCTTCAGGCCGTTGTTCTTCTTCTGCTTCGGCAGCAGGTAACGCTGCGCGATGCTGACCTTCTCGTCTTCCGTGTAACCCGACAGACGAATCACTTCCATCCGGTCGAGCAGCGGCGGCGGGATGTTCAGCGAGTTCGACGTCGCGACGAACATCACGTCCGACAGGTCGAAGTCGACTTCGATGTAGTGATCGGCGAACGTGTGGTTCTGTTCCGGATCGAGCACTTCGAGCAGCGCCGACGACGGATCGCCGCGGAAATCCATGCCCATCTTGTCGACTTCGTCGAGCAGGAAGAGCGGATTGCGCACGCCGACTTTCGCCAGGCTCTGCAGGATCTTGCCCGGCATCGAGCCGATGTACGTGCGGCGGTGGCCGCGAATCTCGGCTTCGTCACGCACGCCGCCGAGCGCCATCCGGACGAACTTGCGGTTCGTCGCGCGAGCGATCGACTGGCCGAGCGAGGTCTTGCCGACGCCCGGGGGCCCGACGAGGCACAGGATCGGCGCCTTCACCTTGTCGACGCGCTGCTGCACCGCGAGATACTCGAGGATGCGTTCCTTCACCTTCTCGAGGCCGAAGTGATCCTCGTCGAGCACCTGCTCGGCGTTCGACAGGTCGTTGTTGACCTTGCTCTTCTTGCGCCACGGCAGGCCGATCAGCGTGTCGATGTAGTTGCGCACGACGGTCGCTTCCGCCGACATCGGCGACATCAGCTTCAGCTTCTTGAGCTCGGCATCGGCCTTCTTCTTCGCTTCCTTCGGCATGCGCGCGGCGTTGATGCGCTTCTCGAGTTCCTCGAGGTCCGCACCCTCTTCGCCTTCGCCCAGTTCCTTCTGGATCGCCTTGACCTGTTCGTTCAGGTAGTACTCGCGCTGGCTCTTTTCCATCTGGCGCTTCACGCGCCCGCGGATGCGCTTTTCGACCTGCAGGATGTCGATCTCGGCTTCGAGCTGCGCGAGCAGGTGCTCGAGGCGCTCGATGACCGGGAACATCTCGAGGATGTGCTGCTTCTGGTCGAGCTTCAGCGGCAGACGCTCGGCGATCATGTCCGCGAGGCGACCTGCTTCATCGATGCCCGACAGCGACGTGAGAATTTCCGGCGGGATCTTCTTGTTCAGCTTCACGTACTGGTCGAACTGCGACACGATCGCGCGGCGCAGCGCTTCCGTTTCCGCGCTGTCGGCGTGATCGGGCTCGAGCGGCATGACTTCACAGGAGAACTGCGTCTCCTGCTCTTCGATCGACAACGCCTTCGCACGCTGCAGGCCCTCGACGAGCACCTTCACGGTGCCGTCCGGCAGCTTCAGCATCTGCAGGATGTTGGCGATACAACCGACCTCGTACATGTCCTTTTCGGTCGGTTCGTCCTTGGCCGCGGTCTTCTGGGCGACGAGCATGATGTGCTTGCCGCCTTCCATCGCTGCTTCGAGGGCCTTGATCGATTTCGGCCGGCCCACGAAGAGCGGAATCACCATGTGCGGGAAAACGACGACATCCCGCAGCGGCAGCAGCGGGAGCGTAATGCGTTCCGGCGGGAGAAGTTGGGTGCCTGACATTTCATTTCCCCATGAGTGGAATCAATTGTTCGGTAATTGAGGCCGCCACAACGAATTGCAAGCCTTCAAGTGCGGGAAATATTCGGTAAGAAAGTAACCACCGCGTGTCGAGTCAGAGTTACCCACAAGATAAACGAAAAAAAGCCGCCCACGGTCTCATGAACGGCCTTTTTCGCAGAACATCGTCGGCAAGCCGGTCAGTTCGAACCCGCCACCTTCGGCGTGTCCTCATAGATCAGCAGAGGCTTGCCATCGCCATCGATGACGTTCTCGTCGATGATGACCTTGCTGACCCCTTTCATCGCCGGCAGTTCATACATCACGTCGAGCAATGCCTGTTCGATGATCGAACGCAAACCGCGCGCGCCGGTCTTGCGGCGGATCGCCTTGCGTGCGACTGCCTGCAGCGCGCCCGGCCGGATTTCCAGCTCGACGCGCTCCATCGCGAACAGCTTGTGATACTGCTTGACGAGCGCATTCTTCGGCTCGACGAGGATCTTCATCAGCGCAGCTTCGTCGAGCTTGCCGAGCGTCGCGACCACTGGCAGACGGCCGATCAGTTCGGGGATCAGACCGAATTTGATCAGGTCTTCCGGTTCCGTTTCGCGCAGCACTTCGCCCGCGTCGCGTTCCTGCTTGCTCTTGACCGTCGCGCCGAAGCCGATGCCGGTTTTCTCGGTGCGATCGGTGATCACCTTCTCGAGCCCGTCGAACGCGCCGCCGCAGATGAACAGGATGTTGGTCGTGTCGACCTGGATGAAATCCTGGTTCGGGTGCTTGCGGCCGCCCTGAGGCGGCACCGACGCCATCGTGCCCTCGACGAGCTTCAGCAGTGCCTGCTGGACGCCCTCGCCCGACACGTCGCGCGTGATCGACGGGTTGTCCGACTTGCGGCTGATCTTGTCGATTTCGTCGATATAGACGATCCCGCGCTGGGCCTTGTCGACCTCGTAGTTGCAGTTCTGCAACAGCTTCTGGATGATGTTCTCGACGTCCTCGCCGACGTAGCCGGCTTCGGTCAGCGTCGTCGCATCGGCGATCACGAACGGCACGTTCAGCAACCGCGCGAGCGTCTGCGCGAGCAGCGTCTTGCCGGAGCCCGTCGGGCCGATCAGCAGGATGTTGCTCTTCGACAGCTCGACATCGTCCTTCTTGTCGAGGTGCTTCAGGCGCTTGTAGTGGTTGTAGACGGCCACCGCGAGGATCTTCTTCGCGCGCTCCTGGCCGATCACGTACTGATCGAGGATGTCGCGAATTTCCTGCGGGCTCGGCAGATCCGACCGGGACAGGCTGGCCTCGACGCCGGCGGCAGCCGCCTCGTCGCGAATGATCTCGTTGCAGAGGTCGATGCATTCATCGCAGATGAATACCGACGGGCCCGCGATGAGTTTCTTCACCTCATGCTGGCTCTTGCCGCAAAACGAACAATACAACAGCTTCTCGCTGTTCGAACCTTTTTTGTCCGCCATGAATGTAGAGCCTCCGGACAGGTAAATGACATGATACGCCGAATGCTCCGGACGCCGCGCCTAGGGCGCGACCGGAGCCGGCTGGATGCGCTTGCCGCAGATGCTCAGGGCACTCGGGACATTGCGGGGGCACCGACCGAATCGGGGCGGCACCCTACTTAAGCTCACGGGCGCTTCAGCAGCACCTGATCGATCAGCCCGTACGCCTTTGCATCTTCGCTCGACATGAAGTTATCACGGTCGGTGTCGCGGGCGATGCGCTCGACGTCCTGGCCCGTATGCTGCGCGAGCAGGTTATTCAGCCGCTCCTTCAGGTAGAGGATTTCGCGTGCCTGGATCTCGATGTCGGACGCCTGGCCGCGCGCGCCGCCGAGCGGCTGGTGAATCATCACGCGCGAGTTCGGCAGCGCGAAACGCTTGCCCTTCGCGCCCGACGCGAGCAGGAACGCGCCCATGCTGGCCGCGAGGCCCATGCAGAGGGTCGACACGTCCGGCTTGATGAACTGCATCGTGTCGTAGATCGCCATGCCGGCCGATACGGAGCCGCCCGGGCTGTTGATGTAGAGGCTGATGTCCTTGTCGGGATTCTCGCTCTCGAGGAACAGCAATTGCGCGACCACGAGGTTGGCGGTCTGGTCGTTCACTTCGCCGACCATGAACACCAGGCGCTCCTTCAGGAGACGCGAATAGATATCGTACGAACGCTCGCCGCGGCCGCTCGTTTCGACGACGATCGGCACCAGCCCCAGCGCTTGCGCCTCGAAACCCTGCGGCGCGTTCGACGCAAGCATGTCCAGCAATTCAGCGCGAGTGATCATTCAATAAGCCTTGTTCGAATGGAAAATTGAACGGAGGGAAGCCGCCCGCTCAATCGCCATATTAATGGCAACCGTGCGCTTGACGTAGAAACGGCGTGCGGGCCGTCGCTCCGACAGCCGGCACGCCGCTAGAGCGACACTTACGCTTGCGCCGATGCGCTCGCGAGTGCCTCGAAGCTCACTTCCTTGTCCGTCACCTTTGCCTTGCCCAGCACGAAGTCGACGACGTTGCTTTCAACGACGAACGCTTCCATCTCGGCGAGGCGCTGCTGGTTCGAATAATACCAGCGGACCACTTCCTTCGGGTCTTCGTAGCTCTTCGCGAACTCGTCGACTTCCGCGCGGATCTGCTCCGGCTTCGCTTCGAGGCCGTTCGACTTCACGAGCTCGGCCAGCACGAGGCCCAGCTTCACGCGACGCTCTGCCTGCTCGGCGAACATCTCGGCCGGGATCGGTGCGTCCTTCGCGTTCGGCACGCCGCGCTGCGCCAGATCCTGGCGAGCCATTTCGACGAGGCGTTGCTGGTCCTGCTCGATCAGCGCCTTCGGCACGTCGAGTTCGGAAATCTTCAGCAGCGCGTCCATCACCTGGTTCTTGACGATGGCTTGCGTGCGACGCTTCGCTTCGCGCTCGAGGTTTTCCTTGATTTCGGCGCGCATCTTCGTCAGGTCGCCGTCTTCGATGCCGAGCGACTTCGCGAATTCGCCGTCGATTTCCGGCATGTGCGGCCACTCGATCTTCTTCATCGTGACCGTGAATTGCGCCGTCTTGCCCGCCACGTCCTTGCCGTGGTAGTCGTCCGGGAACTTCAGATCGAACGTACGCTGTTCGCCGACCTTCAGGCCCAGCGCCGCCGTTTCGAATTCCGGCAGCATGCGGCCTTCGCCGAGCACGAACGGGAAGTCTTCGGCCGTGCCGCCCTGGAACGCGACGTCGTCGATCTTGCCGACGAAGTCGACCGTCACGCGGTCGCCGTTCTTCGCTGCGGTGTCCGCACCGCCGTCACCGTGCTCGCCGGCTTCGCCGCGAGCGTGGAAGTGCACGCGCTGCTTGCGCAGGATATCCAGCGTGCGGTCGATTTCGGCGTCGCCGATCGACGTCGTCGAGCGCTCGACTTCAGCCGTCGCCAGATCGCCGATCTTCACTTCCGGGTAAACCTCGAACGTCGCGTCGAACGCGTATGCATCCTCAGCCTGCTCCTGCTTCGGCTCGAAGCTCGGCTGGCCGGCCACGCGCAGGTTTTCCGCACGGCTGATCGTGAAGAATTCCTGGCCGATCTTGTCGCTCAGCACTTCCGCCTCGACCTGACCCGAGTACTGCTGTGCGACCATCTTGAGCGGCACCTTGCCCGGGCGGAAACCCGGCATGCGAACGTTCTTCGCGAGTTTCTGGATACGGGCGTCGATTTCCTTCTGCACGGTGTCCTTCGGCAGGGAAATCGTCACGCGGCGTTCAAGCTTGCCGAGGTTCTCAACAACGTTAGCCATGGCTTCAATCGTCCTAAAATTATTCGAGCGAATCGGGTTTTCCTTGCCGTGCCTGCCTGCGGCGTGAGGTGCATCGCATGCACACGCCGCGCCGGAGCGCCACGCCATCCCTGCACGCGCCGGATGGCTAGCGCAAGCGGCTCGGAGCACGGCTTTGGCCGGAAGAATCGACTATTCTAGCAAACAATTTTCCTCGTACCGCCAGAACGGCACGACAACGATGCAGAGCGGTCGCGCCGTCCGCTTCCGTCGACGGCAATGCGCGCGGATCGCCGCTATGCCGAACGGCGTATCCACCGCCGGGCCGCCATCCTGTAAGCTCCGATTGAGCATGCGCCGCGGTCGCGGCCGCCATTCTTCACATCAAACACGCCTTCCGGAGACACCATGCCGCAACACCCGTCCGCGCCTGTCGTCGTCATCGCGCCCGATTCGTTCAAAGGCTCGCTTTCCGCCGAGCAGGTCGCGGACGCGATCGCCACCGGCATCCGCCGTGCCCGTCCCGACGCGATCGTGCGCTGCTGCCCGATGGCCGACGGCGGCGAAGGCACGCTCGACGCGATGCTGGCGGGCGGCGGCACGCGGCGCGCGCTGCGGGTGGCCGGCGCGTCGCTCGCGGCACGCGACGCGGCCGTCGGCGTGATCGACGCGCACACCGCGATCGTCGAGACGGCCGAGGTCGTCGGGATCACCGACGCGGTCGGCATGAGCGTGCCCGTTGACGCGCGCAGCACGCGCGGCATGGGCGAAGCGATCCGCATGCTGCTCGACGAGGGCGTGCGCCGCTTCTTCGTCGCGCTCGGCGGCAGCAGCACCAACGACGCGGGCGCGGGATTGCTCGCGGGCCTCGGCCTGCAATGCTTCGATGCGGCGGGCCAACTGGTCGAACCGGTCCCGGCGCGGCTCGCCGATATCGCGCGGATCGACGCGTCGGGGCTCGATCCGCGCCTGAAGGAGGCGGAATTCATCGGCATGTCCGACGTCGACAACCCGCTGACGGGCGCGCACGGCGCGACCGCGGTGTTCGGTCCGCAAAAGGGCGTGACGTCCGAGCAGGTTGCGACCCTCGACACCGCGCTCGGCCGTTTCGCCGACCTGCTCGAGACCGCGCTCGACCGGCGCGCCCGCGACCTGCCAGGCGCCGGCGCGGCGGGCGGTCTCGGATTCGCGCTGCACATGCTGGGCGCGCAGTTCGAAGCCGGCGCGGAAGTGGTCGCACGGCAAATCGGGCTCGACGCCGCGCTCGCCGGCGCCGACTGGCTGATTACCGGCGAAGGCCGCTCCGACGTGCAGACGCTGCACGGCAAGGCACCGTTCATCGCCTGCCGTCATGCGCGGGCCGCGGGCGTGCCCGCGTCGCTCCTGTCGGGCGCGGTCGACCCGGCCGCGCTGCCGCGCCTGTCCGAACACTTTTCGGGCTGCTTCTCGCCCGCGCCCGGCCCGATCACGCTCGACGTCGCGATCCGCGACGCGGCGAACCTGCTCGCGAACGAAGCCGAACAGTTGACACGGCTGAAGTACGGCGCACACTGACCGTTGACCCGAGCGCGCGATACAGGAACAATCGGGCCCGCCCTTTTTCTTCAGGATTCGACATGAAAGGCCGCCAAGCCGGGCTCGATCAGTTTCTGACCTATCGCCTCCATGCGCTCACGAAGCGATCCGACCGCGGGATCGCCGAGGTGTACCGGCACAAGCTGGACATCTCGCTTCCCGAGGCGCGGGTGATCGCCGCCGTCGGCGCCTTCGGTCCGTTTTCGATCATGGATCTCGCCCGCCATACCAATCTCGACAAAAGCCAGGCGAGCCGCGCGGCGGAAGCGCTGCTGCGCCAGGGGTTGCTCCAGCGCAGCGCGAGCAAGGAAGACGGCCGGATCGTGCTGATCGCGCTGACCGCCGACGGCCGTGCGCTGCATCGCAAGATCATGCCGATCGTGCGCAAGTGGAATGACGGCTTGCTCGCGTGCCTGTCCGATAGCGAGCGCCAGACGTTCGAGCGACTGCTCGACAAGGTCGTCGCGAACGCGGTCGAACGCGACGACTGAGTCGCAATACGGGGGCAATCGGTACCGCACCCGCGTGGCGAAGGTGCGGCATGCACCGGGATCGCCTCAGCGGCCCCGCACGCGCCTCAAGCGGACCCCAGCGCCCGCCGCGTTATTTCAGATGAATCCTGCGGGCCTTCCAGTCGCGCAGGCGCACGGGCGGCGTGCCCGGCTTCCCCTGCCGCGGCTACCGGACGCCTACCCGGCGCCTCGCAGCCTTCTCCGCGTACCGGGCAGGCGCCGCGATCCCCCTCCGCTATAGCCCACTGTTCGCCGCACGCTGACGCAGCAATCCCAGCACCGCGTCGCAATACGGCGTCGGCACGTCGAGCTTGCGTCCCAGTTCCGGAAACACGCCGAGGATCGGTCCGATCTCCAGTGCTCGCCCGGCCTCGAAATCCTGCAGCATCGACGTCTTGAACGCGCCGAGCTTGCGCGTCACGGCAATCCGCTCCGGCCCGCTCATTCCCGTATCGAGACCCAGCTTCGCGCCGATCGCGGCCGCCTCCTCCATCATCCGCAACGCGAGTTCCTGCGTGAACGGATCGTCGAGCAGTTGCGAGGCAGTCGAACCCGTCAGCGCGCTCAACGGGTTCATGTTCATGTTGCCCCACAGTTTTGCCCAGATCTCGGTGCGGATCGCCGGGGTCGACTCGACGTCGAAACCGCCCGCAGCGAGCGCCGCCGCGAATCGGGCCGTCGACGCATCGAGCCGCGGATCGGGCGAGCCGACGATCAGACGGTTGCCGCGGCCGCGGCGCACGATACCCGGCGCGTCGGTGCTCGACGACAGATGCACGACGCAGCCGATCGCCTGCGCGGGCGGCAGCGCTGCCGAGACCGCACCCGCCGGGTCGACCGCATCGAGCGGCACGCCGTCCAGCGGGCCCGCTAACCCGTGCGTGAACCACCATGGCAACCCGTTCATCGCGGCGACAATCACCGTGCCGGGCCCGACCAGCGGCGCAACGCGCGCGGCCAGCGCCGGCAACGCCTGCGCTTTCAGCGCGATCACCACGTAGTCCTGCACGCCGAGCGCGGACGCGTCGTCGCTCGCGCACACCGGGACCGACGACTCGGTCCCCGCCTCGTCGATCACGCGCACGCCGTGCGTGTTCAGTGCATCGAGCGTCGCGCCGCGCGCGAATGCGCTCACCGTCATGCCGGCCCGCGACAGTGCTGCCGCGAGCAACCCGCCGATCGCGCCGACCCCGACCACCGCAGCGCGCACCGACCCTGAATTCGTGTCGTTCATGATGAAAATCCGTCTACCCGGAGCGGACGAGCATAGCGCCCAATGGTTGCGGATACAACTATTTACGCAAGCATCCGCGCGGCCCTGTTCGCATGAGCGGTTCAGCGCGGTGCGATGACCGCCTCCACAGGCTCATCGTCGGTCGTGCCGCCCGTCGCGCCGAGCACGCCGGCGATCTGGCTCTTGTCGTGCATGCCGAGCTTGCGGTACGCGCAGCGCAGATAGTGACGCACCGTCGTCGGCGAAATCGCCATCTGCTGCGCGACCTCCTTGTGCGAACGGCCGGCACCGTAATAGCGAATCGCCGCGAGCTCGCGCGGGCTCAGCCTGTCGAGCAGCGAGCGCGGCCGCGCCTCGATCTGGAACAGTCCCGCGATGGGCACGCACTGGATGCGCAGCGCGTCGCCGATGTACGGCTGGCCCGATTGGCGGCGCACATGCGCGACCAGCGGCTCCGGCACGCGCGGGCCCGTCCACGCCGGCCATTCAGTCCGCAGCACGTCGTCGAAGCCGTGATCAGCGTGATGCAGCACGCCGAAGTTGTCGCACAGCGCGCGCGCCGCCGGCGCCACCGCATCGGCACGCTCGCGCGTGAGCTGCGCCGCGCGATTGATCGTCAGCGCGGCCGCCAGATGCGGAATCACTTCCTCGAAGCGACTCGCGTCGTCGTCGCTGAACGGACGATTCAGGCCCTGGCGATAGATCGACATGAACGTCGTCAGCCCGAAGCGGCGATCGAGCGTACACACGCACATCAGTTGCGCCAGCCCGTACTTCACGCACCAGTCGCGAAACCGCGCGTCGAACCCGGGCTCGACGACCGACAGACGCACCGCGCGACCGTGCGCGCCGAGCAGCGTGCGTTGCGCGAGCGGATCGCAGTCGCGCACGCGTTTCCAGTCGCTGAAGAACGCGTGCGGAAGACGGTACAGGAAACTGTTGTGCATCACGGGGCCGGTCGGCGTGTGCGTCGCGACGCCGGTCCACGCCGAGTCGAATGGGATGAGCCCCTGCAGCAGCGAAAAGAAGCGGCACTCGAATTCGCCGATGCTCGACTGCGCGGCGACCGCATACAGGTCGAGCAGCATCAGGCCGAGTTCGCGTCGCGCCGCGTCGCCGCGGGTCACGCCGTCGAAATCGGCGCGGCGGGACGGCAGCGGCGGCCATGCGGATTCGTCGAGCACGATCGCGGCCGGCACGTCGCGCAGCGCATCGGGATCCTGTCCGATATCCGTGGTGATCCTCACCTTCCGCTCCCCTGCCCGATCGGGCCGCTGATGCACGCAACGCAGACCGGCCGATTATAGCGACCGGCATTTTTGGCGGGCTCCGCCGCCGGAACACGCCGCAACCCCATCCATTTGAACGGTGCGCCGCCCGTTGCTGCTGCGCAGCACGCCGCGTCGCGGTGTCGCGGCACGTCCACCCCGTGCACCGCGGGTTTTCCTCACCGTTCATCTGCACGACTGTTCAGCGGTTTTCCCGCTGCCGACACTGCGTCGCGACAACGCCAACAACAAACGATGCAGGAAGGTATGGAGAACCCCACGTGATGACATCCCGCTTCATCCGCACGGCGACCGCCGCGGCGCTCGCCGCGTGCAGCCTTGCCGCGCACGCGCAATCGACCCTCACGCTGTATGGCGCGCTCGACGCCGGCGTGCAGTACCTGACGCATGCCGACGGACGGCACGCGGCCGTGCAGTTGCAGAACTACGGCATCCTGCCGTCGCAGGTCGGGCTGAAGGGCACCGAGGATCTCGGCGGCGGCTGGCGCGCCCTGTTCAAGCTCGAACAGGGCATCAACATCAACGACGGCACCTCGACCGTGCCGGGCTACGCGTTCTTCCGCGGCGCGTACGTCGGCATCGCGGGGCCCGTCGGCACCGTGACGCTCGGCCGGCAGTTCAGCGTGCTGTTCGACAAGACGCTGTTCTACGACCCGCTGTGGTACGCGTCGTACAGCGGCCAGGGCGTGCTCGTGCCGATGACGGCCAACTTCATCGACCACTCGATCAAGTACCAGTCTCCGACGTTCGCCGGCTTCGATGTCGAGGCCCTCGTCGCCACCGCCGGCGTCGCGGGCAATACGCGCGCAGGACGCGTGCTCGAGCTCGGCGGTCAGTACGCCAGCAACGGGCTGTCGATCAGCGCGGTGCTGCATCAGGCGCACGGCGACGCGTCGGCCGCGGACGACGCCTCCGCGCGCCGCCGCGAACTCGGCACGCTCGCCGCGCGTTACGCGTTCGCGACGCTGCCGCTCACGCTCTACGCGGGCATCGAACGCCTGACTGGCGACCTCGATGCGGCGCGCACGATCGTCTGGGGCGGCGCCCGTTATCTGACGTCGGGTGGAATCGGGCTGAACGCGGGCGTCTATCACACCGATTCGCACACGCCGGCGATCGGCCACCCGACGCTGTTCATCGCGAGCACCACCTACGCGCTGTCGAAACGCACCGTCGCCTACGTGAACCTCGGTTATGCGCGCAACAGCGGCCAGAGTTCGCAGACCGTCTACGAATACGACCCGACACCGCTCGCCGGCGCATCGCAGTTCGGCGCGATGGTCGGCATGTATCACCTGTTCTGATTCCGTCCAGCGAGATCCCGCCATGAAAACCCTTTGCTCCGATGCCGCGCTGCCGTCCGACGGCCGCGCGTCCCCGTTCGCGCGCTCGACGCTCGTCGCACTCGTCGTGTTCGCGGCCATCACGCCGCTGCTGCTGCTCGTCGCGCCGGCCGTCGCCGGTCAGCTCGCGACGCAGCTCGGGCTGTCCGCGTCGCAGATCGGCACCTACTTCTTCGTCGAACTCGGCACGTTCAGCCTCGCGACCCTGCCGTCGTACCTGTGGCTCGGCCGCGTCGATGCGCGCCGCGTCGCTGCGTGCGCGATCGCGCTGTTCGGCGCGGGCAATCTCCTGACCGCGTTGTGGATGCCCGGCTTCGTCGCGCTGCTCGCGCTGCGAGCCGTCACCGCGCTCGGCGGCGGCTCGCTGATGGTGCTCTGCATGACCAGCGCGGCCACGAGCGGGAACAGCGATCGCGTGTACGGGCTGTGGGTCGTCGGCCAGTTGATCGCCGGTGCGATCGGCCTGTTCGTGCTGCCGCACGTGTTCGCCGCGTTCGGGCTGCGCGCGCTGTACGTCGCGCTGGCCGCGCTCGCGCTGCTTGCCGCACCACTGTCGCGCGGCTTTCCGGCGACGCTCGGTGCGCGGACCGCGTCGGTCCGGGCCGCGCGCGGCGCGGCGACGGATGCGTCACGGCGCTTCGTCGTGCTCGCGATCGGTGCGGTACTGAGCTTCTATCTCGCGATCGGCAGCGTGTGGACGTTCGCGAGCCGCGCGGCGGCGGAGGCCGGACTCGACCCGCGGTCGATCGGCAACGTGCTCGCGATCGCGAGCGTAATGGGGATTGCCGGCGCGGCGCTCGCATCGTGCGCGGGCGGCCGGCTTGCGCGGCGCACGATGCTCGCCGCCGGTTACGCGCTGCTCGCGGCGTCGCTCATCGCACTCGCCGCGCTGCCGCATGCGGGTGGCTACAGCGCCGCGATCTTCGCGTTCAAGTTTGCGTGGACATTCGTACTGCCGTTCATTCTCGCGACTGTCGCGCAGATCGATACGTCCGGGCGGCTCGTCGCGACGCTCAATTTCGTGATCGGCGCGGGCCTCGCGGCCGGCCCGCTCCTCGCCGGCCTTTTGCTCGACGCGGGCGGCACGATGCCCGTGCTGTTCGCGGCCGCGACGGCCGTCGCGATCGCGTCGTTTGCCGCGCTGCGCCATATCGATCGGCGCGCGCGGACTTCCGTGACTTCCGCTTCCTCCCAACCGTGACAGGTCAAAACCATCCATGAATCGCACTGCCTTCTTCACCGACGAACGCACCTTCTGGCACACCGGCGGCACGCACGCGCTGTTCTTCCCGGTCGGCGGCTGGGTCCAGCCGCCGTCGAGCGCCGGCTACGCGGAATCGCCCGATTCGAAGCGCCGCCTCCTGTCGCTCGTGCAGGCTTCGGGCCTGGCCGACCACCTCGACATGCGCGGTGCCGCGCCGGCCACCACCGGCGATCTGTTGCGCATCCATCCGGCAAGCTATCTCGACGCGTTCCGCGCGCTCAGCGATGCGAACGGCGGCGACCTCGGCGATCTCGCGCCGTTCGGCAAGGGTAGCTACGAGATCGCCGCACTGTCGGCGGGCCTCGCGATAGCGGCGGTCGACACCGTCGTCGCCGAGCGTGCGGCCAACGCGTTCTCGCTGTCGCGGCCACCCGGCCATCACTGCCTGCGCGACCGCCCGATGGGCTTCTGCCTGCTCGCGAACATCCCGATCGCGATCGAGGCCGCACGCGCGAAGCATGGCATCGACCGCGTCGCGGTGATCGACTGGGACGTGCATCACGGCAACGGCACGCAGTCGATCTACTACGACGATCCGGACACGCTGACGATCTCGCTGCATCAGGACCGCTGCTTTCCGCCCGGCTACAGCGGCGGCGACGAGCGCGGCGCAGGCGCGGGCGTCGGCGCGAACCTGAACGTGCCGTTGCTCGCGGGTAGCGGCGACGACGCGTATCGCCATGCGTTCGAGCGGATCGTGCTGCCGGCGCTGGAGCGGTTCCGGCCGGAGCTGATCGTCGTCGCGAGCGGCCTCGATGCGAACGCGGTCGATCCGCTCGCGCGCATGCAATTGCATACAGAAAGTTACCGGTACATGACGCGCTCGGTGAAGGAGGCGGCGCAGCGCCACTGCGGCGGACGGCTCGTGATCGTCCACGAGGGCGGCTATTCGGAGGCGTATGTGCCGTTCTGCGGACTCGCGATCGTCGAGGAACTGGCCGGCATCCGCACCGATGTCGCCGATCCGATGCTCGATCTCGCGATCGCGCAGCAGCCGGGCGATCGGTTCCTCATGTTCCAGCGCGAACTGCTCGACGAACTTGCCGTGTCGTTCGGCTTGTAACGCACGCTCACCAACGATGCGGGGCCAGCCCTTGCGCGATCGGTACGGATAGGGTTTCCTGTGTCTTTACACCTGCCAGGTCCGGCCCCCTCTTCAGATGAATTCGTCTTCGCGCGATCCCGACACCAACGACAAACCGCGCCGCCAGCCGTCGAAGCTCGCACTGAATATCGCCGCCGTGCTGGTCGGCCTCATCACGTTCGCGATCGGCGCGGCGTGGTTGATCTATAGCTGGATCGTCGATCGCGAAGCGCAGTATTTCGCGATTCCGCTGGTGTTCTCGGTGCCGGTGATCGTGGCGGTCGCGGTGCGGAGTTTTTGGGACTAGGCACGCTCGAAACGACAAAGCGCCGCGGTCGGTGGACGCGCAGCGCCTTCTTTCATCAGGTGCAGGCGGGTATCTGCGACGGGCAGCAAGCCTCTCCGTTCGGCCTGGAACCGTTCACAGGCCCGCGTGTGCGCACGGATTCGCGATCGGCCCCTGATAGCCGTGGATGGCGCTCAGCGCGGAACCCACCAGCACCGTGCCGACCGATTTCAGGACGGCTTCCGTCGTCGGCGGCTCACCGCTCGAGATGGGCCGCCCCGAGTAGGCCATGCACTCCGGGGACGGCGCGATCGCCTGCACGGGCTGTGCGCTCCATACGACGTTGTCGGCAGGCGTGGCAGCAAACGCCGGTATCGCCAGCGTCAGAGAAAGAGCGGAAATCAGCATGCGTGCGGTGTTGGGCATCGATGGTCCCCGGTTGGACAACCCACGTGAATGAATGGCTTTGTTCAGAATAAACGCAGCCGGTTTTCCGTGCCCGCGAAAGCGTGCGCACTCCCCGCGGCGCCGCACCAACAAAAAAGCGCTGCCGGTCAGCCGACCGGCAGCGCTTTCTCGGAACGGCCCTTAGCGGGGCACGTTCGACTTCGTGGTGCGTGAGGCCGGACTCGAACCGGCACACCCTTGCGGGCGTCAGGACCTAAACCTGGTGCGTCTACCAATTTCGCCACTCACGCAAATATCCGCCGCCTCAGCGCATGGCACGCAAGATGCGTTCTCCACGCGCCCGGGACTTGCCGGGGCTTCGTATCGGCACGAAAACCGGCACGCCCGATCAGGCGAGCGCGAGATTCTACCCGATCTGTGCAGCATTGTCTCGCCCTACCGGCGCCCGTCGAAGAGCGGTGCTAGAATGCCGCGCTCGAGTGCCGGCCATGCGCCGGCGCGCGTCCCCGAATCCGCCTCCGCCACGATCCCACCCGTGAACTTCGACGACTACTGTCAGCAAAAGGCCGCCCCCGCGGGCTCCAGCGTCTACTACGCGCTGCGCCAGGCGCCGCTCGCCGCCGAACCGCGCCTGACGGCCCTGTTCGCGCTGCGCCGCGAACTGGAGGAAACCGTCAAGGAAACCAGCGATCCGACCGTCGGACACACGAAGCTCGCGTGGTGGCACAAGGAACTCGCGGCGCTCGCCGCCGGCGAACCGTCGCATCCGGTCACGAAGGCGCTCGCGCAACACCACCCGGCGATCGGGGCCGAATCCGATGCGCTGCGCACGCTCGTCAACGGTTACGGGATGGATCTCGAACAGGCGCGCTATCTGGATTTCGCGAACCTGGAGCGCTACATCGCGCAGGTCGGCGGCACCTTCGCGTCGCTGGTCGCCCGCGCAAGCGCCGCGAATCCGGCCGCCCCGCAACCGTGGGCCGCGGATGCCGGCCGCGCGCTGATGCTCGCGCAATTCGTGCAGGAACTCGGCAACGATGCGCGCCACGGCCGCATCTATCTGCCAATCGACGAACTGCAGCGCTACAACGTGACCGCTGCCGACCTGCTGAACCGCCGCTACAGTCCGGCCTTCACCGAGCTGCTGCAGTTTCAGACGGGCCGCGCGCGCGAAGCGCTGGCCGCCGCCGACGCGGCGGTCCCCGCATCCGAACGCCGCGCGCAACGCACGCTGCGCGCGCAGATTGCACTGGCCGGTGCACTGCTCGACGAAATCGAGCGCGACGGCTACCAGGTGCTGCACCAGCGCATCGCGCTGACACCGATCCGCAAGCTGTGGATCGCGTGGCGCGCCGCGCGCCGGCGCTGATCCGCGCCGTCACCCTCCCAAGCGTCACACCTTCAGCAGCGGCAGCGTATCGAATCGTTGCTGCAGTACGTGCGTCGCATCGAGCCCCCACCACGGCCCGAGCACGGTCGCATACAACTGGCGGAAATCGACCGCGACCGGCAGGTTGCCGTTGCCGTCGAGATGCCCGAGTGCCGGCGCCGCGCCGTACAGCCCGCCGGCAACGCGGCCGCCCATCACGAAATGGGGCGCAGCGGTACCGTGATCGGTGCCGTTGCTCTGGTTCTCGCGCACGCGCCGTCCGAATTCCGCATACGTCATCACGAGCGTCTGGTTCCAGCGCCCGAGTTCGATCAACGCGCCGCGCATCGCACTCATCCCTTCCGCGAACTGCTTGAGCAGCGCTGCCTGCTGCCCCGGCTGGTTCTGGTGCGTATCGAAACCGTTGAGCGTGAGCCGCAGCACCGCGACGCCATCCTGCGCGCCGGGCCCCGACGCCTCGCATGCGGCGAGCACCTGCATCGCGGTCTTCACCGACGTACCGAACGTGCCGGCCGGAAAAGCCGTCTTGAACTCGCGCATCCCGCCGCGCGGGCGCAGCCGGTCGGCCGCCTTCACGATATCGTTCTCGACGTCGATGATGTGCGCGAGCGCCGGGTTCCGCTCGCGCAGCGACGACGGTTCGGCCAACCTCGCCGCGCGGACGAACTGCGCAGGATTGACGAGCGCGATCGCGCGCGCGCCGTTCGCGAGCGGCCCCATCTCCGCGCTGCCGAGCACGACGCCGTCGGCAGCGAAGCCGGGCGGCACCGGCGCCTGCGCGAACGTGCGCGTGAGCCAGCCTTCGTGCAGGTACTGGTCCGAGCGCGACGCGGTATCCCAGATCTCGATCGAGCGGAAATGCGACAGGTTCGGCTGCGGGTAGCCGACGCCCTGCACGACAGCGACCTGCCCGTCGCGCCACAGCGGCATCAACGGCGCGAGCGACGGGTGCAGCCCCGTATGCGCATCGAGCTGCAGCACGTGGTCGCGCGCGATGCCGATGCTGCGGCGGAACTGGTAATAGAGCGGATCGGCATACGGCACCACCGTGTTGAGGCCGTCGTTGCCGCCCTTCAGCTCGACGAGGATCAGCACGTTCGCGTAGCCGGCCGCCGGCTGCCGCCCCGCCGCGGCCATCGATGTCGCCGCCTGCGCGGGCGACTGCCACAGTGACACGCCCGCCGCGGCCGCGGCGCCCGTCAGCGTCAGAAAATCACGTCGGTTCATCGTGCATCCTTCGGTTCGCCGCGCGGCGCGGCCATCGCGGCAGCGCGCCGGTTCATCGTCGTTTCGGTCATTTCAGTTGGTAGGCCGGATCCATCAGCAGCGCCTCGAGATACGCGCTGCCGGTCGAGTCCGTATCGATTGCCGCGACCGGCGACAGCGGCAGCACCGCGTGCTGCAGTTGAAGCTCGGTCGACAATCCGGCAATCGCCTGCGGCCGCGCACGATACTGCGCAAGCCAGCGTTCGAGGTCGAATCGCAGGCCGCCGCGCGCAGGTTTCGCTGGCGCGTCGCGCATGTCGGCAACCGGTATCGGTTGCGCACGCGCATTCGGCGACGGTGCCGCCATCGCACGCGCGGGCGCCCGCATGCCGACGGTCTCGGTTGCGCGGAACAACTGCTCGACGAACTGCTTGCGCGCGAGCAGCGTCGTGCTGTTGATCCACATCGCACCACCCGGCCAGCCCTTCACGTTCGGCGGATAGAACAGGTTCTGCCCGAGCGTGCGCACGGTGTTCGCGAGCATTTGCGGATCGCCATACGCGACGTCGAACAACCGCATCGATCCGACGACGAACTCGGCCGGCGACTTCACGAGCACGCCGCGATTGCGCGGATCCCAGAATTCGTCGGTCGACCAGAGCGCTGCGAGCGCCGCGCGTATGTCGTAGCCGCTCGCGCGAAACCGTTCGGCGACGACATCGAGCACGCCGGCATCGGGCGCATCGGACACGAACTCGCGCCACAGCTTGCCGGCGATGAAGCGAGCGGTGTCGGGCCGCTTCAACAGGATGTCGAGAAAGCCGTCGCCGTCGAACGCACCGGTCTGGCCGAGTATCGTCTTGTCGCCGGCGTCGTGCCATTCGGGCCGAACCACGAAGCGCAGCGTATCGGGGTCGACGCTCCAGCCGGTCATCGCGCGCGCGGCCTCGGTCACGTCGTGCTGCGTGTAATGCCCTTCGCCGAGCGTGAACAGCTCCATCACCTCGCGCGCGAAATTCTCGTTCGGACGGCCCTTGCGGTTACTCGCCCCGTCGAGATACTGAAGCATCGCCGGATCCTTCGCGACCGCATGCAGGAGCGTGCCGAAGTTGCCGAGCGCCTCGCGGCGAAACAGCGCATTTTGCGCGGCCATCGTCTGCGGATACGGGACCTTGTCCTGCCCGGATGTGAAATGCCCGTGCCAGAACAGCGTCATGCGCTCGGTGAGCGGCGTCGGCGTCACGACCATCTCGTTGACCCAGGCCGCGCGCAACGCATCGTAGCGGCAATTGCGTTCGCGCTGCTCGTCGCGCCGCATGTCGGGGGTCAGCGCCTGTCGCTGTGCGCGGGTCGGCGGCAGCTCGGCGAGCCAGTCGGGCCAGGTCGTCACGGGGTCGCGGCGCACGTTGCCGAGCGTATCGGCCACGACCTGCGCGCGCGTCATCCCGACGATGCGGGCGACCTCGGCCGGTGCGGGAGAAAAGCCGGTGCGGCTCAGGAAGAACAGCGCATCGTCGGCGTCGAGCGGCGCCTGCATCGCGGGCGATGCCGGGACGGCAACGTTCGCTTTCATCGTCGTGGACTCCCGGAACGCACCGGCGGTGCGGATGCCGGTACAACGGCAGCAGGCATCTGAAAGTTGACGGGAAAATTGCTACGGAATCTTTCCGCGCCGTGCAGGATCGCGTGCGTGTCAGCGCTTGTACAGCTCGCGAACGGCGTCCTCGATGTGCTGGCGCAACAGGTGGCGCTCCTCGGGTGTCATGTGCCCGTCGCGGCGGCGCTGTTCGAGATCGGGAGGCACGGCGGAACGGACCGCCATGTCGGCGGCACGGTCGGGCTGCGGCGCTTTGCCGCGCTGCAGCTTGCGCGACGAGGCGCCCTGCTCGGGGCGCTGCGCATACGCGAAGTTCGACGCATATGGACCGGCAAGTGCGATCGTCAGCATCAGTGCAATCCGGGCAGATCGCATGACCGTCCTCGCTTCTCTGGTCGATTTGTTCCCTTCGTCACGCGGCAACCGGTTACCTCTGGTACTTGAAAAACCCTGCGGAATTCGGGCGTACAAAGATGAAAGATGGAGTGCAGGGGAGTATCTACCGAATTTCGGCTTCGAGTAAAGGAATCTCTATAGCCTGCCTTTACTCCGCGCGACACTACGGGTAAATTTTGTAACGGACTGTAACGCGCGAAAATACGCAACCGTGCGTGATTTCGCATTCGCGATAAGATGCCGCTCATGGAAACGAAAAACCCCTCCAAGATTCTCGTCGTCGACGACGACCCGCGCCTGCGCGATCTGCTGCGCCGCTATCTCGGCGAGCAGGGTTTCAACGTGTACGTCGCGGAAAACGCGACCGCGATGAACAAGCTCTGGGTGCGCGAGCGCTTCGACCTGCTCGTGCTCGACCTGATGCTGCCGGGCGAGGACGGCCTGTCGATCTGCCGCCGCCTGCGCGGCAGCAACGACCGCACGCCGATCATCATGCTCACCGCGAAGGGCGAGGACGTCGACCGCATCGTCGGCCTCGAGATGGGCGCCGACGACTACCTCCCGAAGCCGTTCAATCCGCGCGAACTCGTCGCGCGCATTCACGCGGTGCTGCGCCGCCAGGCGCCGGCCGAACTGCCGGGCGCGCCGTCGGAAACCACCGAGGTGTTCGAGTTCGGCGAGTTCTCGCTGAACCTCGCCACGCGCACGCTGACGAAGTCGGGCCAGGAAATTCCGCTGACGACCGGCGAATTCTCGGTGCTGAAAGTGTTCGCGCGCCATCCGCGCCAGCCGCTGTCGCGCGAAAAGCTGATGGAGCTCGCGCGCGGCCGTGAATACGAAGTGTTCGACCGCAGCCTCGACGTGCAGATCTCGCGCCTGCGCAAGCTGATCGAACCGGATCCGGGCAGCCCGCGCTTCATCCAGACCGTCTGGGGCCTCGGCTACGTGTTCATTCCGGACGGCGCCGCCTGATCTTTTTCCTTTTCGGTTTCGCCCGTCCACGGCCCGTCCCATGCGTATCGACCGGCGCCTCCTGCAGCTCGCGTTCGGCGGGCTGTTCTGGCGCACCTTCCTGCTGATCGCGCTGCTGATCTCGGTCAGTCTCGCCGCGTGGTTCCAGAGCTTTCGCGTCATCGAGCGGGAGCCGCGCGCGCAGCGCGTCGCGCTCCAGCTCGTCGCGATCGTGAAGCTCACCCGCACCGCCCTGCTCTATTCCGATCCCGATTTGCGGCGCGCGCTGCTGCAGGATCTCGAGAGCAACGAGGGCGTGCGCGTGTACCCGCGCGAAAAGACCGACAAGTTCAAGCTGCAGCCCGACGAATCGCTGAACCGCCTGATCGAACACGACATCCGCAGCCGTCTCGGCGACGATACCGTGATCGCGCAGTCGGTCAACGACATCCCGGGCGTGTGGATCAGTTTCAAGATCGACGACGACGACTACTGGGTCGCGCTCGACCGCGACCAGCTCGACAGCGTCACGGGCCTGCAGTGGGCCGGCTGGGGCCTGTTCGCGCTCGCGCTGTCGCTGTTCGGCTCCGCGTTCATCACGAGCCTCGTCAACCGGCCGTTCTCGCGGCTGGCGCTCGCCGCGCGCCAGGTCGGTTCCGGCCAGGCGCCCGATCCGCTGCCCGAGCGCGGGATGGGCGTCGCGGCCGAGACCAACCGCAGCTTCAACCAGATGGTGCGCGATCTCGAACAGCTCGAGGCCGACCGCGCGCTGATGCTCGCGGGCATCTCGCATGACCTGCGCACGCCGCTCGCGCGGCTGCGCCTCGAGACCGAGATGAGCCCGTCCGACCAGGCGACCAAGGACGCGATGGTCGACGACATCGAGCAGATGGACCGCATCATCGCGGCCTTCATCGATTACGCGCGCCCGTCGCAGCGCAAGCCCGAGCCCGTCGACCTGTCGTCGATCGTGCAGGAAGTCGCGGCGCGCGTGTCGGGCGAAGACGGCGTCGAGATCCGCACGCGGCTCGCGGCGACCGCCGTGATCGAAGCCGACGAGACCGACATGCGCCGCGTCATCGGCAACCTCGTCGAGAACGCGCGCAAATACGGCCAGAGCCGCGACGACGGCGTGTCGCGCATCACGCTCGAGACGCGCGTGACGCACGCGCGCGTCGAATTGTCGGTGAGCGACGAGGGCCCCGGCATCCCCGAAGACCAGCTGCCGCTCGTGATGCGGCCGTTCTACCGCGTCGACACGGCGCGCACCAAGGCGGACGGCACGGGGCTCGGCATGGCGATCGTGCTGCGCCTCGTCGGCCGCTATCGCGGCGCGCTGCGCCTGCGCAACCGCAGCCCCGAAGCGGGCCTCGAAGTCACCCTCGAATTCCCCGGCGCCGGCAAGACGCGTGCGACGGCGTGACGCGTTCGCGCACGCTTCTTGCGCGTCACACTATCGGCGCGGTTGAAAAAAACTATGGGGATCGTTAGTCAAAATCTATTGAAGCGCTTTGTTAATAGTGTTATAGTCCTACTCATGCTGTCACACCAACGTTGCAGCACCGAGGTAGCTTGACTCAGTCTTCTTCCCAACTCATACAGGAGTATCCGCATGAAAACCGTGGGCGATAAACTCGAAGCATTCACCGTCGTAGCCGCGAAGCCGGGCTTCAACAATCACGAGGAAAACGGCCAGTCGGCATTCGAGACCATCACCGAAGCGTCGTTCCCGGGCAAGTGGAAGATCATCTACTTCTATCCGAAGGATTTCACGTTCGTGTGCCCGACGGAAATCGTCGAGTTCGCGAAGCTGACGAAGCAGTTCGAAGAGCGCGACGCCGTCCTGCTCGGCGGCAGCTCGGACAACGAGTTCGTGAAGCTCGCATGGCGCCGTGAGCACAAGGACCTGAACAAGCTGAACCACTACTCGTTCGGCGACGTCAAGGGCGAGCTGATCGACCAGCTCGGCGTGCGCGACAAGGAAGCCGGCGTGGCCCTGCGCGCAACGTTCATCGTCGATCCGGACAACACGATCCAGCACGTTTCGGTGAACAACCTGAACGTCGGCCGTAGCCCGGAAGAAGTCCTGCGCATTCTGGACGGCCTGCAAACGGACGAACTGTGCCCGTGCAACCGTGCAGTCGGCGGCGCAACGCTGTAAGCGCATCGATGCACGAAGCCCGCGGAGCACGTCCTGCCTGCGGGCTTTTTTAACGGCCAACCCATAGGAGATATCAATGGAATTCATCGACTCGATTAAGGCACGCATCCCCGACTACGCGAAGGACATTCGCCTGAACCTCGACGGCACGATCTCGCGCTCGTCGCTCGAAGGCACCGATGCAGTCGGCGTCGCGCTGGCGGCGGCGGTCGCGGCGAAGAGCACCGTGCTCGTGAAGACGATCCGCGAAGCCGGCGTGCTGTCGCCCGAAGAGACGAACGCCGTGCTGACGGCGGCCGCGCTGATGGGGATGAACAACACCTGGTATCCGTATGTCGAGATGGCCGACGACGCCGACCTGAAGACGCAGCGTGCCGAGCTGCGGATGGGTGCGTATGCGTCGCACGGCGGCGTCGACAAGCGCAGGTTCGAGATGTACGCGCTCGCCGCATCGATCGTCGGCAAGTGCCACTTCTGCGTGAAGTCGCACTATGCGCTGCTGAAGAACGAGCAAGGGATGACGACGACGCAGCTGCGCGACGTCGGCCGCATCGCGTCGGTGATCAACGCTGCCGCGCAGGTGATCGCCGCCGAAGGCGAATAAGCCGTCGCGCAAGCGGCAACGCGGTGCAATGCAGCGGCCATGCGCGCCGCACCGCGCCGCAAATGAAAAATGCCACGCAAGCGCGTGGCATTTTTCATTCCGGCGGCGCAACCGGCGCGCCGCTTCGGACCGGCTTCAGGCGCTCACGCGCCCTGCTTCACCAGGAGTGCAGCGGCCTGCGCCTCGATGCCCTCGCCACGGCCGAGATAGCCGAGCTTCTCGTTGGTCTTCGCTTTCACGTTCACGCGCTCGAGCGGCAGCCCGAGATCGGCCGCGATGTTCGCGCGCATCCCGTCGATGTGCGGCGCGAGCTTCGGCGCCTGAGCGATCACCGTGCTGTCGACATTCTGGATCGTGAAGCCGGCCGCCTTCACGCGGGCGACGCACTCGCGCAACAGCACGCGGCTGTCCGCGCCCTTGAACGCCGCGTCGGTGTCCGAGAAATGGCGGCCGATGTCGCCCAGCGCCGCCGCACCGAACAGCGCGTCGGTGATCGCGTGCAGCAGCACGTCCGCGTCCGAATGACCGAGCAGGCCGCGCTCGTAAGGAATCGTCACGCCGCCGATGATGAGGGGGCGCCCAGGGACGAGCTGGTGCACGTCGTAGCCTTGTCCGATTCTGAAATCCATGCGTATTCCGGTTGAGATGAGGTGAAAGTCAGGAAGCGTTCGCGGGGCGCGCGAGGATCGCTTCCGCAAGCGCGAAATCTTCCGGGTACGTGACCTTGAAGTTGCGCAGGCTGCCCTGCACGACGCGCGGCGTATGGCCGGCCCATTCGATCGCGCTGGCCTCGTCGGTCAGGTCGTGCCCTTCGCGCTGCGCGCGCAGGATGGCGTCACGCAGCATGCCGATGCGGAACATCTGCGGCGTCTGCGCCTGCCACAGCGCGTCGCGCGATTCGGTGCGCGCGATCGCGTCGCCGCCAGCCGGCACGCGCTTGAGCGTATCGGCCACCGGCAACGCGACGATGCCGCCGACCGGGTCGTCCTTCAGCGTCGCGACCAGCGTGCGGATCAGCTCCGGCGTGATGCCCGGGCGCGCAGCGTCGTGGACCAGCACCCAGTCCTGGTCGCTCGCGCCGAATTCGGCCAGCTCGAGCAGCCCGTTGAGCACCGACGCCTGCCGCGAGCCGCCGCCGCAGCGGCGCACCGCGAAGCGCAGGCCCGCGAAGCGGCGCGCGTCGAAGTGCGTGTCGTCGGGCGCGAGGACGACGAGCGTCTGCGCGAATTCACTGCACGCGTCGAACGCGGCAAGCGTGTAATGCAGGAGCGCACGGCCGGCCAGCGTGCGGTATTGCTTCGGCACGGCCGAACCGGAACGGCTGCCCGTGCCGGCGCAAGGAATCAGGGCGAAAAGTCGGGGAGTCACGAAGGGGAAACGCCGGAAAGATGAAATCGAGAAGCGGATTTTATAATAGGTCTTTCGTCTCGACCGGCGCGCCGCGATGCGCCCGTGCCCGCCACCCCTGCCGTCCCTATGCCAGACAACGCTTCCACCCCGTTCGCTTCGCCCGTCGCCCGCGTCAAACCGGGCCAGCGGTTCGCCTTCGACGGCGCGCACGGCTCCGCCGACGCACTCGCCATCGCCCGCTATCTCGCCGACAACCGCGACGCGGTCCCGCTCCTCGCGGTGATCTGCGCGAACGCGGTCGACGCGCAGCGGCTGTCGCAGGAAATCCGCTACTTCTCGCCCGATGCGCGCGTGCGCCTGCTGCCGGACTGGGAAACGCTGCCGTACGACACGTTCTCGCCGCACCAGGATCTCGTCTCCGAGCGCCTCGCGACGCTGCACGACCTCGGCGAGGGTCGCTGCGACATCCTGCTGGTGCCCGCGACCACGGCGCTGTACCGGATGCCGCCCGCGTCGTTCATGGCCGCGTACACGTTCGCGTTCGCGCAGGGCGAGCGGCTCGACGAGGCGAAGCTGAAGGCGCAACTCACGCTGGCCGGCTACGAGCACGTGAGCCAGGTCGTGCGACCCGGCGAATACTGCGTGCGCGGCTCGCTGATCGACCTGTACCCGATGGGCTCGCCGCTGCCGTACCGGATCGACCTGTTCGACGACCAGGTCGACTCGATCCGTGCGTTCGATCCCGATACGCAGCGCAGCCTCTACCCGGTGCGCGACGTGCGCCTCCTGCCCGGCCGCGAGTTTCCGTTCGACGAAGCCGCGCGCACGGCCTTCCGCAGCCGCTGGCGCGAAACCTTCGAAGGCGACCCGAGCCGCGCGCCGATCTACAAGGACATCGGCAACGGCGTGCCGTCGGCCGGCATCGAGTATTACCTGCCCCTCTTCTTCGACGAGACGGCCACGCTGTTCCACTACCTGCCGCCGGATGCGCACCTCGTGTTCACCGGCGACCTCGAAGCGTCGATCCGCCGCTTCACGGCCGATACGAAGCAGCGTCACGCGTTCCTCGCGCACGATCGCGAGCGGCCGATCCTCGAGCCGCAGCGCCTGTTCCTGTCCGACGAGGATTTCTTCGCGTTCGCGAAGCCGTTCGCGCGCGTCGTGCTGCCCGCGCAGCCGGCCGGCGGCTGGGCGACGGGCCTGCCCGAGCTCACCGTCGACCGCCATGCGGACGATCCGCTCGCCGCGCTGCGCACGTACGTCGAATCGTCGGGCAAGCGCGTGCTGCTGACGGTCGAATCGGCCGGCCGCCGCGAAACGATCCTGCAACTGCTCGCCGAGCATCACCTGCGCCCCGCGTCGAACGACCACTTCGCAGGCTGGCTCGAAAGCGACGCGCCCTTCGCGCTCGGCGTCGCGCCGCTCGCGAGCGGCTTCGCGGTGCCGGGCGAAGGCTACGCGATCGTCACCGAAACCGAGTTGTACGGTGCGCTCGGCCGCCGCGCCGGGCGCCGCCGCCAGGAACAGGCGAGCAACGTCGACGCGATGGTGCGCGACCTGTCGGAACTGAAAGTCGGCGATCCGGTCGTGCATGCGCAGCACGGCATCGGCCGCTACATGGGCCTCGTGTCGATGGATCTCGGCGAAGGCGAGACCGAGTTCCTGCATCTCGAATACGCGGGCGACAGCAAGCTCTACGTGCCGGTCGCGCAACTGCACGTGATCTCGCGTTACAGCGGCGCCGATCCCGACAGCGCGCCACTGCACGCGCTCGGCTCGGGCCAGTGGGAGCGCGCGAAGCGCAAGGCCGCGCAGCAAATTCGCGACACGGCCGCCGAGCTGCTGAACCTGTATGCGCGCCGCGCGGCCCGCGAAGGCCACGCGTTCGCGCTCGACCCGCGCGACTACGTGAAGTTCGCGGAAAGCTTCGGCTTCGAGGAGACGCCCGACCAGGCCGCGGCGATCGCGGCCGTGATCGGCGACATGACGAGCGGCAAGCCGATGGACCGCCTCGTGTGCGGCGACGTCGGCTTCGGCAAGACCGAGGTCGCGCTGCGCGCCGCGTTCATCGCGGTGATGGGCGGCAAGCAGGTCGCGCTGCTGTCGCCGACCACGCTGCTCGCCGAGCAGCACACGCAGACCTTCGTGGACCGCTTCGCGGACTGGCCGGTGCGGATCGTCGAGCTGTCGCGCTTCAAGACCGCGAAGGAAGTGAACACGGCGATCGCGCAGATCAACGAAGGCAGCGTCGACATCGTCATCGGCACGCACAAGCTGCTGTCGTCGGACGTGCAGTTCAAGCGCCTCGGCCTCGTCATCATCGACGAGGAACACCGCTTCGGCGTGCGCCAGAAGGAAGCGCTGAAGGCGCTGCGCGCGGAAGTCGACGTGCTGACGCTCACCGCGACGCCGATCCCGCGCACGCTCGGGATGGCGCTCGAGGGGCTGCGCGATTTCTCGGTGATCGCGACCGCGCCGCAGAAGCGGCTCGCGATCAAGACCTTCGTGCGGCGCGAGGAGGAAAGCGTGATCCGCGAGGCGATGCTGCGCGAGCTGAAGCGTGGCGGCCAGGTGTATTTCCTGCACAACGAGGTCGAGACGATCGAGAACCGCAAGGCGATGCTCGAGGAACTCGTGCCCGAGGCGCGCATCGTGATCGCGCACGGCCAGATGCACGAGCGCGAACTCGAACGCGTGATGCGCGATTTCGTCGCGCAGCGCGCGAACGTGCTGCTGTGCACGACCATCATCGAAACCGGCATCGACGTGCCGAGCGCGAACACGATCATCATGCATCGCTCGGACAAGTTCGGCCTCGCGCAGCTGCACCAGTTGCGCGGCCGCGTCGGCCGTTCGCACCACCAGGCGTATGCGTACCTGCTGGTCCACGACCCGCAGTCGCTGACCAAGCAGGCGCAGCGCCGGCTCGAGGCGATCCAGCAAATGGAGGAACTCGGTTCGGGCTTCTATCTCGCGATGCACGACCTCGAGATCCGCGGCACCGGCGAGGTGCTCGGCGACAAGCAGTCGGGCGAGATCCACGAGATCGGCTTCCAGCTTTACACCGACATGCTGAACGACGCGGTGAAGGCGCTGAAGAACGGCAAGGAGCCCGACCTCACCGCCCCGCTCGCCGCGACGACGGAAATCAACCTGCATGCGCCCGCGATCCTGCCTGCCGACTACTGCGCGGACGTGCAGGAGCGGCTATCGCTGTACAAGCGTCTCGCGAACTGCGAGCACGGCGACGCGATCGACGGTATCCAGGAAGAGCTGATCGACCGCTTCGGCAAGCTGCCGCCGCAGGCGCACGCGCTCGTCGAGACGCACCGGCTGCGGATCGCCGCGAAGCCGCTCGGCATCGTCAAGATCGACGCGAGCGAGGCGGCGATCGGGCTGCAGTTCGAGCCGAATCCGCCGATCGACCCGATGCGGATCATCGACATGGTGCAGAAACACCGGCACATCAAGCTCGCGGGCCAGGACAAGCTGCGCATCGAGACGCGCTCGCCGGATCTCGCGATCCGCGTATCGACGATCAAGGAAACGCTGCGCGCACTCGCGCCGCGCGCCGACGCGGCGAGCGCGGCACGTTGACCACACGGCCGCGATGCTGCACCGCATCGCGGCCGGTGAAGGCGGGCGAACGCGTTTTTGAGTATGATTTTCCCATTCATCAGACGGAGTTTTGCCATGTCCACTCTCGACGCGACGGCGCCGTCCGCCGCCGACCAAGGCGACGCTTCGCTCGTCAGCCTGCCCTGGATCAAGCAGTTGGTGTCGATGGACACGACGAGCCGCGTGCCGAACCTCGGCCTGATCGAAACGGTGCGCGACGCGCTTGCCGCGAAGGGCATCGCGTCGACGCTCACGCACGATCCGCGCGAAGGCTGGGCCAACCTGTTCGCGACGGTGCCCGCGCACGACGGCTCGACCGACGGCGGCATCGTGCTGTCGGGGCACACCGACGTCGTGCCGGTCGACGGCCAGCAGTGGGACAGCAACCCGTTCGCGCCGGAGCTGCGCGACGGCCGCCTGTATGGCCGCGGCACGTGCGACATGAAGGGCTTCATCGGCACGGCGCTCGCGCTGCTGCCCGAGATGCAGGCGACGAAGCTCGCGAAGCCGATCCATTTCGCGCTGTCCTATGACGAGGAAATCGGCTGCGCGGGCGCACCGCTTCTGATCGCCGATCTGGTCAAGCGCGGCGTGAAGCCGTCCGGCTGCATCGTCGGCGAGCCGACCAGCATGCGGCCGATCATCGCGCACAAGGGCATCAACGCATATCGCTGCTGCGTACGCGGCCACGCGGCACACTCGTCGCTGACGCCGAAGGGCCTGAACGCGATCGAGTACGCGGCGCGCCTCATCTGCCACATCCGCGACATCGCAGAGCGCTTCCGCGCCGAAGGCCCGTTCGACGAGCTGTACGACGTACCGTTCACGACCGCGCAAACGAGCACGATCCAGGGCGGCAACGCGATCAACACGGTGCCGGCCGAATGCCGGTTCGACTTCGAGTTCCGCAACCTGCCGACGCTCGATCCCGAGCAGATCTTCACGCGCATCGAAGCGTATGCGCAGGAAACGCTGCTGCCGCAGATGCGTCGCGAGCATCCGAACGCGGCGATCGAGTTCTCGAAGATCGCCGCCGCACCCGGGCTCGATGCGACCGAACAGGCCGCGATCACGCAGCTCGTGCGCGCGCTGACGGCCGACCAGGACAAGCGCAAGGTCGCATACGGCACCGAGGCTGGCCTGTTCGAACGCGCGGGCATCCCGAGCATCGTCTGCGGGCCCGGCAACATCGAACAGGCGCACAAGCCGAACGAATATGTCGAACTCGCGCAGCTCGCCGCCTGCGAGCAGTTCCTGCGCAAGTTCATCCGCAGCATGTCGGTCGACGCACACTGACTGCCCCCGCCACGCCGGCCTGCGTGTGCGGGCCGGCCCACCCCGCCACCCGCCACGTCATGTCGACTGAACAACAGGGCACTGCCCATACGACGATCGACGGCGAGCCGATTCCGACGCTCGACGAAATCGCCGCGCAGCATTTCGCGTTGTCGCCGTGGGTCGCGCGCACGCCCGTGTTCGAGCGCGCCGACCTGCCTTCCCTCGAGGGCACGCACGTCAACTTCAAGTTCGAGCTGCTGCAGGTGAGTGGCAGCTTCAAGGCGCGTGGCGCGTTCACGCACCTGCTGGCCCTCGACGAAGCGCGCAAGAGCGCCGGCGTCACGTGTGTGTCGGCCGGCAATCATGCGGCAGCCGTCGCGTACGCGGCGATGCGGCTCGGCAGCAGCGCGAAGGTCGTGATGTTCCATACCGCGAGCCCGGCGCGCATCGCGCAGTGCAAGCAGTACCGCGCGGAAGTCGTGCTCGCCGGCAGCGCGTCGCAGGCATTCGACCTCGTGCGGCGGATCGAGGCCGAGGAAGGCCGCTTCTTCATCCATCCGTTCAACGGCTATCACACGATTCTCGGCACCGCGACGCTCGGCTACGAATGGGCAACGCAGACACCCGATCTCGACGCGGTGATCGTGCCGATCGGCGGCGGCGGGCTCGCGGCCGGCATGGCGACCGCGCTGCGGCTCGCGAATCCGCGCGTGCACGTGTATGGCGTCGAACCGGAAGGCGCCGACGCGATGAGCCGCAGCTTCGCGGCAAATCACACGATCACGATGAGCGCGATGCAGACCATCGCCGACTCGTTGATGGCACCGCACACCGAGGAATACAGCTACCAGCTGTGCAGGCGCCACGTCGACCGGATCGTCACGGTGTCCGACGACGCGCTGCGCGCGGCGATGCTGTTCCTGTTCTCGCACCTGAAGCTGGCGGTCGAACCGGCGTGCGCGGCAGCGCTCGCGGCGCTGCTCGGCCCGCTGCGCGAAACGCTGCAGGGAAAGCGGGTCGGCGTGCTGCTGTCGGGCACGAACACCGACCCCGCGACGCTCGGCATGCATCTCGCGCACGCGAAACTGCAGCACTGAAGCCGTGCACGGCACCGAGGGTTATCCCCAGTTTATGTTGACAGCCCTGTTGATAACCCGCCGGACATGCACGCAAGTGATTGAGCGCGCAGCGTTTTACGCGCGCGAGGCATGCCGGACGCGAAATAGGCAGATGCCGTCTTCGAACGCACGTCCCGCGACGTGGCGGCGTCGCGCGCACCACGCGATCGGCGCCGCCGCCATCGCGCTGCTCGCTGGTTGCGCGGCACCGCCCTCGCCCGTCATCGACACGCCCGCGGCCTGCGTGCAGCCGAACGCGCACCAGATGCTTCAGGCCGACCTGCTGTTCGGGCGCGCAATCGCCGGACGCGGCCCCGTCACCGATGCGGAACGTGCGGCCTTCCTCGCCGACGTCGTCACGCCACGCTTTCCGGACGGCTTCACGTACTGGGACACCCACGGCCAATGGCGCGACCGCGCCACCGGCCAGATCATCCGCGAAGCAAGTTTCGTGGTCCGCATCGTCGCCGACGATACGGCCGCCACGCACGCGCGGCTTGCCGAGATCCGGCAAGCGTACCGCGAGCGCTTCCGGCAGGAGTCGGTCGGCATCACGCGCGTGCCGGCCTGCGCGTCGTTCTGACTCGTCCGCATCGACCGACGCGCGGCGATGCGCAAAAAAAAACGGGCGCCCGAAGGCGCCCGTCGCATGCGAGACATCCGCGTTTCGCTTACTTGCTCTCGAACATGTCCATGATTTGCTGCTTCTCCTGCTGCGTGACGGGCGGCGGTGCGAGCCCCTCCGAGCCGGCCGAGCCGAGCGCGTCGTTCGCGCTGATCGCGTTCGCGGCCGGGTTGATGTCCACGCTCGCGACGAAGCCGTTGCCCGGCGTGCGATCAGCGTAGTAAAGCTCGCCGTCGATCGACGTCAGCCCGTCCGGCATCGGCATCTGCTGCTCGGGTACGCCATTCAGCGCGGTGCGCATGTAGTTCACCCAGATCGGCAGCGCGAGCTGCGCGCCGAATTCGCGACTGCCGAGGCTCTTCGGCTGGTCGAAGCCCATCCATGCAACGGCGACGAGCGACTGCTGGTAGCCGGCGAACCAGCCGTCCTTCGCATCGTTCGTCGTACCCGTCTTGCCCTGCAGGTCGCTTCGGCCGAGCGCGTTGGTGCCCGCGCCCGTGCCGGCCGTCGCGACCGTATGCAGCAGGCTGTTCATCACGTATGCGTTGCGGCCCTCGATCGTGCGCGGCGCGGTGCCGCCGGCGATCACCGGCTGCGACTTCTGCAGCGGCTGGCCGCGCGCGTCGTCGACTTCGGCGATCAGGTACGGATCGACCTTGTAGCCGCCGTTCGCGAACACCGCATAGCCGGTCGCGAGCTGCAGCGGCGTGACGAGGCCGGCACCCAGCGCCATCGGCAGGTACGGCGGCGTCTTCGCCGGATCGAAGCCGAAGCGCTGCGTCACGTACTCCTGCGCGTACTGCGTGCCGATCGACGCGAGGATCCGGATCGACACGAGGTTCTTCGAACGCTGCAGGGCCGTACGCATCGACATCGGCCCGTCGGGCTGGTCGTCGTCCTTCGGCTCCCACGCGGTGCCGCCCGGCACGCTCGGCGGGAAGTACAACGGTGCGTCGTTGATGATCGTCGCCGGTCCGAGGCCCTTGTCGAGCGACGCCGAATAGATGAACGGCTTGAACGACGAACCCGGCTGGCGCCACGCCTGCGTCACGTGGTTGAACTTGCTCTTGTTGAAGTCGAAGCCGCCGACGAGCGAGCGGATCGCACCGTCCTGCGGCGCGATCGCGACGAGCGCGCCTTCGACCTGCGGCAGTTGCACGACCTGCCAGCCCGCGTTGCCGTCCTTCAGCACGCGCACGATCGAGCCCGGCTTGATCCGCAGCGTCGCGTTCGCGCGCGGGCTCAGCGCGGCCGACACGAAGCGCAGCCCGGGCGGGCCGATCGTCGTCGTCGCGCCGCCGACGAACTGCACCTCGACCGCGTTCGGCGCCGCAGCCAGCACCACCGCCGACTGCAGGTCGCCGTTGTCCGGGTGATCGGCGAGCGCATCGTCGATCGCCTCGTCGCGATCGTCGCCGGCCGCCGGCAGGTTGATCGAGCCTTCCGGCCCGCGATAGCCGTGGCGGCGCTCGTAATCGAGAATGCCGCGACGCACGGCCTGGTACGCCGCTTCCTGGTCGGCCGAGTTGATCGTCGTCGTGACGGTCAGCCCGCGCGTATAGGTTTCATCCTTGTACTGCTGATACATCATCTGCCGCACCATCTCGGCGACGTATTCGCCGTGCACCGCGTACTGGTTGCCCGGCGTGCGCACGTGGATCTCTTCCTTCACCGCCTGGTCGTACTGCGGCTGCGTGATGTAGCCGATCTCGAGCATGCGCTTCAGGATGTACTCCTGACGCACCTTCGCGCGCTTCGGATTGACGACCGGGTTGTATGCGGACGGCGCCTTCGGCAGCCCCGCGAGCATTGCCGCTTCCGCGAGCGTGATGTCCTTCAGGTCCTTGCCGAAATACACGCGCGCGGCGGCCGCGAAACCGTACGAGCGCTGGCCCAGGTAGATCTGGTTCATGTACAGCTCGAGGATCTGGTCCTTCGTCAGGGCCTTTTCGATCTTGTACGCGAGCAGCATCTCGTAGATCTTGCGCGTATACGTCTTCTCGCTCGACAGGAAGAAGTTGCGCGCGACCTGCATCGTGATCGTGCTCGCGCCCTGGCGCGCGCCGCCGTGCATCAGGTCGGCGACGCCCGCGCGCAGGATGCCGAGGAAGTCCACGCCGCCGTGCTCGTAGAAGCGGTAGTCCTCGATCGCGAGCACCGCCTTCTTCATCACGTCGGGAATGTCCTGGAAGCGCACGAGGCTGCGGCGCTCCTCGCCGAACTCGCCGATCAGCACGTGGTCGGCGGTGAACACGCGCAGCGGCACCTTCGGCTGGTAGTTGGTCAGCGCATCGAGCGACGGCAGTTGCGGCGCCATCACGACGAGTGCGTAGCCGACGATCAGCGCACCGACGATCGCGAGCGTCGCGAACAGGCCGACGAACCACAGCGCGACGCGCGAGCCGAACGAGCGGCGATCGGCGCCCCCGCCTCCGCGGCGCTGCGCGCGACGGTCGTCGCCGCGGTCGTCGTCATCGGGGTAATAGGCCCCCGACGGCGAACGGCGCAACGTGTAGTGAGGCTCGTTTCGGTCGGAAGGAGAAGACGGTCGTTTGATAATTGGCATGTCGGAATGGCGGGCGGCGTGGCGCCCTCGGACGCATGCGGAAAATGCAAGCGGATGAATCAGAGTGGGTGCATCGTGGCAACTGTCACGTCGACAGACCCCGCCGCGCGGCGATCCGTTCCCGCGACGTGACAGCGCATTTTAATGAAATCGACCGATCGGCTTCGCGATTTTTTGTAAAAATTCCCGCACAAGCGTGAATTGCGGAACGTATTGGCGCGATGCTCCGCCTATCATGGACTCGCAACCCGGTGCGTGCGGCGATGTTTCTTTCAGATGCGAAAGGTTGAAGTCCGCACGCGCATGGCGCTTGAACTCCGGCACTTAAGCCGTATTTAAGGGGCCGGCGGTGTAATATCCGCCAGCTCACGCGGGTCGGAACCGATTCGCGACGGGCATTGCCGCTGACGCGGCACCTTTCAACCACGGAGGATTTCATGTCGCTTTTCGACTCTGTTTCGCGCACGATCAAAGGCCTGCTGAACGACGCGGCCGACTCGGTACAGGATCCGTCGCGCGACGCACGGCAGATCGTGCGGGAGCTCGACGACAGCATCGGCCGTGCCGAGAATTCGCTGATCGAGATCGAGGCACAAGTCGCGACCCAGCGCAGCAAGCGCGATGCGGCCGACGACAAGGTGAAGAAGTACGAGGACGGCGCGAAGCGCGCGCTGCAGGCCGGCGACGAAGCACTCGCACGCGAGGCGCTCGCCGCGCAATCGAACGCGGAAGCCGAGCGCGATGCGCTCGCGGCCGAACTCACGACGCTCGAGCCGTCGGTCGACAAGCTGAAGGGGCAGATCGCCGACATGCGTCAGCGCCGCAACGACCTGAACGCACGCTCGAACATCCTGCAGGCCAAGCAGGAAATCGCGCAGGCGAAGGACGTCGCGGCCAGCGCGCTGGGCGGCATCGGCGGCAAGAACCTGTCCGAGGATTTCCAGAAGCTCGAGGACAAGGTCGCGCTGCAGAACGCACGCTCGGACGCCCGCCTGAATTCGGCCGACACGTCGAGCGGCAAGGCGCTCGACGACAAGCTCGCCGCGCTGAACAAGGGCCCGTCGGTCGAGGACCGCCTCGCCGCGCTGAAGAAGCAGCTCGACACGCCCGCGCAGTAACGGCAACCGCGCCGCGGCCCGCCGGGCCTGCGGCGCGCACCGATCGTCAGGAGACGGGCGCTTGCGCCCGGTTCGACCATGAAGAAATCTCTCGCCGCTCTCGGCCTCTCGCTGATGCTGCTGTCGTCCGCCGCGTTTGCGGTCCCGTCGCTGCAGCAGGTCGAGCAATCGATCGCGCAGCGCAACTGGCAGCAGGCCGACACGCAGCTGTCGCAAGTCATCGACGCGCATCCGAACAACGCGCATGCGCGCTACCTGTACGCACAGGTGCTGGACCGCGAAGGCCGCGCGTCCGACGCGCTCGCGCAACTGCAGCGAGCGAAGTCGCTCGATCCGCAACTGCGCTTCACCGATGCGGCGCGTTTCGCGCAGACCGAATCGCGCATTCGCGCGGACGCCGCGCGCACAAGCGACAACGCACCGTCGGCCACCCAGGCCGGTTCGTTGCAGTCGTCGCTCGCCCCCGCCGCGCCGGTCGCGAAACACGGTCCGTCGATCGGCATGTGGATCGGCCTCGGGCTGATCGTCGCGATCATCGCGCTGGTGCTGCGCTGGACCTTGCGGCGCGCACGCTCCGCCGATAACAGCCGCGCCGACGACGAACGCCGCAGGCAGTTGAAACGCGCGACCGACGTGCTGAACGACATCCGTCCGCTGAAACTCGACGCGAAGCTGTCGACGGCGCCGGGCGCCGCCGCACTCACCGGCGAACTCGAAGGCATCGAGACCGATGCACGCACGCTCGTCGAGGCGCTGTCGAACGGCAAGAACCCGGTGCCGCCGTATCGCATCGACGAACTCGAACAGCGACATGCGAGCGTGAAGGCACGCGTCGAAGGCCGCCCCGATCCGAGCGCGCAACCCGCGGCGCCCGCAAACGGCAGCGGCTCCGTGTATGCGCAGGAAGCCGATCGCGTGACCGGCATGCAAGGCCAGCCCTATCAGCAGCAACCGTACCCGCAGCAGCCGTACCCGCAACAGCAGCCGCCCGTCGTGGTCCAGCAAGGCGGTGGCTTCGGCGGTGGAATGGGCGGGCTGCTGACGGGCGTGCTGCTCGGCGAGGCGATGTCCGGCGGCCGCGAACGCGTGGTCGAACGCGACGTGATCGTCGACGACCAGCGCCGGCGCCAGGAGAACAACGATCCGGGCTTCGACCTCGGCCGCGGCGACAACTCGAACTGGAGCGACGGCAACGGCGGAGGCAGCGTCGATCTCGGCAGCAACGACGACGGCTGGACCGACGACAACACCTGAGCAGTCCACACGCGGGCGTTGACGCATCGCGCCGCGCCCGCCCTCCTTACACCGCGCTTCCTTTCATTTCCGCTCGCACGGCGCCCTCCGTGATTTGTTAATCATTTCAAGATGGGCTACCGGCAATGGGGCACGTTCGCTATCATGCGGCCATCGGCGTGCCTCCGGTCCCCTCCGACCCGCCAGACGCTTCGCAGCCCTGCGCGTCGCGGCACGCCTCCCCTCGCCCAACTAGGAGAAAGCCGCTCATGAGCATAATCAAGGAATTCAAGGAGTTCGCCGTCAAAGGCAACGTGATGGATCTCGCCGTCGGCGTGATCATCGGCGGCGCATTCTCGAAGATCGTCGACTCGGTCGTGAAAGACCTCATCATGCCGGTCATCGGCGTGCTGACGGGCGGTCTGGATTTCTCGAACAAGTTCGTTCTGCTCGGCACCATCCCTCCGTCGTTCAAGGGTAATCCCGATTCGTTCAAGGACCTGCAGGCTGCGGGCGTCGCCGCATTCGGCTACGGCTCGTTCATCACCGTGGCGATCAATTTCGTGATCCTCGCATTCATCATTTTCCTGATGGTGAAATTCATCAACAAGCTGCGCAAGCCGGAAGAAACCGCGCCGGCCGCGACGCCGGAAGACACCGTGCTGCTGCGCGAGATCCGCGATTCGCTCAAGCAACGCTGAGCACCGCGCCACGTAGCATCCGCCGGGCCCGCCAAGTGCGGGCCTTTTTCATGGGCACGCGCCGCGCGTGGCCCATCTCACTTTTTTGTGACGCGCGAATGCACGCGCGGGAAAAGCAGGTCTATGATGGAGACTAAACGACAGTACGGGCGCCAAGACGCTGGCTGTGTCGATCATCGTGGCAAGCGGGTCGACGGGAGACATTGATCGTCGTACCGCACGAGTGCAGCATTTTCGTGTGCTATAAAGGATCGACATGCGGCGTACATAGCCGGGAGTGGGTCGCATGAAAGTGCCGCATTTCTTGCAATTGTTTTTGAGGCGAGTGTTTATGTCCTTCCCGAAAAAACGTCGACGTGCGCAACAGGACGGCCAGGAGTCGTTCCTCGCGGTATTGCGCCACTCGAAACCGTTCGCGCAGCTCGACACCAAGATTGCCCGCGCCCGTGCGCAGGACGAACCCGTCCTGTATGCGCATGTGCTGCCCGGCCTCGACGTGCTCCTGTGCAGCGTGCGCGGCGCTCAGCCGCCCTATCCGGCCATCGCCGAACTGCGCAAGCGCTGCATCGAATCGATCGCCAACGCACTCGAACAACCGCTCGACGGCCTCGAGAACGGCGGGTACTGGTACGAGGCGAACGGCTTCGGCTTCCTCGTGTTCGCGAGCCGCGCCCGCGCGCGCATCCTGCCCGAATTTGGTGCAGGCACGAAGGCGAGCCTGCGCGGCGGCCTCGGACGCCAGAACGCCGGCGACACGACACCGCGCTCCCTCGGCTGAACCGACACCGACACGATGGGCCGCCTCCGGGCGGCCCATCGGCCATTCAGGCTTCCCGCTTCACTGTCGCGGCGCGATCATTGCGCCGTCGCGCGCCCGTTGCCGGGCCGGACGATGTCGATGAACGCGGCGAAATCGGCACCGGCAAGCCCCTGCGCGGCGCCCAGCCGGAGCACCTGCTGCACCGTGGCCGATACGGGCATTACCGCGCCCGTGTCGCGCGCGGCGTCGGCGATCGCGTCGACGTCCTTCTGGAACGTGCTCAGCGCGCCGATCGGCGGATGGCCGCCTGACGTCATGCGCGGCACGAAGGTCTGCAGCAGCACCGAATCGGCCCACCCGCCCGCCAGCGCGTCGGCCAGACGCGCGGCGTCGATGCCGCTCGCCTGTGCGAGGCCGACCGCTTCCGCGATCGCGGTCACCGTCGCGGTGACGATCGCCTGGTTGCAGAGTTTCGCGGTCTGGCCCGCGCCCGCGTCGCCCATGTGCGTGATGCGCGACGCATAGGTGTCGATCAGCGGCCGCACCGCGTCGAGGTCGATCGCGCCACCGCCCGCCATCACCGCGAGCGTGCCGGCCTGCGCGCCGGGCACGCCGCCCGATACGGGCGCGTCGATCCAGCCGACGCCGAGCGCGGCCGCGCGCGCCGCGTAGTCGCGCGTCGCGGCAGGCGGAATGCTCGAATGATCGACGATGCGCTTCAGGCGGCGCGCATTCGCATCGCCGGCGAGGAGCCCGTGCTCGCCGAACGCGACGTCGCCGACCGCACGGCCGTCGAGCACGCACACGAACACCGTGTCGACGCGCTCGGCCAGTTCGCGTGGCGTGTCGACCACCTGTGCACCGTCCTTTTCGAGCGCCTCGGCCTTGGCGCGCGTCCGGTTCCATACGCTGACCCGATGGCCCGCCGCCAGCAAATGCCGAATCATCGGCGCGCCCATCAATCCCGGTCCGCAAAATCCGACTTCCACGATGTTCCTCGTCTCCAATTGGGGTTGCACTTGCCGCCCATCATACCTATCACTCAAGAAGCCGGACACGCGCGGTGCCGCCTCGGGCCCGCCGCTTGCGCGGCCGCACACATCGACATCCCAGGGAGCGCATCATGAGCGACCACGTCTACAAGCTGATCGAACTGACCGGTTCGTCGCGGCAATCGTGCGACGACGCCATCCGCAACGCGATCTCGAAAGCCGGCAAGACGCTGCACAACCTGCACTGGTTCCAGGTCACCGAAACGCGCGGCCACATCGAAGGCGACCAGGTCATCCACTGGCAGGTCACGCTGAAAGTCGGCATGCGTATCGACGACTGACGCACGCGCGTCACGCGCGGTGCACTGGCCGCCGGATGCGTGCAATGCGCATCCGCGCGGCGCCGCGCCCACCCGCATCACGCCCCGTTCGGGTCCCTTCGCGAGGCCCGGCCGGCGTGCGTGTGCGGGTATCCATCTCTTGACGCTGGTTTTCGTTCATATTAAAAACCATATACCCACATCACCCCTCGATCAGCCCAGACATATAAACCGGAGAAATCATGAGTCAGCAACGCGAGGCGATCGACACGTACCTCTTGCGCGTCTTGCACACCTTGTTGATGGAGCGTAGTGTCACGCGCGCGGCCGTCAAACTGAACCAGTCGCAACCGGCGATCAGCGCCGCACTGCGGCGCCTGCGCGACATCACAGGCGACCCACTGCTCGTGCGCGGCAAGTCCGGCATGGTCCCAACCGAGTACGGATTGCGCCTGCTCGAGCCGGTGCAGAACGCACTGCGCGAAATCGAGCGCATCAAGTTCCAGCAGCACAATTTCGACCCGGCCACGTCGATCCGCTGCTACCGGATCGGCTGCCCCGACTACCTGAACGTGCTGTTCGTGCCGACCGTCGTCGAACGCTTCCGCCAGGCGGCGCCGAACGCGACGCTCGAGTTCCACTCGCTCGGCCCCGCATTCGACTACGAGCTCGCGCTGGAAGACGGCAAGCTCGACATCGTCGTCGGCAACTGGCCCGAGCCACCCGAGCAGCTGCACCTGTCGAACCTGTTCGTCGACGAAATCGTCTGCCTGATGAGCAACACGCATCCGTTCGCGAAGCGCGGCGGGCTCACGCTCGACCAGTACCTGAACGCGCCGCATCTCGCGCCGACGCCGTACTCGGTCGGCCAGCGCGGCGCGATCGACGTGCATCTCGCGCGCGAACGGCTCAAGCGTCACGTGGTCGTCACGCTGCCGTACTTCAACCTCGCGCCGTACGTGCTGGTGAAGTCCGACCTGATCTTCACGACGACGCGCCTGTTCGCCGATCACTACGCGAAGTTCCTGCCGCTGTCGGTCGTGCCGGCGCCGCTCGACTTCCCGCCGATGCAGTACTACCAGCTGTGGCACGAACGCTGCCACTACTCCGACGAAGTGCGCTGGCTGCGCAGCCTCGTCGCTGAAGCAACCCGCACGCTGATCGAGACGTAATCGCGCACGACGCGCGCGGCGGCCATGCCGCCGCGGTGCGACCCCGTGCAATCGTGGCGTGTGGCGGCCACGGCCGCGGCCACGCGCCCGATCGCAGCGCGACCTTCACATCGATGCGTCAGCGCGACGCCTCCACGAGTGCTTGCGCCAGCGCGTTGTGACGCTCGATGACCGGCGGCAGGTCGAGCGTCGCGAGCCGCCCTTCCCGCACCACCACCTTCCCGTTCACCACCGTGTACGCCGTCTGCGACGGCGCGCAGAACACGAGCGCCGCGACCGGATCGTGCAGCGCGCCCGCGAACAGCGGCTGACGCAGGTCGAACGCGGCGAAGTCCGCGGCCATGCCGGGCTTCAGCGCGCCGATGTCGTCACGGTTCAGCACCTTCGCGCCGCCCAGCGTCGCGATCTCGAGCGCCTCGCGCGCGGTCATCGCGTCGGGCCCGAAACAGACCCGCTGCAGCAGCAGCGCCTGCCGCACTTCCGCAACCATCTGCGCGCCGTCGTTCGACGCGGAACCGTCGACGCCGAGCCCGACCGGCACACCCGCGAGACGCATCTTCTTCACGGGCGCGATGCCCGACGCGAGCCGCATGTTCGAACATGGGCAGTGCGCGACGCCGGTGCCGGTGCGCGCAAACAGGCCAATGCCCGCATCGTCGAGCTGCACGCAGTGCGCATGCCATACGTCGTGGCCGACCCAGCCGAGATCTTCCGCATATTCGGCGGGCGTCATCCCGAACTTCTCGCGGCTGTACGCGATGTCGTTGACGTTCTCCGCCAGGTGCGTGTGCAGCGACACGCCGTACTCGCGCGCGAGCACGGCCGCATCGCGCATCAGGCCGCGGCTCACCGAGAACGGCGAGCACGGCGCGACCACCACCCGCAGCATCGCGTAGCGGCCTTCGTCGTGATAGGTCTCGATCAGGCGCTGCGCGTCGCGCAGGATATCGGGCTCGCGCTCGACGACCGAATCGGGCGGCAGCCCGCCATCGCGCTGGCCGACGCTCATCGCACCGCGGCTCGCATGAAAGCGCATGCCGATTCGCTGCGCGGCGCCGATGCTGTCGTCGAGCCGGCTTCCGTTCGGATAGATGTACAGATGGTCGCTCGACGTCGTGCAGCCCGACTGCAGCAGTTCGGCCATCGCGGTCAGCGTCGACACCTCGATCATCTCGGGTGTCAGGTGCGCCCAGATCCGGTACAGGTTCGTCAGCCAGCCGAACAGTTCGGCGTTCTGCGCGGCCGGCACCGCGCGCGTGAGGCTCTGGTACATGTGGTGATGCGTGTTCACGAGCCCCGGGATCACGAGGTGGCCGCGCAGGTCGAGCACTTCGTCCGCGGTATCGGGCAACTCGGCGCTCGGGCCGACCGCGACGATCCGGTTGTCTTCGATATAGAGCCCCGCGTCGCGCAGCTCGCGGCGCGTGTCGTCCATGGTCACGAGCACGTCGGCGTGCTTGACCAGCAGGGTTTTCGGGCGGGATGAGGAAGAGTTCGGCGCGCGTGCGCCGGCGTGCTGCTCGAGGTTCATGCGTTCTCCGCGTCGGTCTGCCCCCAGGGGCGGTTCCTGGGGACGGTCACACAGCCGTTCGAACGCTGAATCGCGGCACGCTCCGGTGCCTGCGTCCGTTCGAACGCCCTGGCCCGGTTACCCGGCGTGCTCGCCGTCTTCGGGGTGCGCGCGGGCCACGGGCCGACGCGCACGGCGGGAGGATCGCCCAAGCGCGCGCCGCACACAATGCGCGATCCGGAATACCGCGCTTCACGGATTCGATATGGTACGCCGCGCAACGCCCGGCCGAGCGCCCGAAACAGCCGCCGGAAGCCGTATCCGGCGTGCCGTCGACAGCCGCTCATGCGCGGCGCATTATCTTTGATATCGCGCCCGTATTTGCGCGGGGAACCTTTTTACAATGCCTGCACGGCGCTCGCTTCAATCTCGCCGACGGGTATGTAGCCACGTGACGTGGAGCCTCGATCCGCCGCACAGTCAATGGATCGAGTCGCCGCCGAACCTCGCATTCACACAAGGACAATTGCGAATGGGAAAGCTCACTACCCACGTACTCGATACGGCACACGGTCGCCCCGGCGCTGCCATCAAGGTGGACCTCTACGCGCTGGACGGCGAATCGCGCCGCGCAATCAAGACCGTTCTGACCAATAGCGACGGCCGCTGCGACGAACCCCTGCTCGAAGGCGCCGCGCTCGCCGCCGGCGAATACGAACTCGTGTTCCATGCCGGCGACTACTTCGCGTCGCTCGGCGTGAAGGTGCCCGAACCCCGCTTCGTCGACCGCGTCGTCCTGCGCTTCGGCATCGCCGACACCGCATCGCACTACCACGTGCCGCTGCTCGTGTCGCCGTGGTCGTACAGCACCTATCGCGGCAGCTGACAGCGCATCGGCACCCGACGCACCGGCGCCCGACGCATCGGCGCCCGCATCAAAGACAACGATCTGAGTCTGGAGGAGTTTCATGGAAGGCTTCATCACCGACTGGCTGAACCTCGCGCTGCGATGGCTGCACGTCATCGTCGCCATTGCGTGGATCGGCGAGTCCTTCTATTTCGTCGCGCTCGACAACAGCCTGAAACCGCCGACCGACGCGAACCAGCGCAAGCGCGGCGTGTTCGGCGAACTGTGGCACGTCCACGGTGGTGGTTTCTACAACATGCAGAAGTACACGGTCGCCCCGCCGGAAATGCCGGATGACCTGCACTGGTCGAAGTGGCCGTCGTACACGACCTGGCTGTCGGGCTTCTCGCTGTTCTTCGTGCTGTACCTGCTCGCACCGAACACGTACCTGATCGACAAGAGCGTGCTCGACATGGGCCCGGTGGTCGCCGTCGCCTCCGCCCTCGGCTTCCTCGCGGCCGGCTGGATCGTCTACGACTCGCTGTGCCGAATCCTCGGCACCAACGATCGCGTGCTGGGCATCTGCGTCGGCGTCTACGTCGTCGTCGCCGCGTACCTCGCGTGCCACATCTTCTCGGGCCGTGCGGCGTACCTGATCGTCGGCGCGATGCTCGCGACGATCATGTCGGCGAACGTGTTCTTCGTCATCATCCCCGGCCAGCGCAAGATGGTCGACAAGATGCTCAAGGGCGAAGAACCGAACCCGATCTACGGCAAGCGCGGCAAGCAGCGTTCGGTGCACAACACGTATTTCACGCTGCCGGTCGTGTTCGCGATGCTGTCGAACCACTATGCGATGACGTACACGAACAAGTTCAACTGGGTCGTGCTCGTGCTGATCATGCTGGCCGGCGCGCTGATCCGTCAGTTCTTCGTGATGCGTCACCGCGGCAAGCAGCTGTGGTACCTGCCGATCGGCGGCGTCGCGCTGCTGTCGGGCGCACTGGTGTGGACGATGCCGAAGCCGGTCGCGCCGGAAGCGCAGGCGGCCAACGCACCGAAGATCGTGATCAACGACATCATGCCGATCCTGCAGCAGCGCTGCGTCGAGTGCCACTCGGCGAAGCCGACGCTGATGGGCAGCGCGCCCGCCGGCGTGATGTTCGACACGCCGGACGAAGTATCGAAGAACGCGCAACGCATCTACGAACAGGCCGTGCGCCTGAAGGCGATGCCGATCGGCAACGTCACGCACATGACCGACGACGAGCGCGTGAAGCTCGCCGCATGGTTCGAGGGTGGCGCGGTCAAGTAAGCCGCCGTGCGCCGGCCGTCGGTTGCCGGCGCAATCCTCTCCGTTCGCGGGCCCGGAAACGGGCCCGTTTTTTTTGCCCGTCCGGAACGTGTGCCCCGCTAGCTCCGCATCGCGTCGCGCTGCAGCGCGACGAGCGCATCAAGCGCGCGCGGGCCGTCGTCGAACGGAACGAAGATGTGATCGTGATACGCAGCAGCCATCACGTTGCAGCTGATGCCTGCGGCGCCGAGGGCGCTCGCGAACGCGGCCGTCAGGCCGACCGCCGCGAGGTCCGAATGCACCGTCAGCGTGATCCACGCGGCGCGGAACAGCACGGGCCAGCCGCGACGTGCGGCCGTTGCCTCGTCGACGACGATCGTCATGCCTTCCGTTTCTCGGAACGTCGCGATCGCTTCGGATAACGATATGTCGGCATCGGCCGGTAGTGCGACGAAGGCGAACGCACCGCGATGCAGTTCCGGCCGCATCGTGCGCAACAGGATCGCGAGGTCGTTTTCAGGTTGGCTCATCGTGGTACGGCCCGGGAACCGGGCGTCGTGCGGTGGCGATGCGGGCACGATAGCACGCGATCGACGTCTTCGACGTAGCGGCGGCGTCATGCCGTGATGCGTGCGCCGAGACCATAAAAAAACCCGCGCAGGTCGCGCGGGTCTCTTCGATGAAACTGCACTGGCGAAACGCTGCTCAGGCCGTCAGCGCATCAAGTGCGTCCTCGGTGAGCCACAGCGATTCCGGCAGGTCCTGCTCGTTCAGGTTCAATCCATCGCCGCCGCGATCGACGACGATGAAGTCGCTGACGCCGCCGAGCGCGATCAGCGGGTGATGCCACACGCCCTTCGCATAGTTCACGCCCTGCCACCCGCTCGTCACGAACGCGCGGATCTTCGACGGATCGAGATCGCCCGCCGGCGCGACGACGACGAGATACGGCTGGTCGTTCAGCGGCACGAACGCCTGGCTGCCGAGCGGATGGCGCTCGAGCATCTTCACCTCGAACGGCAGCGTGCGGGGCTGGCCGCGGAACAGGTTGACGAGCGTGCGGCCGTCTTCGTCGGTCACGTCGACCTTCGCGAGATCGTGAAAGCGGATCGTCGTGCCGAGGTTGATCGGAATCTGCTTCGCGCCTTCCGTTTCGATCACATCGCCGAACGGCGCGAACGCGTCCTTGGTCAGCGGTTCGATTACGAGTGTCTTCATTTGTCGAGCGTCCCCCACAGACGCAGGCGCGACACACCGCCGTCCGGAATGATGTTCAGGCGCACGTGGGTCACGGGGCCCAGCGATGCGATTTCGTGCTCGAAGTAATGCTGCTTGTCCATCTGCAGCTTCTGTTCGCCGAGCAGCACCGGCCAGAACATCGACTGCGTGATCAGCGAGCTGTCGGTGCCGCCCGACACGTACGCGGCCTGGATCGAGCAGCGGTCCGGGTAATTGCCCTTGAAGAACGCGGTATCGACTTCGATCTTGCGGATCACGCCCGGCTGCGCGAGCGCGATGATCGCCCAGTCGTTGCCCGGTTCGCGGCGGCGGCGGGTCTCCCAGCCATCGCCCATGTTCACGCCGCGGCCCGGCAGCAGCAGGTTCGACGCGACGCCGAAATGCTGGTTGTTCGCGGCTACCACGTAGCCGCCGTTTTCCATCGCCGCGAGGTCGAACTGCTCGGTCGCGCTCGCGCCGGCCCAGTCGAGCTGCGGCTGGCCATACACGCGCAGGCGCGCGATGCCGCCGTCCGGATAGATGTTCACGCGCAGGTGCGTGAACGCCCGTGCGTCGCTCGCTTCGACATAGTGATGGCTGTTGCCCTGCAGCGTCGTCGACGGCACGATCTCGACCCATTCGGTCGCATGCGTCGGGGCGCCATCGGCCACGTATGCCGCCTCGATCGACGCGGCCGGCGGGAAGTTGCCGGTGAAGTGGCTCGTGTCGATGTCGAAGCCCTTGATCACGCCCGGCCGCGCGAGCTTGACGATGCACCAGTCGTAGCCCGTCGTGCGCTTGCGGCGCGTTTCCCAGCCGTCCATCCACTTGCCGTGGTCGTCGTACTTGCCGGGAATGAACACGGCCGGCTCGGGGTTCAGCATCCGGTCCTTGGGCGCGAAGAAGTCGTCGCTGGCCTCGAGCGCCTGCGCACCGAGGCGCGGGTCGGCGAGGTTCACGTAGCGCCGCGTGAAGTCGGGGGCGTCGGGATCGAGAAGCGGAACAGCCATGATGTTTCCTTGTTTCAGTGATGCGATCGGCCGCCGCGACGCAGCAGGCCGTCGTGAGGTGTCAGGCGTCGATCAGGTCGTCGAGACGAAAGCGCGCGATCCGGTAGATCTGGTCGAGGCTCGCGCGCAGTTCCTCGGTGCGCGAATGATTCACGCGCGACTCGAAGTTCGCGATGATGCCGTGCCGGTCGTAGCCGCGCACCGCGAGGATGAACGGAAAGCCAAACTTCTCGCGATACGTGCGGTTCAGCGTCAGCAGCTTGTCGAACTCTTCCTGCGTGCACTGGTCGAGGCCCGCGCCGCTCTGCTCGCGCGTCGACTCGGCCGTCAGCTCGCCGCGCACGGCGGCCTTGCCGGCGAGCTCCGGGTGAGCATTGATCAGCGCGAGCTGGCGCACTTCGCCGCCCGTCTCCACCGCGTTCGACATCGTCTCGTGCAGCGCATCGATGCTCGCGAACGGCCGCTCGCCCGCGGCGACCTCGGCCACCCACGGCGAATGTTCGAAGATCCCCGACAGCGCCGCGACGAATGCGCTCGGCGCCATCGTGTTCAGTTGCTCCAACGTGTAACGCATCGCCTTCATGCTTTCCCTTCGTTTCGATGATTGGGCTGATACGGATGATGTTCACGCCAATGACGCGCGATATCGACACGGCGCGTCACCCATACGCGATCGTGCTTCTCGATGTGATCCAGGAAACGCTGCAGCCCGCGGAACCGGCCCGGCCGGCCGAGCAGTCGGCAGTGCATGCCGATCGACAGCATCTTCGGCGCTTCGTCGCCCTCCGCGTACAGCACGTCGAATGCGTCGCGCAGGTAGTCGAAGAAGTGGTCGCCGGTGTTGAAGCCCTGCGGCGTCGCGAAGCGCATGTCGTTCGTGTCGAGCGTGTACGGCACGATCAGTTGCGGCAACTTCGTGCCGCCCGACACGTCGACCTCCATCCAGAACGGAAGGTCGTCGCCGTAGTTATCGGAGTCGTACAGGAAGCCGCCGTATTCCGCGACGAGACGGTGCGTGTTCGGGCTGTCGCGGCCGGTATACCAGCCGAGCGGACGTTCGCCCGTCACGCGCTCGATCGCTTCCATCCCGAGGCGCATGTGCTCGGCTTCGAGTTCCGGCGTCATGCTCTGGTAGTGGATCCAGCGCCAGCCGTGGCACGCGATTTCATGACCCAGCTCGACGAATGCGCGCGCGAGTTCCGGATGACGCTCGATCGCCATGCCCACGCCGAACACCGTCAGCGGCAGCCCGCGCTTCTCGAATTCGCGCAGGATGCGCCACACGCCGGCACGCGAACCGTATTCGTAGATCGATTCCATGCTCATGTGGCGGTCCGGATACGCGGCCGCGCCGACGATTTCGGACAGGAACTGCTCGGAACCCGGATCGCCGTGCAGCACGCAGTTCTCGCCCCCCTCCTCGTAGTTCAGGACGAATTGCACGGCGACGCGGGCACGCCCGGGCCAGTTCGCCTGCACGGGATGGCGGCCGTAGCCGATCAGGTTGCGAGGATAGTTGGGATCGAGTGACATGGGTTCGAAGTGCCGCGAAAGCTTGCTGAAGTAATGGGTTCGCATCGACTCGCGCGGGTGCCGGAGGCCGGCCGCACGGGCCGATGCGATGACGGCCCAGTGTAGCGAAAACGTTCATACGCGCCCATACAGCGGCGCAGATAGTGCATGTCAGACGGCGTGTATGTGCGGTTGCGGCAAATTCGGGACCGGTTCCGACGCGTCGCTCCCGCTTCGCGCCGTGGCGGCGGCCGGCGCGGGTGCGGGCGCGTCCTCCGGCGGGCTGAAACGCGCGAATTCGCCGTCGTAGCGCTTCGGCAGCGGCCGCGCATAATCGCCGCGCTTCGCGGTCGCGAGGCGCAGCGCGACGAGCGCCTCGGCCCACTTGACGGCCGCCGTGACGCCTTCCACGACTGGCGCGCCGATCTGCTGCTCTATCTCGTGCGCGAATTCGGCCATCCCGGCGCAGCCGAGGACGATCGCGTCGGCGCCGTCCTCGTCGAGCGCGCGCCGGCATTCGTCGACGATGATCCGCCGCGCCGCCGAACCGGGCCGGTCGAGCTCGAGCACCGCGACGTCGGTCGCCCGCACGTTGCGGCAGAACCGCTTCATCCCGTAGCGCTCGGCGAGATGCCACGCCATCCCGCAGGTGCGCGCGAGGGTCGTGACGACCGAGAAGCCCGGCGCGAGCACGCTCGCCGCATGCATTGCCGCCTCGGCGATCCCGATCACCGGCCCGCGCGCGAGTTCGCGCGCCGCATACAGGCCCGGGTCGCCGAAACACGCGATCACGTACGCGTCGCAGCCATCGCGCTCGCCCTGCGCGATCTCGGCCAGAAGCCCGGGCGTCGCGAGCGCCTCGTCGTAATAGCCTTCGATCGACGGCGGCCCCATGGGCGGGCTCACCGCGACGATCTCGGTGCCTGCCGCGGCGATTTCACGCGCGCAGCGGCCCATCGCATCGGTCATCCGCTGCGTCGTGTTCGGATTGATCAGCTTGATCTTCATCGCGCGCTCCTCAGGTCTTCGTGCTCACGAGCAGCCGGTAGAACACGAAGCCGAGCCCCGCGCCGATGAACCATGAGAAGTTCGCAGCGGCCTGCCAGCCTGGCACCATCACGCAGATGACGGCGATCACCGCGGCCGGCAGCAGCGCCGCGAGCGCGCGGCGGTTCACGCCGCCCGTGTACCAGTAGGTGCCGCGCTCCGACATCGTGTACAGGTCGTCGCGCACGAGCCGGCCGCGCTTGACGAGGTAAAAGTCGGCGATCAGCACGCCGTACAGCGGGCCGATGAACGCGCCGAGCACGTCGAGCGTGTAGTGGATCACGGCCGGATTGTTGAACAGGTTCCACGGCGTGATGAAGATCGACGCGACGGCCGCGAGCATTCCGCCCGCGCGCCAGCTGATCAGCCGCGGCGCGACGTTCGAGAAGTCGAATGCGGGCGACACGAAGTTCGCGACGATGTTGATGCCGATCGTCGCGATCGTGAAGGTCAGCGCGCCGAGGATCACGGCGGTCGGGTGGTCGATGCGGCCGACCGTCTCGACAGGATCGGTGATGAGTTCGCCGAACACCGGAAGCGTCGCGGCGGTGGTGATCACCGTGACGAGTGAGAACGCGAGGAAGTTGACCGGCAGCCCCCAGAAGTTGCCGCGCTTCACGTCGCCGAACGAGCGGCAGTAGCGCGAGAAATCGCCGAAATTGAGCATCGGCCCGGAGAAGTACGACACGACGAGCGACACGGCCGTGATCATCACCGGAATCACTTCCGCGCCGTGATACTTCACGCCGCCGAGGTTGATGCCGATGTTGCGCCATCCCGCGCGCCACACCATGTAGCCGGCCAGGATGAACATCACGACGTAGACGGCCGGGCCCGCGAAGTCGATGAACTTCTTGATCGTCTCCATCCCGTTCCAGAACACGAGCGCCTGCAGCACCCACAGCAGCATGAAGCCGGCCCAGCCGACCGCCGACAGCCCGAGGAAGCCGTAGCGATGGACGTCCGCGTACGGCAGCCATTGCGGAAAGAACTTCAGCACGACGATCACGAGCGCGCTGGACGCGAGATAGGTCTGGATGCCATACCACGCGATCGCGATCAGCCCGCGGATCACGGCCGGCACGTTCGCGCCGAGCACGCCGAACGTCGCGCGGCACGCGACCGGATACGGTACGCCGATCTGCTGGCTCGGCCGCGCGATCAGGTTGCACAGCCGGTTCACGATCGTGATGCCGACGATCAACGCGATCAGCACCTGCCAGCTCGTCAACCCGAGCGCGAAGAGGCTGCCCGCGAACACGTAGCCGCCGACGCTGTGCACGTCCGACATCCAGAATGCGAAGATGTTGTAAGCGCCCCATGTCTGATTCTTAAGGGGTGCCAAATCTTCGTTGTACAAACGTTGACTGTAACCGTCCGGCAACGTGGGGCCGCCGCCCTCGCCGCCTTCTTCCGCCGGATACGCACTGTCGTGCGCCACACTGAACTGAGCCATGACTTCTCCTTGACGCGGCCGAACAGCCGCTCCACCGTCATCGATATCGCTCCGGATCGTTGCCCGGAGTCGGACTGGCGGCCGGCGGCGCGAACCGCCGGCCTGCATTGCTCTCGTCGTGTGGCGCGCGGCCGGGTTCGCGTCGCCGCTCAGGCGCCGCCGAACACTTCGCGCAAATCGACCTGCCCTTGCGCGGGCCGGTCCAGCATCTTCAGTTCGACATGCTGCAGGTGGTGCGCCATCAGCGTCACCGCCCGCTTCGAATCGCCCGCTTCCAGTGCGGTCAGTATCTCGTCATGGTCGTCGCACGAGCACGGGCTGCGCCCGTGCGATTCATACAGCGCCGACATCAACGTCGAGCGTGCGACGAGCCCGTCGAGGCACTCGCAGAGCGTCGCATTGCCCGTCAGCGCCGCGAGCGCCGTGTGGAATTCGCCCGACAGGCGGATCCACGCCGCGAAGTCGTGCCGCTCGAACGCCTTGCGTTCCTTGTCGATCAGCGCGGCGACGCCCTTGAGCCGTTTCGCCCCCGGCCCCGTCGCGAGCCGCTCGACGACGGCCAGCTCGATGATCCTGCGCATCTCGAACACCTCGTGCACGTCCTGCAGCGTCGGACTCGCGACGAACGCACCGCGGTTCGGCTCGAGATCGACCAGCTTGTCGGCCGCGAGCTGCGAGAGCGCCTGCCGAATCGTTCCGCGCTTCACGCCGAACACGTCGCAGAGCTGCGCCTCCGTCAGCTTCGCGCCGGGCGCGAGCCGATGCTCGAGGATCGCCGTGCGGATCCGCTCGGCGATCGCTTCGGGACCGGCAGCGCCGGACGGATGGGTATCGGAATCGTTCATGTTCTGCATCGTGTGATGGTCCTCATCCTAGGACGGACATAAAAATTGTCAACAATTCTTTTCCAGCGTTTCGCACAATCGGCGTGCACGGACGCGACCTCAATCGGTGCGGGATGCGCTAAATCCATGCACAACAAGCCTTGAGGCCATGACAGAGGCCGTTCTTGTCGTATACCCTTCCCGGGATTTTGTTGACAATACTGGTGCAAGAACCGGCGACGACGCTGTCGAAGTCCGCCGGGATTTTTGACCGTTAGTTGCGCACTTACATAAAGAAAAAGGCGGGAAACCCGCCTTTTCATCGACCACGTCAGCGTCAGCCGAGGTGCGGATAGTCCGACAACGTGAGCCGGAACCCGTGCGCATTCGCGACCAGTTGCGCCTGCGCGCCGAACGGCAGCGTCAGCAGGTCGGGCACGTGGCCGAACTGCAGCCCGGTGACGACCGGAATGCCGACCACCTCGCGCACCTGTTCGATCATCGCCTGCATGTCGTAGCCGTTGTCGTATTCGAACGGCCGCGCGCCGGTGAACTGGCCGAGCACGAGCGCCTGCTGGCGCGCGAGCAGCCCCGACAGATGCAGTTGATAGATCATCCGCTCGATCCGGAACGGCTGTTCGTTGACATCCTCGACGAACAGGATGCCGCCCTCGATGTCGGGCATGTACGGCGTGCCGATGAGCGATGTGAGGATCGCCAGGTTGCCGCCCCACAGCGTGCCCGTCACGTTCACGGTCTGCACCTGCGGCGCCTCGGCGATGATCGTCGTGCTCGGCTGCGTCAGCGTCTGCCAGAAGTGCTGCATCGTGAAGTCGCTCGGCGTCTCCGCGCCGAAGTCGGCCGACAGCATCGGGCCGCCGAAAGACTTGATGCGCGCCTTCGCGTACAGCGCGAGCTGGATCGCGGTGAAGTCGCTGTGGCCGACGAGCGCGATCGGCTGGTCGCGCAGGCGGCGCTCGAGCCCGCGATAGTCGAGCCCGTGCAGGATGCGTGCAGCGCCGTAGCCGCCGCGCACCGCGAGCGCGATGTCCGGCAGCGCGCGCTCCGGATCCGCGAGGCGGTTCAGGTCGCCGGCCCGCTCGCCGTCGGTGCCGCCGAATCGCTGGAAGCGGCGCTGCGTCGCCTCGATGTTCTCGATGCGATGTTGCGAGCCGCTCAGGCGCTCGAGCGCGCGGTTGATCGCATCGGGGTCGTGCGGATAGCCGGACGGCGCCAGCAGGCGGATGGTGTAGGACGCAGCGGGCTGGAGGGACATGGCGAAAGGTATCGAGGTCGTCAAACCTGCTTAGAGGGTCCGAACCGTCTCCGGTTCACCGAACCGTGCTGCCCGCCCCGCTCCGGGCGACGGGCGCGGCAAGGGTTACGGCGCGCCGGATTCGGCGTCGCGTGCGAGCCGTGCTTCGCGCAGCGCGCGACGGCGCTCCGCGAAGAACGACTTCAGCGCGGCCCCGCACTCGTCGGCGAGCACGCCGCCGGTTACGTCGGTATGGTGGTTGAGTTGCGGATTCGCGAACGCGTCGATCACGCTGCCGCACGCGCCCGTCTTCGGATCGGCGGCGCCGTAGACGACTCGCGCGATGCGTGCGTGCATGATCGCGCCCGCGCACATCAGGCACGGCTCGAGCGTCACGTACAGCTCGCAGCCGGGCATCCGGTAATTCTGCAGATGCTGCGCGGCCATGCGCAGCGCGGCCATTTCCGCATGGGCCGACGGATCGTGCCCGCCGATCGGGTGGTTGAAGCCGCGTGCGATCACCTCGTCGCCGCGCACGAGCACCGCGCCGACCGGCACTTCGCCGGCCGCGCGCGCCTCTTCGGCGGCGGCCTGCGCGAGCCGCATGAAATGCAGGTCGCGCGCCGACACGGGTGTGGCTTCGGGAACGGGAGAATCGGGAGCAGCAACCGATCCGGCTGCCGCGTCGTGCAGCGCGTCGGCGCTCACATCGGCCCCGCTTCGGCGGGCGCGTCGTCGAGCCCGCGCTCGCACAGACGTTCCGCGATGCGCCGGCAATAATCGCGCGGCATCACCATCGGGCCGCCGCGCAGCGATTCGAGCGCCATATCGAGGGCGAGGATCTTCGCCTGCAGCCGGCAGCGCGCGGCACGATCGCTGACCGCCTGCAGTTCGTCCTGCAGATTGCGCAGCGCGCGCAGTTGCTCGACGGCCGGCGGCACGAAGCCCGCATTCTTCAGGATACGGTTGGCCACCCGCACCTCCTCGGGTACGAGCAGGTCGTCATCCAGCGCCTGCGGCGCGCCGGTACCCGGCAAATCGTCGAACTCGCCCCGCGCGGCAGCAGCGGCAATGCGTTGTTCGACCAGTGCGTCAAGCAATCTCATCAGTCAATCGGAACAAATGCGGCAGCCGAATTCTAGCAGGGTGACGTGCGTATGACAGGCCCTTCGAAGGCATGCTCGATATTGTGTTTTTTAAGGGCCGAATCGGGGCGCATGGGCGCCGATCGCCACGACTTGCCGCTGTGCTGCGCCGCAGCAGGCTCCGCGCCGATTTTGCGCCGATTTCGCGCCGTTTGCGCGGGCGATGTCCGGCCCTGTTTTTTTATTTTCGTCCGGGTCGATCGGCGTTCGTCGTCCCGCCGGAATCGCCGTTTCGCGACTGCCGGGTCATGCGGCGACCACTTGCGACCGCGCCTTCGAAAACGGGCGGAACATCATCGCGACGAGGAATGCGCCGATGCCGATCGCGAACGATCCGAGGTACAGCCAACCGTAGCTGCCCAGCGCATCGACGATCAGGCCGCCCGCGACCGGCCCCGCCGCCATCCCGAGGCTGCCGGCCATCGCGCAGCCGCCGATCACGGTGCCCATCATCCGCAGCGGGAAATTTTCGCGCGCGAGCACCGCATAGAGCGGCATCACGCCCGCATAGATGAAACCGAACAGCGTCGCGACCGCGTAGAACCCGTCGAGCGTGCGCACGAAGTAGTAGCCGAGCGCGCCGAGCGCCTGCGCGAGCAGTCCCGCCACGAGCATGCGCTTCGCGCCGAGGCGATCGCCCAGCAGCCCGAACGCGATGCGCCCGCCCATGCCGGCGAGCCCCTCGACGCTGTAGATCGACACCGCGACGATCAACGGAATCCCGCACGTCACCGCGTAGCTGACCGTATGGAAGATCGGACCGGAATGCGTCGCGCAGCAGAAGAAATTGGTCAGCAGCAGCACGATAAACTGCGGCGAGCGCAGCGCGCCGCCGACCGACAGCGGCGCGGATAGGGGCACGCCGGCCGGCGCCGGCTCGGCGTGCGGCCCGTCGAGCGCGGGGGCGCGGCGCACGAGCAGCGACGCAGGAATCATCACGGCGGCCGCGAGCGCGGCGACCAACAACATCGACGTGCGCCAGCCGTGGCCCGACACGAGCCATGCCGCGAGCGGCGACATCGTCATCGGCGCCATGCCCATGCCGGCCGACACCAGCGACACCGCGAGACTGCGATGCGTGTCGAACCAGCCCGTCACGCAGGCCATCATCGGCGCGAACACCGCGGCCGTCGCGCTGCCGACGGCCAGCCCGAAAATCAGCTGGAACGCGAGCAGCGACGGCGCGCGGCTCGCAAGCGCCAGGCTCGCCGACAGCAGAATGGCGCCCGTCACGACCACCGCACGCGTGCCGATCCGGTCCGACAGGCTGCCCCAGCCGATGCTCGCGAAGGCCATCGCGATGAAGCCGAGCGTCATCGCGGCGGAAATGCCGGTCATCGACCAGCCGGTGTCGCGTGCGATGGCCCGCAGGAACACGGGCAGCGAAAACATCGCGCCGATCGCGATGCAGCCCATCAGGCCGCCCGCGGCGACGATCACCCAGCGATAGCGGGAATCAGGCATCTGGCACCTCCTCTTTCCGTAGGTCAGGCATCGATGAGGAACCGGGCTGCTGACGCCGTCGCGAATCCGGTCGACATCGATACGACGAACGACGCAGCGGGGAATCGACATGCGTGGCACACGCGAGCGCTCATGCCCGATCGTCGACGGCGTCGAGCGGTCGACAAGGGGCAGATCCGGACGAACCTCGGCCGCGCAGCCGCCCCGCTTTTCCGGAATCGGAATGTCGAAATCAGAAATGGTTGGTTTGGGCGCGCGAACGCGGTCACTACACTCGAATCCTCTTGTCATGACAAGTTGACCGATGACCCGCTCCAATGTCGTGCCGCTGTCGGCGGCCCCGCTCTACGTACAGATCAAGGACACGCTGCGCACGCGTATCCTCGACGGCACTTATGCGCCACACAGCAGGATGCCGTCCGAGCATGAACTCTGCGCGATGTTCGACGTGAGCCGCATCACGGTGCGCCAGGCGCTCGGCGACTTGCAGAAGGAAGGCCTGCTGTTCAGGCTGCACGGCAAGGGCACGTTCGTGTCGAAGCCGAAGGCGTTCCAGAACGTGACATCGCTGCAGGGCTTCGCCGAGGCGATGTCGTCAATGGGCTACGAAATCGTCAACCAGTTGCGCAGCTTTCGCACCGTGAAGGCCGACCGCCATCTCGCAGCGAAGCTGAACGTGCCGGAAGGCGCGCCGCTCGTCGAGATCCAACGCGTGCGGCTGCTGAACCGCGAGCCCGTGTCGCTCGAGCAGACGTGGGTGCCCGCGGCGCTCGGCAAGCGGCTCGCGGGCGCCGATCTCGCAACCCGCGACATCTTCCTGATTCTCGAGAACGACTGCGGCGTGCCGCTCGGCCACGCCGACGTGTCGATCGACGCGATCCTCGCCGACGATGAAATCGCCGATGCGCTGCGCGTCGAGGAAAGCAGCCCTGTGCTGCGGATAGAGCGCCTGACGCACGACGCGTCGGGCGCGCCGATCGACTACGAACACCTGTACTTCCGTGGCGACGCGTTCCAGTACCGGCTGCGCATCGACCGGCAGAAGACGCACCAACCATTAAGGAACCCGCAATGAACACCCATGTACTCGAATACGACATCGTCGTGGTCGGCGGCGGCACGGCCGGTCCGATGGCGGCGATCAAGGCGAAGGAGCGCGACCCGTCGCTGCGCGTGCTGCTGCTGGAGAAGGCCAACGTGAAGCGCAGCGGCGCGATCTCGATGGGGATGGACGGCCTGAACAACGCGGTGATTCCCGGCCACGCGACGCCCGAGCAGTACACACGCGAGATCACGATCGCCAACGACGGGATCGTCGACCAGCAGGCCGTGTACGCATATGCGACGCACAGCTTTGCGACGATCGAGCAGCTCGACCGCTGGGGCGTGAAGTTCGAGAAGGACGGCACCGGCGACTACGCGGTGAAGAAGGTCCACCACATGGGTTCGTACGTGCTGCCGATGCCGGAAGGTCACGACATCAAGAAGGTACTGTACCGGCAGCTGAAGCGTGCGCGCATCGCGATCACGAACCGGATCGTCGCGACGCGCGTGCTGACCGACGCGCACGGCCGCGCGAGCGGCGTGCTCGGCTTCGACTGCCGCACGGCCGATTTCCACGTGATCCGCGCAAAGGCCGTGATCCTGTGCTGCGGCGCGGCCGGCCGCCTCGGGCTGCCGGCATCCGGATACCTGATGGGCACGTACGAAAACCCGACCAACGCGGGAGACGGCTACGCGATGGCGTACCACGCCGGCGCGGCGCTCGCGAACCTCGAATGCTTCCAGATCAATCCGCTGATCAAGGACTACAACGGCCCGGCCTGCGCGTACGTGACGGGCCCGCTCGGCGGCTTCACCGCGAACGGCAAGGGCGAACGCTTCATCGAGTGCGACTACTGGAGCGGCCAGATGATGTGGGAGTTCTACCAGGAACTGCAAGGCGGCAACGGCCCGGTGTTCCTGAAGCTCGACCACCTCGCCGAAGAAACGATCCAGACCATCGAGCAGATCCTGCACACGAACGAGCGGCCGAGCCGCGGTCGCTTCCACGCAGGGCGCGGCACCGACTACCGACGCCAGATGGTCGAGATGCACATCTCCGAGATCGGCTTCTGCAGCGGCCATAGCGCGTCAGGCGTATACGTGAACGCCCGCGCGGAAACGACCGTTCCGGGGCTCTACGCGGCCGGCGACATGGCGGCCGTCCCGCACAACTACATGCTCGGCGCATTCACCTACGGCTGGTTCGCCGGGCAGAACGCGGCCGACTACGTGGCCGGCCGCGATCACGCGCCGGTGGACGACGAACAGGTCGCGGCCGAACGCACCCGCGTGCTCGCGCCCCTCACACGCGAGCGTGGCCTCGCGCCGGCGCAGGTCGAATACAAGCTGCGCCGCATGGTGAACGATTACCTGCAACCGCCGAAGGTGACGCGCAAGATGGAAATCGGACTGCAACGCTTTGACGACATTATTGAGGATATCGAAGAACTCAAGGCGGTCCATCCGCACGAACTGATGCGCGCGGCCGAAGTGCGCGCGATTCGCGACTGCGCCGAAATGGCCGCGCGTGCGTCGCTGTTCCGTACCGAGAGCCGCTGGGGGCTATACCACCATCGCGTCGATTTTCCGCATCGCAACGACGCTGAATGGTTCTGCCACACATGGTTGCGCAAAGATGCCGACGGCACGATGCGCAGCGAGAAACGGCCGGTCGAGCCCTACGTCGTGCCGCTTGCCGACGACGAACGCAGCGCCTACGCGCACCTGCGCATCCGCGAACCGGCCGCCCTCGCGGCCGCCCTCTGACTCCGAGGAGCCTTACCGTGCCCCATACCCCGCACGACATCTTCCTGCGCAGCAGCGCGCCCGTGACGATCGACGAGGACCGCTGCATCGCCGACAAGGGCTGCACCGTCTGCGTCGACGTGTGCCCGCTCGACCTGCTCGCCATCGACGTGACCAAAGGCAAGGCTTACATGCAGTTCGACGAATGCTGGTACTGCATGCCATGCGAACGCGACTGCCCGACCGGCGCCGTCAAGGTCGACATTCCGTACCTGCTACGCTGACCCGACGGGCCGCCGGCGCGTCGAGATCGCACGTGTGCTGATCTTCCGGCCGCGCATCGTGCTGACGGATGAATCGTTCGGCGTGCTCGACGCGCAGACGCACCGCATGATGCAGATGCTGCTGCTCGACATCGGATCGCGGGTCGGCGCGACCGCGCCGTTCGTCACGCCTCATACGCTTCGTTAATGCTCCTCATTTTGTCCATGACCGCTTCCTCCCCTACTTTCCCGCTGCATGGCGCGCACGCCGCCGACCATGCCGCGCTCGTCGCACGTGTTGCGGCACCCGATGCATCCGTGCGCCGCATCGCGCTGCTCGAACTCGCCGATCTCGAGGATCCCGATCTCGTGCCGGTCTTCGTTGCGGCATTGCGAGACGATCCGGCCGCCGCCGTGCGCGGCGAAGCGGCACGTGTGCTCGCCGCCTGGGAGCAGCCCGTCGTCGTCGACACGCTGTGCCACGCGCTGCTCGATCCGGACGACGACGTGCGCGCGACCGCGGCACACAGCCTGTCCGAACTGAAGGATGTCGCGTCCGGCGCCGTGCTGTGTCGCTGGGTCGAACACGCCGAGCCGTTCGTGCGCGGCGCCGCGCTGCGCGCGCTGCGCGAACTGCGCGACCCCGACGCGTTCACGCCGGCGCTGCACGCGCTCGACGCGCCGGCGGCGGCCGTGCGCGCCGAGGCCGTCGCCGTGCTCGGCTGGCTCAAGGACGTGCGTGCGTTGCCGCCGCTCGCACGCATCGCCACGAACGACACGCATGCGGACGTGCGGCACATCGCGGTCGGCGCGGTCGGATTCGCGGCGTCCGGCGACACGGCCGTCGTCACCGCGTTGCTTGCGGCACTGCACGACGCCGAATGGCAGGTACGCGAGGAAGCGGCCACGACGCTCGGCAAGCTGCGTGTCGCGGTCGCTCGCGCGCCGCTCGTCGCCGCGCTCGATGACGATTACTGGCAGGTGCGCTTGCGTGCGGTGCGCGCACTCGGGCAATTGCGCGACGCCGCCGCGGCGCCGGCCGTCGCCGCGCTGCTGTCGCATGCGATCAGCAACCTGCGCAAGGAGGCGGCGCTCGCGCTAGGCGAACTGCGCGATCCTGCGACGCTGCCCGCGCTGCATGATGCATTGGAGGATCGCGATCCCGAAGTACGCAAGGCCGTGCGCATCGCCATCGCGCAGATTGGAGGAGATGCACGATGACGCCGCCGACAGAGATTCGTCTCGATCATGCGACTCGTGCGTTGACGCTGTGTTGGCCGGACGGCAGCACGCAGCATATCGGCTATGCGCGCTTGCGCGGCGATTGTCCGTGCGCCGCGTGCCGGAAGATCCGGCTTGATGGCAAACAAGTCGACGCCCCGCTTGATCTGACGCTGAACGGCGTGGAACCGGCCGGGTACGGCATCCGCCTGCTGTTCGGCGATGGTCACACGCGCGGCATCTATCCGTGGTCATATCTGGCGGAACTTGGCAGAGACGAGACGGATGTGGGCATCGCATCGCGCGATGTGCCGGCACAGCGGCCAGCCATTCACCGCGCACCGCGGGTGCCTTGATTCGCTCGCTGTCCGGCCGTGCGCGCGGCGGTGCACGGGGCGGGCAAGACGGCAAGGAAGACACGCTCCCCCAGCGTCAATCCAATCACGATCGCCGTTCGCACAAACGACAACGCCCGGCAGGTCATCCCTGCCGGGCGTCCGCATCGTCAGATGCCGTGGTCCGCTACCGAGGCACGCCCCGGCGCCGAATCACTCCCACTCGATCGTCGCCGGCGGCTTGCCCGAGATGTCGTACACCACGCGGTTGATCCCGCGCACCTCGTTGATGATCCGGTTCGACGCGCGGCCGAGCAGCGCGTACGGCAGGTGCGCCCAGTGCGCCGTCATGAAGTCGGTGGTCTGCACCGCGCGCAGCGACGTCACGTAATCGTACGTGCGGCCGTCGCCCATCACGCCGACCGACTTCACCGGCAGGAACACCGCGAACGCCTGGCTCGTCAGGTCGTACCAGGTCTTGCCGACGTCGGCCTCGCCGCACAGGCCCGCTGCCGCGTCCTGCGCGGTGGCGGTCGTGCCGCGCAGTTCCTCGATGAAGATCGCATCCGCGCGACGCAGCAGGTCCGCGTATTCGCGCTTCACTTCGCCGAGAATCCGCACGCCGAGGCCCGGGCCCGGGAACGGATGGCGGTACACCATCTCCGGCGGCAGGCCGAGCGCGACGCCCAGTTCGCGCACTTCGTCCTTGAACAGGTCGCGCAGCGGCTCGAGCAGCTTCAGGCCCAGCGTTTCCGGCAGGCCGCCGACGTTGTGGTGGCTCTTGATCGTCGTCGCCTTCTTCGTCTTCGTGCCGCCCGACTCGACCACGTCCGGATAGATCGTGCCCTGTGCGAGCCACTTCGCCTTCGACAGCTTCTTCGCTTCCGCCTGGAACACTTCGACGAACTCGCGGCCGATGATCTTGCGCTTCGCTTCCGGATCGGTCACGCCGGCCAGATGGCCGAGGAACTGCTCGGACGCGTCGACGTGCACGACCTTCGCATGCAGGCGGCCCTCGAACATGTCGAGCACCATCTTGCCTTCATTCAGGCGCAACAGGCCGTGGTCGACGAACACACAGGTGAGCTGATCACCGATCGCGCGATGGATCAGCGCGGCCGCGACGCTCGAATCCACCCCGCCCGACAGGCCGAGAATCACTTCCTCGTCACCGACCTGCTCGCGAATCTTCGCGACGGCTTCCTCGATGTGGTTCTTCATGATCCAGTCGGGCTTCGCGCCGGCGATCTGCAGCACGAAGCGTTCGATGATCTGGCGGCCCTTCACCGTATGCGTGACTTCCGGGTGGAACTGCACCGCGTAGTAGCCGCGCGCCTCGTCGGCCATGCCGGCGATCGGGCAGCTCGGCGTCGACGCCATCAGCGCGAAGCCCGGCGGCAATTCGGCCACCTTGTCGCCGTGGCTCATCCAGACCTTCAGCATCCCGTGGCCTTCGGCCGTCGTGAAATCCTCGATGCCGTCGAGCAGGCGCGTATGGCCGTGCGCACGCATTTCCGCGTAGCCGAATTCGCGATGGTCGCTCCACTCGACCTTGCCGCCGAGCTGCACGGCCATCGTCTGCATGCCGTAGCAGATGCCGAGCACCGGCACACCGAGATCCCACACGGCCTGCGGCGCGCGCAGCTGGTGGTCTTCGTACGTGCTGGCGTGGCTGCCCGACAGGATCACCGCCTTCGGCGCGAACTCGCGGACGAAGTCGTCGGACACGTCGTTCGGGTGGATTTCGCAGTAGACGTGCGCTTCGCGCACGCGGCGCGCGATCAGTTGGGTGACTTGCGAACCGAAGTCGAGAATCAGAATTTTGTCGTGCATGGCTGCGGACAGGATGAAGAGAATAAGAAAAGCAGCGCATGAAGCGCTGCGTCAAATGCATGGACAATGGCGTCGGGCGGCAGGCAGCACGCGCGACGCATCGCCGGTCAGTCCTGCGACGGCGGACGCGCGTCGAATGCGACGCTGCCTGACGCGCGGTCGGATGCGGCCGATGAAGTAGCCGCAGCCGGTGCCGAAGGCGCCACCGGACGGCTGACGACCGGCTCGACCCGCGGCTGCGGTGTGGTGACCGGTGCCGGTTCGACCGGACGCTTCACGTCCCGGGCCTCGAGCGCCTGCGCCTTCTCGCGCCGCCGCACGGCCGAGGCGAGGCGTACGCCGCCGACGCCGAGCACGATCAGCGCGACACCGGCCATCGCCGACAGCACGCGGCCGGCGGCCGCGAGCGCAGGACCGTTGCCGGTGCCGAACGACCACACCACCGCCAGCACGCCGATCAGCCAGTTCACGTGGCCGACCGCCCGTGCGACGGGCGCCGTGAGATCGCCGTTGACCGCCGCATGAAACGCGAGCCACGCGAGGCCGAGCAGCGCGATGCCGAACGCCTGTCCGAGCATCGCCGGCTGGATGTTCGCCAGCTGCAGCGCGTTGAACAGCGCCTGCCAGGGCGTCAGCACGAACAGCACGCCGAACGCCAGCAGCAGCACGGCATCGACGATCAGCACGGCTCGCAGCAGCGGTTTCATCGGCGATCAGTCCACGTGGTAGTTCGGCGCTTCCTTCGTGATCTGCACGTCGTGCACGTGCGACTCGCGCATGCCCGCCGCGGTGATCTGGACGAATTCGGCCTTCTCGTGCAGCTCGTCGATCGTGCGGCAGCCGCAGTAGCCCATGCTCGCGCGCACGCCGCCGACCAGCTGGAACAGGATCGCGTTGACCGAACCCTTGTACGCGACGCGGCCTTCGATGCCTTCCGGCACGAGCTTGTCGATGTTCGCCGAGTTGTCCTGGAAGTAGCGGTCTGCCGCGCCGTCCTTCATCGCGCCGACCGAACCCATGCCGCGATACGACTTGTACTGGCGGCCCTGGTACAGGAACACGTCGCCCGGCGACTCTTCGGTGCCCGCGAACATGCTGCCCATCATCACCGCGTTCGCGCCGGCCGCAAGCGCCTTCGACACGTCGCCCGAGAAGCGCACGCCGCCGTCGGCGATGCACGGCACGCCGGTGCCCTTCAGCGCTTCCGCGACGTTCGCGATCGCGCTGATCTGCGGCACGCCGACGCCCGCGACGATCCGCGTCGTGCAGATCGAGCCCGGGCCGATGCCGACCTTGACCGCGTCCGCGCCGTATTCGACGAGCGCCTTCGCGGCGGCGGCCGTCGCGATGTTGCCGCCGATCACCTCGACGTGCGGGAAGTTCTGCTTGACCCAGCGCACGCGCTCGAGCACGCCCTTGCTGTGGCCGTGCGCGGTATCGACGACGATCACGTCGACGCCGGCCTGCACCAGCAGCTCGACGCGCTCTTCGTTGTCCGGGCCGACGCCGACCGCCGCGCCTGCGCGCAGCTTGCCGTGTTCGTCCTTGCACGCATCCGGGTGTTCGGTCTGCTTCGTGATGTCCTTGACCGTCATCAGGCCGCGCAGTTCGAATGCGTCGTTGACGACCAGCACGCGCTCGAGGCGGTGGCTGTGCATCAGCGCCTTCGCTTCGGCGAGCGGCGTGCCTTCCTTGACCGTGACGAGACGCTCGCGCGGCGTCATGATCGACTTGACCGGTTCGTCGAGGCGCGATTCGAAACGCAGGTCGCGGTTCGTGACGATGCCGACGAGCTGCGGGCCTTCCACGACCGGGAAGCCCGAGATGCCATGCTGACGCGACAGCGCGATCACGTCGCGCACCTTCATCTGCGGCGGGACCGTGATCGGGTCGCGCACGACGCCCGATTCGAAACGCTTGACCTTCGCGACCTCGCGAGCCTGCTCGGCCGGCGTCAGGTTCTTGTGGACGATACCCACACCACCCTGCTGCGCCATCGCGATCGCGAGGCGACCTTCGGTGACCGTGTCCATCGCGGCGGACACGAGCGGCATGTTCAGGGAGATGTTGCGGGTCAGCTTGGTCTTCAGGCTGGTGTCGCGCGGGAGAACGTCAGAGAAGGCGGGAACGAGGAGCACATCATCGAAAGTGAGTGCTTTTTGGATCAGACGCATGGCAAATCCTATGGGCGCAAAAGCGAATTATACGCGAAGCGCTGCGAATTTTCACAACACGAACAACGGGTTAGGCGTTTCCAAGCGTTCGGGGGCCGAATCGTTCGGATCGCCGTTCGGTTCGTTTTCGATCGCCTTTCGTTTCACCCCCGCATCGCCCCATTCGCGCAGCCGGCCGGAATCGGGCCGATCGCGCGTCGTGGCCACGCGATGCCGAGCCTGCCGGCGGGGCCTCGGTCAGCCCCGTTCGGCACATCCAGACGGCCACGACCACTCCTAGACCAGCCCGGCCGCGGCGCACGCAATCCTCGCCGCACCGGCGCCGATCGCGACGCCGCCGACGATCCGCGCGACGCGTTCGCCGTCCGGCGCCAGCCGCTCGGCGGCGATCGCCACGGTCACGACGGCCATCGCGTGCAGATCCATCATGCCGGCTGCCAGTGCAACGGCCATCAGGTTCCCGCAGCAGGCGCCGCACCGTAGCGCGGTTCGCACGCCGTACCACCAGGCAACCGCGGCCGCGGCTCCCGCCCGCCGCGCACATGCGTCGTCCGGTGCATGCCGGCAACAAGCCAGCCGGCGCGCCTTCCAGCCGGAGAACTGCAGCACGCCCGCGCCGAGCACGACCGCGCCGACCGCGAACGGCATCGCGGCGGCGAGCGCGGGCAGCCGCGCGGCGACCGCCGCCAATGCGGTGCCGCCAGGAAACACAATCGCGCCGAGCGCCATCCACACGGAGAAATACCCGGCGCCCGCGACCACGACCAACCATGCCGCGCGCGCCTCGCCCAACGGGCCGAGGCTCTGCCGGTATCGCCAGAGCACCGGCGCCAGTACCGGCAGCATCATCGTCGTCGTCATCGCGCCCCACATGCCTGCGAACGCAGCGAACGCGCGCCCTGCCCGCCATCCGCACGGCCTGAGCCATGCGGCCGACAGCGTCCAGCCGCCCGCCATCTGCATGCCGCCCATTGCGTCCATCGATGCGTGCTGCGCGAGCGTCGCCCAGATCGCGGCGCCGAATACCACGACGAGCGCGGCGCCGAATGGCCGCCAGCCGCCGCCCGCAGCGCCGGCCGCAGCCGGTTTCGTCACGGCGCTCATCGCCCGCTCCCGCCGCTCGCCGGCCCGCACTCAACCGCGCGCGTACTCGTCATGGCGGCGCCACCACACGCCCGTCTCGTTGCGCCCGAGCGGCGCACGGTCGAGCCACTGGTACATCCCCCACAGTCCGTCGAGTCCACGTGCGTATGTCGAATACGTGTGATAGACGACGCCATCCTCGCGTACGAACGCGCTCATCCCCGGCCGGTCGAGTGTGTACGTGGCGACGTCGGTGCCGCAGGTCGCCGCGAACTGGGCGACGGCCGGCGGCGGCGGGTCCATGTCCATCGCGTGACCGGCCCGCACATAGTTGTATTCGACGTCGCCGGTACGTTGCTGCGTTTCGGTAAACGACACGTTGAAGTCGAAATTGAACTCGCCGCCGTCCGATGACGCCCACGGAAAGTGCCAGCCCATCCGCTGCCGATACGCGAGCAGCTTCGCGAGTGGCGCGCGCGACACCGCCGCGAGCGTGACGTCGTGGTTCGCGAGGTGGACCGCAAAACCATCGAAACCATCGGCGAGCGCCGAGCACGACGGGCAGCCGGCCTTGTAGTCGGGGCCGAACATGAAGTGATAGACGAGCAGTTGCGAACGGCCGCCGAACAGGTCGTCGAGCGTCGCCGGGCCGTCCTCGGTGTCGAACCGGTAGGCCTTGTCGACGCGCACCCACGGCAGTGCCTGGCGCCGCTGCGCGAGTTCGTCGCCCTGCCGCGTCAACGCCTTTTCCGCATCGAGCAGCGCGCGGCGCGCAGTCAGCCATTCGGCGCGCGTTCCAGTGAGATGGTTGGTCATTGCGGGTTCCTCCTTTCGATGGATATCCGGGCACGGCGCATCTGCCGTGTGCGTGGTGCTAGATTAGGGCCGGGCATCGGACCGGAGGGAGTGACAACTGTGTCGGGATTCGAATGGATTCGCTGATCACGGCCGCAGCGCGGGCGCTCGCGGCGGGCGACCCGCTCGGCGCGCTGAACCGCGTCGCACTGCGCGACGACGCACCGGCGCTCGCGTTGCGCGGAATCGCGATGGCGCAGCTCGGCGATTTCGAGCGTGCGCGCGCGCTCGTACGCGGCGCGGCGCGCGCATTCGGCGCGAAGGAAGCCGTCGCGCGGGCGCGCTGCGTCGTCGCTGAAGCCGAAATCGCGCTGGCGTCTCGCGACCTCGGCTGGCCGTCGCGCGCCCTCGAAGCCGCCTGCGCAACGCTCGACGCACACGGCGACCGCGCGAACGCCGCGCATGCGCGCTATCTCGGCGTGCGCCGGCTGCTGCTGATCGGGCACGTCGACGATGCCGAACGGCAGCTCGCGAACCTGGATCCCGCGCCACTGCCGGCCGCATCGCGCGCAGCCCACGAACTGATCGCGGCCGGCATCGCGATGCGCCGCATCCGCCCGCACTTCGCGCGCACGGCGCTAGCCCGTGCCCGAGCGGCCGCACAGGACGCCGGCATCGCCGCGCTGACGGCCGAAGTCGAGACGGCCGCACGCATGCTCGATACACCGGCCGCGCGACTCATTGCGCGCGGTGCGTCGCGGCTCGTGCTGCTCGACGAGGTCGAGGCGCTGCTGGAATCGAACGCGCTGGTCGTCGATGCATGCCGCCACGCGGTACGCGACGCACGCACGACCGTGTCGCTCGCGCGCCGCCCGGTGCTGTTCGTGCTCGCCCGCGCGCTGGGTGAAGCGTGGCCCGGCGACGTATCGAGAAACGCGCTCGTGGCGGCGGCATTTCGCGCGAGACACGCGGACGAATCGCATCGCGCACGCCTGCGCGTCGAGATCGGCCGCTTGCGCGCGATGCTGCGCCCGCTTGCGAACGTCACCGCGACGCCACGCGGCTTCGCGCTCGAGCCGATCGGCCCATGCGAGACCGTTGTGCTGGCGCGTCCGGTCGACGATCACCACGCGGCCGTGCTCGCGCTGCTCGCGGACGGCGAGGCGTGGTCGAGCTCCGCGCTGGCGCTCGCGCTCGGCACGAGCCAGCGCACAGTGCAGCGCGCGCTCGACGCGCTCGCCGAAGCGGACAAGGTACAGGCGCTCGGTCGCGGTCGCGCGCGCCGCTGGATGACGCCGCCGCTGCCCGGATTCGCGACGACCTTGTTACTCCCCGCACCGCTGCCGGGCGACTAGGATGGGCACACCAACGACGAGGTGACAGACATGAAACGCTCCACCGCAGACATCTTCCGCGAATACGGCCCGTTTCCCGGCGTCGACGGCGTGCACGGCGTCACGTTCGACGGCCAGCGCGTGTGGTTCGCGTCCGGCGACAAGCTGAACGCGCTCGACCCGGAACGCGGCACGACCGTGCGCGCACTCGCCGTCGCCGCGCACGCAGGCACCGCGTTCGACGGGCGTTATCTGTTCCAGATCGTCGAGGACCGCATCGAGAAGATCGATCCCGATTCGGGCCGCGTGCTCGCGACGATCCCGGCGCCCGGCGGCGGCGCGGATTCGGGGCTCGCGTGGGCCGAAGGCACGCTGTGGGTCGGCCAGTATCGCGAACGCAAGATTCATCAGGTGGATCCGCAATCCGGTGCCGTGCTGCGCACGATCGAATCGAACCGTTTCGTCACGGGCGTGACTTGGGTCGACAGCGAGCTGTGGCACGGCACCTGGGAAGGGGACGAGAGCGCGCTGCGGCGGATCGATCCGCGCACCGGGCAGGTGCTCGAACAGGTCGACATGCCGCCCGGTGTCGGCGTGTCGGGGCTGGAATCCGACGGCCGCGACCTCTTCTACTGCGGCGGCGGCAACAGCGGCAAGCTGCGCGCCGTGCGCCGCCCTGCGCGGGCACGCGCAGAGGGCGACAGTGCGGCGGCATCCGAGCCGGTCGAGCGCTGATCGCCGATCATCGACGGGCCACCCGGCCCGCCGCGATCCCCGGTCAGCACCGGAACGGATCGCGATGGCTCTCCGAGCCGATCCTGAACCGCGCCCGCTCCCGAGTGCAGGAATGAACAAGACGCTGTCGCGCCGCCGTCATTAAGATGCTCGCTCGTCAGTCATTCGTTCGGAGCAGTCGATGCAGCGCGGTGTGGTGTATGGCGTCCTCGCGGGCGCGTTGTGGGGGATGGTCTTTCTCGTGCCGCGGCTGATGACCGACTTCTCGCCGCTGCTGCTCAGCGCGGGCCGCTACGCGATGTACGGCCTCGTGTCGCTGGCGGCGGCACTGCCAGCCGCCCGTTCGCTGCTCGTGCGGCTGACCCGCGAGGATCTCGTCGCGCTCGCGAAGCTCGCGCTGATCGGCAACGTCGCGTACTACATGCTGCTGTCCGGCGCCGTGCACCTGATCGGCATCGCGCCCAGCTCGCTGATCGTCGGCGTGCTGCCCGTCACCGTCACACTCGCCGGCCTCGGCGACCACGGCGCAATGCCACTGCGGCGCCTCGTCGCCCCGCTCGCGCTGGTGATCGCCGGCATCGTCTGCATCAACGTCGACCTCTTCACATCGGAAGCCGCGCATGCGACGACGCTCGGCCAGAAGCTTGCCGGCATCGCATGCGCAACCGGCGCGCTCGCGAGCTGGACCTGGTACGCGGTCGCGAACACGCGCTACCTGCAGCGCCACCATCATTTCGGCGGCAACGAGTGGTCGGTGCTGTGGGGTGTCGTGACGGGCCTGATCGGCGGCCTCTGCTGGCTCGCGATCCTCGCGCTGCCGGCCGGCACGGTCCAGGCGGCAGTCCCGGCATCGCGCTGGCAACTGTTCTGGCTGCTGAACCTCGTGCTCGCGATCGGCGCGTCGTGGCTCGGCAATGGATTGTGGAACGCGGCATCGAAGCGGCTGCCGCTCACGCTGTCCGGCCAGCTGATCGTGTTCGAAACCGTATTCGCGATGCTCTACGCATTCGTCTACGACCACCGGATGCCGCGCGTGCTCGAGATCGCGGCGCTCGCGCTGCTGCTGGCGGGCGTCTACGGGTCGGTGCGCCGGCACGGCGGCACGCACGGGAGCGGCGACACGCCCGGCCGTGCGCCAGCGAACGCGAACATCACGGCCCACTGAGCACGTGCGGGCCTGGTCTGACGAATCGGGACAGAGGGAGATGAGGCGATGCTGGCGCGACGCGTCAGCGCGCGTCCTTGTGCATCCACTTGCGGCCCTCGATGGAGCCCTCGCGGCGGGTCTTGTCGACGCGCCGCTGGCGCGCGAGCTTCGGATCGACGATCAACGGGCGGTAGATCTCGACACGGTCATGATCGGCGAGCGGCGCGTCGAGCGGCGCGAGCTTGCCGAACACGCCGGTTTTTGCCTGCGCGAGGTTGATTTCCGGGTGCAGCGCGAGCACGCCGCTCGCGTCGATCGCCGCGCGCACGGTCGCGCCTTCGGGCAGCGACACCGCAATCAGCGTCTGGCGATCCGGCAGCGCGTAACAGACTTCGATCGACAGCATCGCGTCACCCCTTCCCGTAGCGCTGGTCGGCGCGCTTGACGAACGAATCGACGAACGTGTTCGCGATATGGCTGAACACCGGCCCGATGATCTTCTCGAGCAGGATGCTCGAGAACTCGTAGTGCAGCGCAAATTCGATCTTGCATGCGTCGGAGCGCAGCGGGATGAAGCGCCACGAACCCGTGAACTTCCGGAACGGGCCGTCCGCGAACTCCATGTCGATGCGTGTCGGGCGCTGCTGCGTGTTGCGCGTCGCGAAATGCTGCTTGATGCCCTTGAAGTTGATGTCGATGCGCGCTTCCATCCCGCTGTCGTCCTGACGGCGAATCTCGACGCCGCCGCACCAGGGCAGGAAATTGGGGTAATCGGCCACGTCGGTGACGAGGTCGAACATCTGTTCCGCCGAGTGACGGATCAATACGGTTTTCTGGACATCTGCCATAAATCGCGCGGCATCGCTCAAGTAAGAACGCAAGCCGGGCGATTACCGCCCCGCTTTGCTAAAATCGTGATTTTAAACGAGTTGGCCCGATCCTTTCATGAGCATCATCGACAACAGGAAAGCGCACTTCGATTATCACATCGAGGAACGCTACGAGGCGGGGCTCGTGCTTGAGGGCTGGGAAGTCAAGGCGCTGCGCGCCGGGCGCGGCCAGATCAAGGAAGGCTACGTCGTGGTCAAGAACGCCGAGATCTTCCTGATCGGCACCCACATCAGCCCGCTGCCCGAAGCCTCGACGCACATCAAGCCCGATCCGGTCCGCACGCGCAAGCTGCTGCTGCACCGTGACGAAATCAAGAAACTGATCGGCAAGGTCGAGCAGCGCGGCTATACGCTCGTGCCGCTGAACTTCCACTACAAGGGCGGTCGCGTGAAATGCGACATCGCGCTAGCGAAAGGCAAGAAGCTGCACGACAAGCGCGAAACCGAGAAGAAACGCGACTGGGAGCGCGAAAAGGCGCGCATCATGCGCGCCGGTGCCTGACGCGCGACGTCCCCCATCGCAAACGACACGGCCCGCTCGAAGCGGGCCGTGTGCTTTTGTGAGCCGTGATGCGTATGTGCGCCGATCGAGCAGCCGCTTACGGTCACCGATGAAACCCTGCGCCGCCCATCGTCATGCGAGCAGGATCGCGATTCCATAGCGCGACGATTCGCCGCACGTCGGCCGCACGCAGCCGCCGGACGGGCTCACCGAGCCGCGCCTGCGCTCAGCCCCTTCCGCCCGCAGCCGGCGCCGCATTCTTGACGATCGTCAGCGCCGACGCGATCGCGGTGCCGAGATCCGAGAGGTTCGCCGGCACGATCAGCGTATTGCCCTGTTTCGCGAGGTTCGAGAATGCGCCGACGTACTGCTCGGCAACCTTCAGGTTCACGGCGTCCATCCCGCCCTGCGACTGGATTGCGTTCGCGATCTTCTGAATGGCCTGCGCGTTCGCCTCGGCCACCGCGAGAATCGCGGCCGCCTCGCCCTGCGCCTGGTTGATCGCGGCCTGCCGCTCGCCTTCGGACTTCTGGATCGCCGCCTCGCGCGCGCCCGACGCTAGGTTGATCTGCTCCTGCTTGCGGCCTTCGGATGCGGCGATCAGCGCGCGCTTTTCCCGCTCGGCGGTGATCTGCGCCTGCATCGCGTGGAGGATCTCCTTCGGCGGCGTCAGGTCCTTGATCTCGTAACGCAGCACTTTCACGCCCCAGTTCGCGGCAGCCTGGTCGAGCGCCGACACGATGTTGTGGTTGATGAAGTCGCGTTCCTCGAAGGTCTTGTCGAGTTCGAGCTTGCCGACCACCGACCGTAGCGTCGTCTGCGCGAGTTGCGTGATCGCGAGCACGAAGTTGCTCGATCCGTAAGAGGCCTTCATCGGATCGGTCACCTGGAAGTACAGCACGCCGTCGACCTGCAGTTGCGTGTTGTCGCGCGTGATGCAAACCTGGCTCGGCACGTCGAGCGGAATCTCCTTCAGCACGTGCCGGTAGGCGATCCGGTCGACAAACGGCAGCACGATATTGAGACCGGGCGACAGCGTCGCGTGATAGCGCCCGAAGCGTTCGAGCACCCACGCATGCTGCTGCGGCACGATCTTCACCGTCTTCGACACGATCACGATGGCGATGACGAGCAGGACGACCCAGATGATCAGCGAATCCATGAAATATTCCCTCCTTGTTGTATCAGCGGACGATCAGCCCGCGGGTTTCGCTACGACCACGAGACAGTTGCCGCGCACGGCGCGCACCTGATACACGTGCACATCGTCGCGCTCGCCGTGCGCGAGTTCGACGTCCCAGTCGGCGCCGCGATATTGAACGCGCGCGCGGCCGTCATGCCACGCGTCGACCGTGACGGTCGAGCCGATATCGAGATTGACGTCGGGATTCGTCGACGTGTCGCGCTTCTGCTTGCGCCCGAGCCCCGAGCGGCGCAGCACGATCATCGCGATGATCGCGACCGCGCCGGCCACGCCGAACTGCACGTGCGGCGCGAAACCGGCCAGTTGCAGCAATCCGCCCGCGAGAAAGCCGAGCGCAATCATCAGCAGGTAGAACGTGCCCGTGAGCAACTCGGCCACGACCAGCACGCCCACCGCGCCCCACCAGAACAGATGCCCCGACATCATTGTGGTCTCCAGAAAAACGGCCCCGTACGTTCACTATATTCTTCGCCGCGGCAAGCGGACGCAACCGACACGCCCAGGTCGCCCCGTTACGTACCGACAAACAAAAACACCCCGGTGCTTACCGGGGTGTTTATAACACGAACCTTGCATTTTGCCTTCAACGCAAGCGCGGCGGTACCGCGCTTGCGCCGAACGGGCATTGACCGTTACTTCCGGTTGGCGAGTGCCTGCCACGTATCGATGATCGTGTCCGGGTTCAGCGAGATCGACACGATGCCTTCGTCGGTCAGCCATTGCGCGAAGTCCGGGTGATCGGACGGGCCCTGGCCGCAGATACCGACGTACTTGCCCATCTTGCGGCAGGTATCGATCGCCCGCTTGAGCAGGAACTTGACGGCCGGGTCGCGTTCGTCGAAGTCGACGGCCAGCAGTTCCATGCCCGAGTCGCGGTCGAGGCCGAGCGTGAGCTGCGTGAGGTCGTTCGAACCGATCGAGAAACCGTCGAAGTGCTCGAGGAACTCTTCGGCGAGGATCGCGTTGGTCGGGACTTCACACATCATCACGAGGCGCAGGCCGTTCTCGCCGCGCTTCAGGCCGAACTTCTCGAGCAGGCCGACGACGCGCGCCGCCTGCTTCACGGTCCGCACGAACGGCACCATGATCTCGACGTTGGTCAGGCCCATCTCGTCGCGCACGCGCTTCAGTGCACGGCACTCCATCTCGAAGGCCTGCGCGAAGTCTTCGGCGATGTAGCGCGACGCGCCGCGGAAGCCCAGCATCGGGTTTTCCTCGTCCGGCTCGTAGCGCGAACCGCCGATCAGCTTCTTGTACTCGTTCGACTTGAAGTCGGACAGACGCACGATCACGGGTTTCGGGTAGAACGCCGCGGCGATCGTCGCAACGCCTTCCGTCAGCTTGTCGACGTAGAACTGGCGCGGCGACGCGTGACCGCGCGCGACGCTCTCGACGGCCTTCTTCAGATCCTGGTCGATGTTCGGATACTCGAGGATCGCCTTCGGGTGCACGCCGATGTTGTTGTTGATGATGAACTCGAGACGCGCGAGGCCCACGCCGGCGTTCGGCAACTGCGAGAAGTCGAACGCGAGCTGCGGGTTGCCGACGTTCATCATGATCTTGACCGGAATTTCCGGCAGTTCGCCGCGCTGCACTTCCGTGACTTCCGTCTCGAGCAGCCCGTCGTAGATCTTGCCTTCGTCGCCTTCCGCGCACGACACCGTGACGAGCGCGCCGTCCTTCAGCACGTCGGTCGCGTCGCCGCAGCCGACGACTGCCGGCACGCCGAGCTCACGCGCGATGATCGCCGCGTGGCAGGTCCGGCCGCCACGGTTCGTGACGATCGCCGCCGCACGCTTCATCACCGGCTCCCAGTTCGGGTCGGTCATGTCCGCCACCAGCACGTCGCCCGGCTGCACGCGTTCCATTTCCGACGGATCCTGGATCACGCGCACGGGACCCGCGCCGATCTTCTGGCCGATCGCGCGGCCCGTCGCCAGCACCTGCGACTGGCCTTTCAGCTTGAAGCGCTGCTCGGCCTTGCCGGTCGCCTGGCTCTTCACCGTTTCCGGACGCGCCTGCAGGATGAAGATCTTGCCGTCGCGGCCGTCCTTGCCCCACTCGATGTCCATCGGACGCTGGTAGTGCTTTTCGATGATGACCGCGTACTTCGCCAGCTCGATCACGTCTTCGTCGGTGATCGAGTAGCGGTTGCGCTGCTCGTGCGGCACGTCGACCGTCTTCACGCGGCCCGGCTCGCCCGGCTGCGTGAATTCCATCTTGATCAGCTTCGAGCCGATCGAGCGGCGGATGATCGAGTACTTGTCCTGTGCGAGCGTCGTCTTGAATACGTAGAACTCGTCCGGGTTCACGGCACCCTGCACGACGGTTTCGCCCAGGCCGTAGCTCGACGTGATGAACACGGCATCCTTGAAGCCCGATTCGGTGTCGATCGTGAACATCACGCCGGCCGCGCCGACGTCCGAGCGGACCATGCGCTGCACGCCGGCCGACAGCGCGACTTCAGCGTGCGTGAAGCCCTTGTGCACGCGGTACGAGATCGCGCGGTCGTTGTACAGCGACGCGAACACGTGCTTCATACGATCGAGCACGTCCTCGATGCCGACGACGTTCAGGTACGACTCCTGCTGACCGGCAAACGATGCGTCGGGCAAGTCTTCCGCGGTCGCGGACGAACGCACGGCGAACGACAGCTCGGCCGGCGAGCCGTTCTTCAGGATTTCGAACTGTGCGCGGATTTCCTGCTCAAGACGCGCCTGCAGCGGTGCATCGACGATCCACTTGCGGATTTCGGCACCGGCTTCGGCGAGCGCCTTCACGTCGTCGATGTCGAGCGACTCGAGACGCTTGGCGATGCGATCGGTCAGATCGTTGTGCTTGAGGAAATCGCGGAATGCGAGCGCGGTCGTGGCGAAACCGGTGGGTACGCGAACGCCTGCTTCGGAAAGCTGGCTGATCATCTCGCCGAGCGACGCATTCTTGCCGCCCACGATCTCCACATCGGTCATCCGCAACTGCTCGAACGGGATTACATACGCCTGGTCCTTTGCGACGTTTGCTGCGTTAGTCATACAAGCCCCTAAGTGTGAAAAAAATGCTCGATTGCGCAAGTGGGCTCGGACGCGGGCGCTTGCAAAAAGGCGCGGCGCGTCTTGCGCAACCTGTTGGAGAAACAATCGCAGCAGCGGAAAATCTTCCGACCCGATTTGCAAAAATCCCGGCAGAAAGGCGATACATTCAGACAAATCGCCGAACTTGCCGGGAGTTTCAGATCGATCACGGCCAGCCCGAGGTGCCGTTCGCACCCTGCCCCCGCAATTGCTTATCCAACAGGTTGCCGCTATTCTACCGTGCCGGCTGCCGGATGTGGCGCGACCTTCTCACTGCGTCTGGAGGCGAACCTCCAGCTGCCCGCGCAACCGCCCTTCACGTTCGACGCCCAGATTCATGCTGCCTACCGTTTTCATCGTCTCCGACGGCACCGGGATCACTGCCGAAACCTTCGCGCACTCGATCCTCTCCCAGTTCGACCAGAAATTCCGCCTCGTGCGCTTGCCATTCGTCGACTCGCTCGACAAGGCCTTTGCGACCGTCGAGAAGATCAACGAAGCCGCGGTGCACGACGGCCGCCGCGCGATCGTGTTCACGACGCTCGTCGACAGCGAGTCGAACGACATCGTCAAGCGCTCGAACGCGCTCGTGCTGGACATGTTCCAGCGCTTCGTCGAGCCGCTCGAGCAGGAACTGGAGCTGAAGTCGAGCCACGCGATGGGCCGCGGCCACCAGAACGCCGATACCGAGGAATACAAGACGCGGATCGAGGCGATCAACTTCTCGCTCGCGCACGACGATGGCCAGTCGAACCGCAACCTGTCGGAGGCCGACGTGATCCTGGTCGGCGTGTCGCGCAGCGGCAAGACGCCGACGAGCCTGTATCTCGCGATGCAGTACGGCGTGAAGGCAGCCAACTATCCGCTGATTCCGGAAGACTTCGAGCGCGGCAAGCTGCCGTCGGCGCTGTCGCCGCATCGCGACAAGCTGTTCGGGCTGTCGATCGACCCGCAGCGCCTGTCGGAGATTCGCAACGAGCGCCGGCCGGGGAGCAAGTACGCGGCACCCGAGAACTGCCGCTACGAGATCAACGAGGCCGAAGCGATGATGCGCCGCGAAGGGATCAAGTGGCTGTCGTCGACGCACAAGTCGATCGAGGAGATCGCGACGACGATCCTGCAGGAAATCCGCCTCGACCGGCAGTCGTACTGAGCGCCTGCGCGCTTGCGGCCACTTGGCCGCCGCCGGAAACAAAAAGGCCGCGTCGAACGCGGCCTTTTTTTGTGGTGCGAAATGCCCGCATGCGGCATCACGCAGGCCGCTGCTGCCGCACCTGCTCGAACAGGCACACCGCTGCTGCTGCGGCAACATTCAGCGACTCCATCCCGCCCGGCTGCGGAATCGTCACGCGATGCGTGGCCGCGTCGCGCCAGAATGCCGATACGCCGGCACCCTCGTTGCCGAACACCCATGCAACGGCGCCGGCCAGGTCGCAGTCGTAGACTGCCTGCGCGCCGTGCGAATCGGTCAGCGCGACCGGCACGTCGAGGCGTTCGGCGAGCACGGCAGAATCAACGTCTTCATGGATCGACAGCAGGAAATGCGCGCCCATGCCGGAACGCAACACCTTCGACGACCAAGCATAGGCGGTGCCCGGCGCACAGAATACGTGCCGCACGCCGGCGGCCGCCGCGCTGCGCAGGATCGAGCCGACGTTGCCGGCGTCCTGCACGCCGTCGAGCACGACCGACGTGTGCGTGACGCGCTCCGGCAGCGGCTGCGCGGGCCGGTCGACGAGCAACAGGAAACCGACACCGCTGACCACGTTCGACAGTTGCCCGAACAAGGCGTCGGGCAGCGTGACGACCCGCTGCGCGTCGACGCGCTCGATGATCGCCTGCGCTTCGTCGTGCGCGAGCGCGCCTTCGGTCGCGACGCACAGCTCGGGTGTCGCGCCCGTATCGAGATACGCGCTGGCGAGGTGGAAACCCTCGAGCAGCGCCTGGCCGCTGCGGCGCTGATGGGGCGTCGAACCCGCGAGCGCCTTCAGGCGCTTGTACAGCGGGTTGTCGCGGGAAGTAATGCTTTTCATCGAATCAGATCGAGTGCCGCGCGCACGGGCGCGAACGAGCGCCGGTGCGCTTCGCACGGGCCGTGCTCGCGTAGCGCGGCAAGGTGTTTCGCGGTGCCGTAGCCCGCATGCACGTTGAAACCGTACACCGGGAAGCGTTCGTGCAGGTCGACGAGCATGCGGTCGCGCGTGACCTTCGCGAGGATCGACGCGGCCGAGATGCTCGGTACGAGCGCATCGCCGCTGACGATCGCCTCGGCACGCACCGTCAGCGTCGGGCAGCGGTTGCCGTCGATCTGCGCAAGCGTCGGCAGGACCGACAGCCCCTCGACGGCACGCTTCATCGCGAGCATCGTCGCGTGCAGGATGTTCAGCGTATCGATTTCGTCGACACTAGCCGACGCGACGCAATACGCGCGCGAACGCGTGACGATCAGGTCGTACAGCGCATCGCGCTTCTTCGCGGACAGCGCCTTCGAATCGTCGAGCCCGTCGATCGGCTGGGCCGGATCGAGGATCACCGCAGCGGCCACCACCGGCCCCGCGAGCGGGCCGCGGCCCGCTTCGTCGACGCCACAAACGATCTCGTCGGGCCGGCTGAAGTCGAAGCCGCCCTGCACGTCGCTCGACGCGCGGCGGCGTGGTGCACGAGCTGCCGTCATGCGCGCCCCTTGCGTTGTTCGAGCACGCGCACGACCGCTTCGGCCGCCTTCGCGGCCGTGTTCTGCCGCAGCGAGAGATGCATTTCGGTAAACACTTCGGTCAGCGTGCGACGGTTCGCGTCGTCGCGCAGCTGCGTGAGCGTCGCATCGGCGAGCGCCTCGGGCGTCGCGAAATGCTGCAGCAGCTCGGGCACGACGAAGCGCCCCGCCAGGATGTTCGGCAAGCCGACGTACGGCAGATAGCCCTGCCGGCGCATGATCTGCCCGGTCAGCCAGGGCACCTTGTACGAGATCACCATCGGCTTCTTGAGCAGCGCGGCTTCCAGCGTGACGGTGCCACTCTTCACGAGGATCGCGTCGGCCGCGGTCATCGCGACCTGCGAGCGGCCGTCGGTGATCGTCAGCGCCAGCTGCGGATGCGCGTCGACGAGCGGCTGCAGCAGTTCGCGCAGCGCGGGCGTCGCAGCCGGCATCACGAACCGCACACCGGGCTCGCGCTGTTGCATCAGCGCCATCGCCGCGAAGAACGTCGGGCCGATCAGCGCGATCTCCGAGCGCCGGCTGCCCGGCAGCACCGCGATCACGGGGCCGTCCACGGGCAGGCCCAGCGCGATGCGCGCGCCGTGCGTGTCGGGCTCGAGCGGAATCTCGTCGGCCAGCGGGTGGCCGACATACGTCGATGCGACGCCCGCCTTGTCGAGGATCGCCGGCTCGAACGGGAACAGGCACAGCATGTGGTCGACGGACTTCGCGATCTTCTTGATCCGCCCGCCGCGCCATGCCCAGATCGACGGGCACACGAAGTGGATCGACGGGATGCCCGCGTCGCGCGCGGCCTGCTCCACGTTGAAGTTGAAATCGGGTGCGTCGACGCCGATGAATGCGTCGGGCCGCTCCGCGAGCAGCTGGCGCTTCAGTTCGCCGCGAATCCGCAGGATTTCGGGAATCTGGCCCAGCGCCTCGACGTAGCCGCGCACCGTCAGCTTGTCCATCTGCCAATGCGAGTCGAAGCCGTGCGCGAGCATCCGCTGCCCGCCGATCCCGTAGTAGTGGGTCGACGCGGGCAGCCGCTCTTGAAGCCCGCCGAGCAGCGACGCCGCGAGCAAATCGCCCGACGGCTCGCCGGCCACCATCGCGAGCCGGAGCTGATTGGTCGGGAGCGACATCGCTTAGCGGATGATGCCGCGTTGGGACGCGTCGATGAACGCGACGAGCGCGGTGACCGCTGCGTCGCCTTCGCCACCCGCGGCCGCCAGCTCGCGCAACTGCACCTTCGCTTCCTCGAGCGACAGGCCGTTCTTGTACAGCAGGCGGTACGCGCTGCGCAGCGCCGAGATCGCGTCGGGCGAGAAACCGCGCCGGCGCAGGCCTTCGACGTTGATGCCGTGCGGCTCGGCCTTGTTGCCGGCCGCGATCACGAACGGCGGCACGTCCTGCACGAGCGCCGAGGCGCCACCCAGCATCGAGTGCGCACCGATGCGCACGAACTGGTGCACGCCCGACATCCCGCCGACGATCGCCCAGTCGCCGATCTCGACGTGACCGGCCATCTGCGCGTTGCTCGACAGGATCACGTTGTTGCCGACGCGGCAGTCATGACCGATGTGCACATAGGCCATGATCCAGTTGTCGTCGCCGAGCGTCGTCACGCCCGCGTCCTGCACGGTTCCGGTGTGGATCGTCGTGAATTCGCGGATCGTGTTGCGGTTGCCGATCACGAGCTTCGTCGGCTCGTCCTTGTACTTCATGTCCTGCGGACGGCCGCCGACCGACGCGTAATGGCCGATGCGGTTGTCCTCGCCGAGCGTCGTGTGACCTTCGATCACGCTGTGCGAGCCGATCGTCGTACGCGCGCCGATCGTGACGTGCGGCCCGACGACCGCGTACGGCCCGATCTCGACGGACTCGTCGATCTGCGCGCCCGGTTCGACGATCGCGGTAGGATGAATCCTGGTCATGCGCCGTTGCCTCTCGATGTGATGTGTCGCGTTGCTCGCGTTACGTTACCCATGCGTGCCGCGTCGCTCAGGGCGCCGCGTCGGCCGTCTTGACCGTGCACATCAATTCGGCTTCCGCCGCCACCTTGCCGTCCACTTCCGCCACCGCCTTGAACTTCCAGATGCCGCGGATGTAGCGTTCGAACGTCACGTTCAGAATCAGCTGATCGCCCGGTTCGACGACACGCTTGAAGCGCGCACCGTCGATGCCGACGAAGTAGTACAGCGTGTTTTCCGGATCCTTCGGCTGCTCTTCCGCGAACGTCAGCAGCGCGGCCGCCTGAGCGAGCGCCTCGAGGATCAGCACACCCGGCATCACCGGCCGCTTCGGGAAGTGCCCCTGAAAGAACGGCTCATTGATCGACACGTTCTTCAGCGCTTTGATTCCCTTGTGCGGCTCGAGTTCGAGCACGCGATCGACGAGCAGAATCGGGTAGCGATGCGGCAGCAGCGTGAGGATCTTGTGGATGTCGAGATTGATTTTTTCAGTGCTCATGATGGTTCGTCTCACGCAGAAGCTGCGCGGTGGTGATGCAAAGGCTGAAGCGGGCCGCCGCGCGGCCCAGTCTGGCAAACCGGGCCGAATGCGCTGGCCGTGCCCGGTTCGTGGTCTCGCATGGTGTCGGTCAGGCGTCCGTGCCGCCCTGGGCGGCCAGCGCGGTCTCGAGCGCCTTGATGCGGTCGCGCAGCTTGTCGAGGTTGCGCACGAGCGCGGCGCTCTTGTTCCATTCGCCGTGGTCGACGGCCGGGAACGCGCTCGTGTAGATGCCTGCCTTCGGCAGCGACTTCGACACGCCCGAATTCGCGGTGATGATGACATAGTCGCCAAGCGTCACATGGCCGGCGATCCCGGCGGCGCCGCCGATCATGCAGTGGCGGCCGATCGTCGTGCTGCCCGCGATGCCCGCCTTGCCGGCGATCACCGTGTAGGCGCCGATCCGGCAGTTGTGGGCGATCTGCACCTGGTTGTCGATCTTCACGCATTCCTCGATGACGGTGTCCGCCATCGCGCCGCGGTCAATCGTCGTGTTCGCACCGATCTCGACGTCCGGGCCAACCGACACGCCGCCGACCTGCGGAATCTTGACCCAGCTGCCGGTGCGCGCAGCGCCGTCGCCGACGAAATCCGGCGCGAAGCCGAACCCGTCGGAACCGATCACGGCACCCGAATGAATGATCGCGCGCGGACCGATCTTGCAGCCGTGGTACACCGAAGCGTTCGGGTAGAGGTGCGAACCCGCGCCGATCGTGGTGCCGCGGCCGACGAACACGTTCGCGTCGAGCTGCACGCCGTCCTCGATCACCGCGCCGGCCTCGACCGTCACGTGCGGACCGATCACCGCGCTCGCGGCCACCTGCGCGGCCGGATCGATCGTCGCGCTCGGATGCACGCCGGCTGCGCGCGGCGGCGTAGCGAGATCGATGAACATCTGCGCGACGCGCGCGAAGTACGCGTACGGATTCGGCGTCACGATGAAATTGCGGCCATCAGCGGCCGCGCCCAGCTTTTCGAGATCCTTCGGCGCGATCAGCACCGCGCCGGCGCGGGTCGTCTCGACCTGCGACAGGTACTTCGGATTCGCGAGAAACGCGAGTTGCTGAGGGCCTGCCTGGTCGAGCGGCGCGAGGCCGCCCACCTTGCACTGGGCGTCGCCGGCGATTTCGCCGCCGAACCGCTTTACGAGTGCCTCAAGCGTCAATGCCATTCGTCGTCTGCTCCGTTCAGTTCGTCGAGCCGGACGCGAGCGCCTTGAGCACCTTGTCGGTGATGTCGATGCGCGGGCTGACGTACACGGCTTCCTGCACGATCAGGTCGTAATTCTGCTGCTCGGCGATCTGCTTGATGACCTTGTTCGCACGCTCCAGCACCGCCGCGAGTTCCTCGTTGCGGCGCTGGTTCAGGTCTTCGCGAAACTCGCGCTGCTTGCGCTGGAAGTCGGTATCGAGCTGCGCGAGATCGCGCTGCTTCTGTGCGCGATCGGCCGCCGACAGCGACGCGCCGTTCTTGTCCAGCGAGTCGGACATCGACTTCAGACGCGCCGCGAGGTCCTGCAGATCCTTGTCGCGCTTCGCGAACTCGGCTTCGAGCTTCGTCTGCGCCGACTTGGCGGGCGCCGACTCGCGCAGGATCCGATCCGAATTGACCGCCGCGATGCGGGCGACGTCCTGAGCATGTGCCGTCGCCGCGCCCAAGGCCAGCGCAACGGTCAGCGCACACATCACTCGTTTCGAAAACTTACCGGTTAGCAAAATTACCCTCTCGTTGCTGTTGTCATGCGTTCGATCAGAACGCCGTCCCGATCTGGAACTGGAATTTCTGGTACTGGTCGCCTTCATGCTTCTGCAGCGGGAAGCCGAGGCTCAGCTTCAGCGGGCCGATCGGCGAGATCCACGCGAGACCCACACCGTAGCCGTAACGCAGGCCGTTCGCGCCGGTACTCGTGCCGCCCGGCGCGTTGCCCCAGACGTTACCGCCGTCGAGGAACGTGAACACGCGCAGCGTGCGGTCGTAGCCGGTGCCCGGCAGCGGGAACGTCAGCTCGATGTTGCCGACCAGCATCTTCGAACCGCCGATCGGGTCGTTCGTCTTCGTATCGCGCGGGCCCAGCGAGCTCGGCTCGTAGCCACGCACGGAGCCGATACCGCCCGCGTAGTAGTTCTTGAAGATCGGGTACGGGTTGCCGATACCGTTACCGTAGCCGCCTTGCAGGTTCAGGCCCAGGATGAAGCCACGCGAGAACGAATAGTAGTACTGCGCCTGCAGGTCGGCCTTGTAGTACTGGATCTTGCCGACCGGCACGCCGTATTCGACGTTCGCCTGCGTGAAGTAGCCGCGGCTCGGGATCAGCGCGCTGTCACGCGCGTCGCGCGACCACGCGACCGTCAGCGGCACCGTATTCGACACGCGGCCGAACTCGTTCACGTAATCCTGGTAGCTCTGCGGCGTATTCGAGTCGACGTCGAGACGGTTCTGCTCGAAGCCCGCGCCGAAGTAGACGGTGTCGACTTCCGAGAACGGAATGCCGAACTTCAGGTTGCCGCCCGCGCTGATGATCCGGAAGCTCGAGCTCGTCGAATAGTAGAGCGGCTGGTACGTGCGGTAGTAGACGTCCGTGATCCGCTTGATGCCGTCGACCGTGAAGTACGGGTCGACCTGTGTGACGGTCAGCGTGCGGTAGCTCTTCGCGGTATTGACGTTCACCGACAGGCTCGTGCCCGAGCCGAACACGTTGTCCTGCGACACGCCGGCCGACAGCACCACCTTGTCCGTCGACGAGAAGCCCGCGCCCAGCGTGATCGCGCCGGTCGGCTTTTCATCGACCTTCACGTTCACGTCGACCTGGTCGTTCGTGCCTTCGACGGGCACCGTCGTCACGTCGACGTTGGTGAAGTAGCCGAGACGGTTCACGCGATCCTTCGACAGCGCGAGGCGGTTCGAATCGAACCACGAGCTTTCGAGCTGGCGCATTTCGCGGCGCACGACTTCGTCGCGCGTACGCGTGTTGCCGACCACGTTGATGCGGCGCACGTACACGCGGCGGCTCGGATCGACGACGAGGTTCAGGTTCACCTTGTGGTTCGCCTGGTCGATGTCCGGTTGCGCGTTGACGGTCGCAAATGCGTAACCGTATTCACCGAGCTTGTCGACGATCGACTTCGTCGTTTGCTGCAGCTTTTCGGCCGAGAAGCGATCGCCCGGCTTGATCTTGATCAGCTTGTTCAGTTCGGCTTCGCGATCGAGCAGATTGCCCGACAGCTTGATGCCCGACACCGTGTACGGCTCGCCTTCGTGCAGCGTGACCGTCAGGTACATGTCCTTCTTGTCGGGCGAGATCGACACCTGGGTCGACTCGATGTTGAACTCGAGGTAGCCGCGGTTCAGGTAGTACGAGCGCACGGCCTCGAGGTCGCCCGTGAGCTTTTCCTTCGAGTACAGGTCGTTCTTCGTGTACCAGGAGAACCAGTTCGGCGTCGACAGCTGCATTTCGTCGCGCAGCGTGCTGGTGCTGAACGCCTTGTTGCCGATGAAGTTGATCTGGCGGATCTTCGCGCTCGGGCCTTCTGCGACCGCGAACAGGATCGATACGCGGTTCGCGTCGACCGGCGTGATCGTCGTCTTGACCTCGGCCGCGTAGAAGCCGCGCGTCAGGTACTGACGCTTGAGCTCCTGCTCCGCCTTGTCGACGAGCGCCTTGTCGTAGTAGCGGCCGTCGGCCAGACCCACCGCGCGCAGCGCCTTCGTCAGGTTGTCCTTGTCGAATTCCTTCGTGCCGGTGAAGTCGATCGACGCGATGGCCGGACGCTCCTGCACCTGCACGATCACGACGTTGCCCTGGGTGGCGATGCGCACGTCGTTGAAGAAGCCCGTCGCGTACAGCGCGCGGATTGCTTCGGATGCCTTGTCGTCGGTGAAGGTATCGCCCTGCTTGATCGGCAGGTAGGCAAACACCGAACCCGCTTCGACGCGCTGCAACCCCTCGATCTTGATGTCTTGCACCACGAACGGTGCCGCTGCATGCGCCGCGAGGCCGTGCGCGGCGAGCGCGGCCGCTGCAACTGTCTTAGGTACAAAGCGATGAGGTTTGAACAACGTGCATCCCCAATATTTAGCTGCATCAAATCAGGCGGCGGCCGACTGGCCGCCGCCTGACGCTTCAGAAATGGATTAACCGAGCCAGGTCGTTGAACAGCGCGATCGCCGACAACGCGACGATGCAGATCAACCCGGCTCTTTGCAGAATCAGCTGCCAACGCTCCGAGACGGCTTTCCCGGTCGCGGCTTCAACCAGATAATATAACAGATGCCCCCCGTCCAAAACGGGAATCGGCAGCAAGTTCAGCACCCCGAGGCTAATGCTGACAAGGGCGAGGAACGACAGGAAGGCCGACGGACCGAGCCGCGCGCTCTTGCCGGCGTAGTCAGCAATCGTCACCGGGCCGGACAGATTCTTCAGCGACGCATCGCCCGTGATCATCCGTCCGAACATCTTCAGCGAGTAAATCGCAATGTCCCACGTGCGGTGCGCACCGAGCCGCAGACTCTCGATCGGCCCATAGCGCACGTCGACCGACGGCGTGTGCATCGACAGCGACGCGCCGATGCGGCCAACCTGCTGCCCCGTTTCATCGTCGCGCTGCGCCTGCGGCACGATCTGCACGGTTTGCGTCGCGCCGCCGCGCTCGACCTGCAGGTTGACTGCCTGACCCGCGTGGTGCTTCACCGCGTCGATGAAGCGCGATGCGCCGCCAATCGGATTGCCGTCGAGCGCCAGCAGCTTGTCGCCGGCCTTCAGGCCCGCCTGCTCGGCCGCGCTGCCGGGCTGCACCGACGCCACCGACAGCGTGCCGCCGCCGGTCTCGAAGCCCAGGCGCATCATGAAATCGTCGTCGAGCTGGCTTTCGGGAACATTGCGCAGGTCGACGCGGAAGTCGAACGTCGCCGAACCGCCGTCGCGCGCGCCGAGCACGACCTCGCGATGATCGAACGCGGCGGACAGCAGCTTCCAGCGCAGGTCCGACCACGAGCGCACCGGCGCGGCCTCGCCGCCGTCGGCGTCGCGGATCGACACGATCGTCTCGCTGCCGTCGAAGCCCGCGCGAGCCGCCACCGTGCCGGCAGCCGGCGGCGCGAGCACCGCGGCCGGCTCGGTCACGCCAGTCGCGAATACAGCGGAAAAGAGGACGATTGCCAACAGGAAGTTCGCGATCGGGCCGGCGGCGACGATCGCGATGCGCTTGAACACCGATTGCCGGTTGAACGCCTGATCGAGTTCCTCGGGCTTGACGCTCGACCCCGGTTCACGCTCGTCGAGCATCTTCACGTAACCGCCCAGCGGCAACGCGGAGAGCGTCCATTCAGTGCCCGTCCTGCGGCTGACCCAGCGCGCGACGGGCTGACCGAAGCCGATCGAGAAACGCAGCACCTTCACGCCGCACCAGCGCGCGACGCGATAATGTCCGTACTCATGCACGACGACCAGCACCCCGATCGCCACGGCAAACGCGATCAGTTCGACCAGCACGTTCATGAGCACCTCATTCAGACAGCGCGCTCCACGCGTGGCGCAGGCGCTTTCGCAATGATCTCGGCGGCGAGGCGGCGTGCCTCGGCATCCGCCGCAAGGACGTCGTCGAGCCCGTTCGGGTTACGGTTCGGCAGCGCGTTGAGCACCGCATCGACCGTCGCCGCGATCGCCATGAAGCCGATCCGGCGCTCGAGAAATGCTTCGACCGCGATTTCGTTCGCCGCGTTCAACGCGGCGCTCGCGATACCGCCCTCCTCAAGCGCCTTCAGCGCGAGCGCGAGGCACGGGAAGCGCGTGTAATCGGGCTTCTCGAACGACAGCTGTGCGATTTGCGCGAGGTCGAGCTGGTCGACACCGGCGTCGACGCGCTCCGGGAACGCGAGCGCGTGCGCGATCGGCGTGCGCATGTCGGGGTTGCCGAGCTGAGCGAGCACCGAGCCGTCGCGATACGACACGAGCGAATGGATCACGCTCTGCGGGTGAATCAGCACGTCGATCCGGTCACCGGCCAAGCCGAAGATCCAGTGCGCCTCGATCACTTCGAGGCCCTTGTTCATCATCGTCGCGGAATCGACGGAAATCTTGCGGCCCATCACCCAGTTCGGGTGCTTGCACGCTTCGTCCGGCGTCACGTCGACGAGCGTGGCCGGCTCGCGCGTACGGAACGGGCCGCCCGATGCGGTCAGGATGATCTTCGAGATCCCGCCGTGTTCGTTCTCGTCGCGCGGCATGCACTGGAAGATCGCGTTGTGTTCGCTGTCGACCGGCAGCAGGACCGCGCCATGGTCGCGCACGGCGTCCATGAAGATCGCGCCCGACATCACGAGCGATTCCTTGTTCGCGAGCAGGATGCGCTTGCCGGCGCGCGCGGCCGCGAGGCTCGGCGCAAGGCCTGCAGCACCGACGATCGCGGCGACGACCGTATCGCAGCCGTCGCTCTTCGACACGTCGACGAGCGCCTGCGGCCCGTACAGCACCGTGGTCTTGCTGCCCGCCGCGCGCAGTTTCGCCTCGACGTGCGCCGCCGTGTTCGCATCGCCGACCACCGCGATTTCGGGCGCGAAGCGCAGGCACTGCTCGACGAGCTTGTCGCCGTTGCGGTGCGCGGTCAGCGCGTAGACCGAGAAACGCTCGGGATGGCGGGCGACCACGTCGAGCGTGCTGTCTCCGATCGAGCCCGTGGAACCGAGCAGTGTCAGACGTTTTTGCATAACAGAAATAGTGGTTTAACCAAGCAGCAGCATTGCGAGCGGCAGCACCGGCAGCAGCGCGTCGACGCGGTCGAGCACGCCGCCGTGACCGGGCAGCAGGCCGCTCGAATCCTTCACGCCCGCCTGACGCTTGAGCAGCGACTCGAACAGGTCGCCGATCACGCTGTAGACGACCAGCAGCGTCAGCGCGGCCCACGCGCCGGGCATCCCGTAACGCGCGGCGAGTGCGGAAAACAGGGTCGGCTCGAACCAGTGCGCGGCCATCGCGACACCCGCGACGACCATCACGGCGAGCCAGCCGCCGATCGCGCCTTCCCAGCTCTTGCCGGGACTGATCGTAACGGCCAGTTTACGCTTTCCGAAGGCCTTGCCCGCGAAGTATGCGCCGATATCGGCCAGCCAGACGACCAGAAGCAGCGACAGCACGAACGAAACGCCCTGCGCACGCGCCGCGACGACCGCGTGCCAGCAGGCCGCGAACACCGCGAGCCCGGCCGCGAGCAGGAACGGCCGCCACACGCCGCCCGCGAGCGCCGGCTTGCGCCGCAGCGAGAACGGGCCGACCAGCAGCCAGAAGACGCCGGCTGCCATAAAAAGGGGACGGGACGCAGCGGCTTCGACGCCGAGCGGCGCGGTCGCCGCGAGCGCCAGCGCCGCGACGATCGCGTAGACGACCGAACCGGTCGCGCCGAGCTTGAGCAGGCGCGCCCACTCCCACGCGGCGAACACGAGCACGACGCCGATCAGCGCGCCGAACGCGGTGAGCGGCGCGAACAGCGTCACGGGCAGCAACACTGCCAGCATCACGACCGCCGTGATCACACGGGTCTTCAGCATGAAAGGGAATCGGCGTTCTGCGATTGTGGTTCGAGCTGCGCGCTGGTGCGCCCGAAACGGCGCTCGCGCTCGGTATACGATGCGATCGCGTCGGCCAGCGCCGCGCCGTCGAAGTCCGGCCAGTATTTGTCGGTGAAATAGAATTCGGCGTACGCGAGCTGCCACAGCAGGAAATTGCTGACACGCTGCTCACCGCCGGTGCGGATGAAGAGATCGGGCTCCGGCGCATAGGCCATCGCCAGGTGCGGCGCGAACGCGTCTTCGGTCACGTCGACCTCGCGGCCCTCGCGCACGGCCTGCTCGACGAGCTTCTTCGTCGCCTGCAGGATGTCCCAGCGGCCGCCGTAGTTCGCGGCGATCGTCAGGGTGAGACGGGTGTTGCGCGCCGTCTTGGTTTCGGCGCGGCGGATCAGTTCGCGGATGCGCGGCTCGAATCGCTCGAGATCGCCCACCACCCGCAGGCGGATCCCGTTCGCATGCAGCTTGCCGATCTCGCGTTCAAGCGCGGTGATGAACAGCCGCATCAGGAACGACACTTCGTCGTTCGGCCGGCGCCAGTTTTCCGAACTGAACGCGAACAGCGTCAGGTATTCGACGCCGGCGCGCGCGCAGCCTTCGACCACCGCCCGCACGGCATCCACGCCGCGGGTGTGCCCCGCGACGCGCGGCAAGCGGCGTTCGGTCGCCCAACGGCCGTTGCCGTCCATGATGATCGCGATATGACGCGGCACGGCGCCGACGTCAGGCACGCGAACAGTAGAGCTGGTATAGGTCATGGCCGTTGAGACAGTAATGCGGGAAGAGGCGGCGCGCGAGGACGGTCGTCAGACCGTCATGATCTCGGCTTCCTTGCTCTGCACGAGCTTGTCGACTTCGGCAACGTGCTTGTCGGTCAGCTTCTGCACGTCGTCGCTCGCACGGCGCTCGTCGTCTTCCGAGATTTCCTTGTCCTTCACGAGCTTCTTGAGCGCTTCGTTCGCGTCGCGGCGCAGGTTGCGGATCGCGACCTTGGCCGTTTCGCCTTCGCTCTTGACCACCTTGGTCAGCTCGCGGCGGCGCTCTTCCGTCAGCGCGGGCATCGGCACGCGGATCAGGTCGCCGGCCGTCGCCGGGTTCAGGCCGAGATCGGCTTCGCGGATGGCCTTCTCGACCTTCGCGACCATGTTCTTTTCCCACGGCTGCACGCCGATCGTGCGTGCGTCGACGAGCGTCAGGTTCGCAACCTGCGAGATCGGCACCATCGAACCGTAGTAGTCGACCTGCACGTGATCGAGCAGACCGGTGTGCGCACGGCCCGTACGGATCTTCGCCAGATCGTTCTTGAACGCTTCGATCGAGCGCTGCATCTTCTGCTCTACGCCCTTCTTGACATCAGCGACACTCATTTCAACCTCCAAACCTTCCAACCTTCAAAGAACGCGGGCCCCGCCCGGCGCGCCACGCACCGCGGCCGACGACCCACGCCGCTTGCCCGCATCCGCGGGAGTTTACACGTGGACGAGCGTACCTTCGTCCTCGCCCAGCACGATACGCTTGAGCGCGCCCGGCTTGTTGATCGAAAACACGCGAATCGGCAGCTTCTGGTCGCGGCACAGCGCGAAGGCCGTCGCGTCCATCACCTGCAGATTGCGGCTGATCGCCTCGTCGAAGCTGATCGTCGTGTAGCGCGTGGCCGACGGATCCTTCTTCGGATCGGCAGAATATACGCCATCGACCTTGGTCGCCTTCAATACGACCTCGGCGCCCACTTCCGAACCGCGCAGCGCGGCGGCCGTGTCCGTCGTGAAGAACGGGTTGCCCGTGCCGGCCGCGAAGATCACGACCTTGCCTTCCTCGAGCTGGCGGATCGCACGGGGCCGGATGTACGGCTCGACGACCTGGTCCATGCGCAGCGCGGACTGCACGCGCGCGACGATGCCGGCGTGGCGCATCGCGTCCTGCAGCGCCAGTGCGTTCATCATCGTGGCCAGCATCCCCATGTAGTCGGCCGTCGCGCGGTCCATGCCGGCCGCACCGCCCGCGACACCACGGAAAATGTTACCGCCGCCGATCACGACCGCGAGCTGCGTGCCGAGACCTACGACTTCGGCGATATCCGCCACCATCCGCTCGATCGTCGCGCGATTGATGCCGAAGGCATCATCGCCCATCAGCGCTTCGCCGGAGAGTTTGAGGAGGACGCGTTTATAGGCATTGGACATAGGGGCTTCCGAGCGACGAGAGGATGACAACCACGAACTGTAGGGGCGAAATACTGATTCGGGCAAGCGCCGACGGTCGGACGGAGGTTCCCGGCCGGCCGGCGACGCCGCCGGCCGCGGCGGAGCGGACGCCCGCCGCGGATACTGCCTGACTGCTTACTGCTGCTTTGCTGCTGCGACTTGTGCGGCCACTTCGGCGGCAAAGTCGTCCTGGCGCTTCTCGATGCCTTCGCCGACGACGAACAGCGCGAACTTCTGCACTGCCGCATTCGCTGCCTTCAGCATCTGCTCGATCGTCTGCTTGTCGTTCTTCACGAACGTCTGGTTCAGCAGCGACACTTCCTTCAGGTACTTCTGGACGCTGCCGTCGACCATCTTAGCGACGATTTCAGCCGGCTTGCCCGATTCGGCAGCCTTCTGCTCGGCGACACGGCGCTCCGTCTCGATCAGTTCCGCCGGCACGTCTGCCGACGACAGCGCGACCGGCTTCATCGCAGCGATGTGCATCGCGACGTCCTTGCCGACCTGCTCTTCCGCACCTGTGTACTCGACGATCACGCCGATACGCGCGCCGTGCAGGTACGTTGCGATCTTGTTCGCGGTTTCGAAACGGACGAAACGGCGGATCGACACGTTTTCGCCGATCTTGCCGATCAGGGCCAGACGCACTGCGTCGACCGTCGAGCCGTCGAGCGGCAGTGCCGACAGCGCTGCCACGTCGGCCGGGTTTTGCGTCGCGACGAGTTCTGCAACCGTCTTCGAGAATGCGAGGAAGTCGTCGTTCTTCGCGACGAAGTCGGTTTCGCAGTTCAGTTCGACCAGCGCGCCCGCGTTGCCGCCGACGAACGATGCGACGACGCCTTCGGCCGTCACGCGCGATGCCGCCTTGCTCGCCTTGTTGCCGAGCTTCACGCGCAGCAGTTCTTCAGCCTTGGCCAGATCGCCGTCGGCTTCCGTCAGCGCCTTCTTGCACTCCATCATCGGTGCGTCGGTCTTTGCGCGCAGTTCTGCCACCATGCTTGCGGTAATTGCCGCCATCATTCGCTCCTTGAGTCTGTATTCACAACGCCGCCCGCTTGGACGCGAACGGCCGAAAATCGTTTCCGGACCCGCGCCGATTCGGCGCGATCAGGTCCGGCGCACAAGCTTAAAAAAAGGGGGCCTGTTGAGAGCCCCCTTTTTGCGCCGGCTCGGGGCCAGTTACGCGTTTTCCTCGACGTACTCGTCGTCGCCACGCGCTGCCTGGACCACTTCGTTGACCGCGTTCGCACGGCCTTCCAGGATCGCGTCGGCCACGCCTTCAGCGTACAGCGCGACTGCCTTGCTCGAGTCGTCGTTACCCGGGATCACGTAATCCACACCTTCCGGCGAGTGGTTCGTATCGACCACGGCGATGACCGGCACGCCCAGCTTGTTCGCTTCCGTCACGGCAATCTTGTGGTAGCCGACGTCGACGACGAAGATTGCGTCCGGAATGCCGCCCATGTCCTTCACGCCACCGATCGACTTCTGCAGCTTGGCGATTTCGCGTTCGAACAGCAGCGCTTCCTTCTTGCTCATCTTCTCGAGCTCGCCTGCCTCGACTGCCGCTTCCATGTCCTTCAGACGCTTGATCGAAACCTTCAGCGTCTTGAAGTTGGTCATCATGCCGCCGAGCCAGCGTGCGTTGACGTACGGCATGCCCGCGCGCTGCGCTTCCTGAGCGATCGTGTCACGCGACTGACGCTTCGTGCCGACGAACAGGATCGTGCCGCGGTTCGCTGCCAGCTGGCGCACGTACTTCTGTGCGTCCGTGAACATCGGCAGCGTCTTTTCGAGGTTGATGATGTGAATCTTGTTGCGGTGACCGAAAATGAACGGAGCCATCTTCGGGTTCCAGAAACGGGTCTGGTGACCGAAGTGGACACCCGCTTCCAGCATTTGGCGCATCGTGACTGCCATGTAAATTCTCCACGAGGGTTGGGTCTTAAGCCGGCTGCCGTACCGCCGCGCGAACGCGCCCCGAAGGACGCCTCGTTCCGCGCGTCGGCACCCTGGTTGCGCCGGCTTGCGATTCGACACGTGCGAAAATGCCCGTGCCGCAAGCCTTTCATTTCCATGCCGCCCTGTACCGCCCCATGACGGGGCATGTTCGGCATTTGGATGTCGACTTAGCCAGAGAGTATAGCACGCCGATTTGTCGGCTCTCAAGTCGCCCGGCACTTTCGCTTGCCGCGCGGCAGCCGGCCGGACAATCCGCGAAAACCCGCATCGGTACCGCCGGCAGGGGCTGCGAGGCCCGCCATAAGGTGCGATAATCCGTCAATTCACCGCATTCCAGGCATACCTCGATGGCTATTACGCTCAAAAACGAACACGATATCGCCGAGATGCGCGTCGCCTGCCGTCTCGCGAGCGAAGTGCTCGACTTCATCACGCCGCACGTCGTCGCGGGCGTCACGACCGCCGAACTCGACCGGCTTTGTCACGAATTCATGCTCAACGAGCAGGGCACGATCCCCGCGCCGCTGAATTATCAGCCGCCCGGCTATCCGCCGTACCCGAAGGCCACCTGCATCTCGGTCAACGACGTGATCTGCCACGGCATTCCGGGCGAGAAGGTGATCAAGAACGGCGACGCGCTGAACATCGACATCACCGTGATCAAGAACGGCTACTTCGGCGACACCAGCCGGATGTTCATCGTCGGCGAGGGCTCGATCCTCGCGAAGCGCCTCGTGCAGACCACCTATGAGTGCATGTGGCTCGGCATCGACCAGGTCAAGCCCGGCGCTCACCTCGGCGACATCGGCCATGCGATCCAGAAGCATGCGGAAGCGCAGGGCTACAGCGTCGTGCGCGAATACTGCGGCCACGGCATCGGCACGGTATTCCACGAGGATCCGCAGGTCGTACACTATGGCCGTCCGGGCACCGGCATCGAGCTGAAGGCCGGGATGATCTTCACGATCGAGCCGATGATCAACGCCGGCAAGCGCGACATCCGCACGATGCCCGACCAGTGGACGGTCAAGACGCGCGACCGCAGCCTGTCCGCGCAATGGGAGCACACGGTGCTCGTCACCGAGACGGGCTACGAGGTGCTGACCGTGTCCGCCGGCACGCCGGCGCGCCCGGTGTTCGCGCAACCAGCCGCCGCGGTTTGAGCGCCGCCGCGCCAGCCTGCCCCGCCCGCCCCTGACCTGCTGACCTGAACGGCCTGCCCATGAGCGCTCACGCCGCCCCCTCGCCCGAAGCGCTGTCGCGGCGCGCCGAATTCAAGGCCGCCAAGGCCGACATGCTCGAGCGCTTTCGCAGCGCGACGAACGTCGCATCGCTGATGCACGCGCTGTCGAAACTCACCGACGATGTGCTCAAGCGCGTGTGGGACGACTGCGGGCTGCCCGCGACGCTCGCACTCGTCGCCGTCGGCGGCTACGGGCGCGGCGAGCTCGCGCCCTACTCCGACGTCGACATCCTCGTGCTGCTGCCCGATACGCACGACCCGGCGCTCGACGCGCGCATCGAGCGCTTCATCGGGATGGCATGGGATCTCGGCCTCGAGATCGGCAGCAGCGTGCGCACGGTCGCCCAATGCATCGAGGAGGCGTCGCACGACGTCACCGTGCAGACCTCGCTGCTCGAGGCGCGCCGCATCGTCGGCAGCACCGCGCTGTTCGAGCGCTTCACCGTGCGGTATCACGAGGCGCTCGACGCGCGCGCGTTCTTCACCGCGAAGGTGCTCGAGATGCGCCAGCGCCACGCGAAGTTCCAGGACACGCCGTACAGCCTCGAGCCGAACGTGAAGGAAAGCCCGGGCGGGCTGCGCGACCTGCAGACGATCCTGTGGATCGCGCGCGCGGCCGGCTTCGGCAGCAGCTGGCGCGAGCTCGACACGCGCGGTCTCATCACCGATCGCGAGGCGCGCGAGCTGCGCCGCAACGAAGGATTCCTGAAGACGTTGCGCGCGCGGCTGCACGTGATCGCCGGCCGCCGCCAGGACATGCTCGTGTTCGACCTGCAGACGCAGGCCGCCGAGAGCTTCGGCTACCAGCCGACGCAGGCCAAACGCGCAAGCGAGCAGCTGATGCGCCGTTACTACTGGGCCGCGAAAGCGGTCACGCAGCTGGCGACGATCCTGATCCAGAATATCGAGGCGCAGCTGTTTCCCGCGACGAGCGGCATCACGCGCGTGCTGTCGCCCGATCGCTTCGTCGAGAAGCAGGGCATGCTCGAAATCGTCGACGACGGCGTGTTCGAACGCCATCCGGACGCGATCCTCGAAGCGTTCCTGCTGTACGAGGCGACCCGCGGCGTGAAGGGCCTGTCCGCCCGCACGCTGCGCGCGCTGTACAACTCGCGCGAGATCATGAACAACACGTGGCGGCGCGATCCGCAGAACCGCAGCACGTTCATGCAGATCCTGCAGCAGCCCGAAGGCATCACGCATGCGTTCCGGCTGATGAACCAGACGAGCGTGCTCGGCCGCTATCTGCTGAATTTCCGCCGCATCGTCGGCCAAATGCAGCACGACCTGTACCACGTGTACACGGTCGACCAGCACATCCTGATGGTGTTGCGCAACATTCGCCGCTTCGCGGTGGCCGAGCATGCGCACGAGTACCCGTTCTGCAGCCAGCTGATCGGCAATTTCGAGCGCCCGTGGGTGCTGTATGTCGCGGCGCTGTTCCACGACATCGCGAAGGGCCGCGGCGGCGACCACTCGACGCTCGGGATGGCCGACGCGCGGCGTTTCTGCCGCGAGCACGGGATCGCCGGCGACGACGCGGGGCTGATCGTGTGGCTCGTCCAGCATCACCTGACGATGAGCCAGGTCGCGCAGAAGCAGGACACGAGCGACCCCGAGGTCATCAAACGCTTCGCCGAAGTCGTCGGCAACGAGCGCTACCTCACTGCGCTCTACCTGCTGACCGTCGCCGATATTCGCGGCACGAGCCCGAAGGTGTGGAACACGTGGAAGGGCAAGCTCCTCGAAGACCTCTACCGCATCACGCTGGCGGTGCTCGGCGGCGCGAATCCCGACGCGCATTCGGAACTGAAGTCGCGACAGGAGCAGGCGCTCGCGCTGCTGCGCCTCGAGACCGTGCCCGAGGACGCGCACCGCGCGCTGTGGGATCAGCTCGACATCGGCTTTTTCCTGCGCCACGACGCGGCCGACATCGCATGGCAGACGCGCGTGCTGTACCGGCACGTGAACGCCGAAACCGCGATCGTCCGCGCGCGGCCGTCGCCGATCGGCGATGCGCTGCAAGTGCTCGTGTACGTGAAGGACCGCCCCGACCTGTTCGCGGGCATCTGCGCGTACTTCGACCGCAACGGACTGTCGGTGCTCGATGCGCGCGTCAGCACGACGCGGCACGGCTATGCGCTCGACAACTTCATCGTCACGCAGACCGAACTCGACGTGCGCTATCGCGACATCGCGAATCTCGTCGAACAGCAACTCGCGACGCGCCTTGCCGAAACCGCGTCGCTGCCTGAGCCGTCCAAGGGCCGCCTGTCGCGGCTGTCCCGGACGTTTCCGATCACGCCGCGCGTCGACCTCCGGGCCGACGAACGCGGCCAGTACTACATCCTGTCCGTGTCCGCCAACGACCGGCCGGGCCTTCTCTATTCGATCGCGCGCGTCCTGGCCGAGCATCGGGTCGGCGTCCACGCGGCGCGGATCAATACGCTCGGCGAACGCGTCGAAGACATCTTCCTGCTCGACGGTGCCGGCCTGTCCGACAACCGCTTGCAGATCCAGCTCGAAACCGAATTGCTGCGCGCGATCGCAGTCTGAATGAATCCCAGCGTTTATGCGCACCAAATTGACCGTCAAGAATCCGCGGCCGGCGTCGCCGACCCGCGCACCCGTCCGCTCCGGCAGCCTCGTCGCCCGCAAGGCGGTGCGCCCCGCCGCGCCGCCCGCGGCCGACAAGCCGCCGCGTCCGAAGAAGGCCGCCGCACCGGCAGCCGCCGGCGAACGCGCGTTCAAGCCGCGCGGCGCGGAGGGTGCGGATCGCGCTCCGGCGAAGCGCGCGCCGCGTGACGGCGGCGCCGAGCGCGGCTATCGCAGCGATGCGAAGCCTGGCGGCCGCGCCGAACGCGGCGACGCCCGTCCGCATCGTGGCGCCGACGGCAAGCCCGATGCGCGGCCGCGCCGTGCGGGTGCCGAAGGCGCTGCACGTGCGCCCTACCGTGACAAGGCAGCCGGTGATGGCGCGAAGGGCAGCTTCGGCGAGCGTCGTGCACCGTCCGATCGTCCTGCCCGTCGCAGCGACGATGATGCACGCCCGCGCCGCGCAGGCGCCGAAGGCGCTGCACGTGCGCCCTACCGCGACAAGGCAGCCGGCACAGGCGAAAAGCGCAGCTTCGGCGAACGCCGTACGTCGTCCGACCGCCCGGCGCGTCGCAATGACGACGATGCGCGTCCGCGCCGCACAGGCGCCGAAGGCGGCGCACGTGTGCCCTATCGCGACAAGGCAGCCGGTGCAGGCGAAAAGCGCAGCTTCGGCGAACGCCGTACGTCGTCCGACCGCCCGGCGCGTCGCAATGACGACGATGCGCGTCCGCGCCGCGCAGGTGCCGAAGGCGGCGCGCGTGCGCCCTATCGCGACAAGGCGGCCGGCGCAGGCGAAAAGCGCGGCTTCGGCGAGCGCCGCACGTCGTCCGATCGCCCGACGCGTCGCAACGACGACGATGCGCGTCCGCGCCGCGCAGGCGCCGAAGGCGCTGCACGTGCGCCCTACCGCGACAAGGCAGCCGGCGCAGGCGAAAAGCGCGGCTTCGGCGAACGCCGTACGTCGTCCGACCGCCCGACGCGCCCTGCACGCGACGGCGAGCGTAGCAACACCGAACGCCGCTCGACCGGCGCCGCGCTGAAGACCGCACAACCGGTCAAGCGCCGCGCCGCCGACGTCGACCACGGCGACGAAACGGGCCTGATGCGCCTGTCGAAGCGCATGTCCGAACTCGGCCTGTGCTCGCGCCGCGAAGCGGACGAATGGATCGAAAAGGGCTGGGTGCTCGTCGACGGCGAACGCATCGACACGCTCGGCACCAAGGTCCGCCCGGACCAGAAGATCGAGATCGACGAGCGCGCGAGCGCCGCGCAGGCCGCGCAGGTGACGATCCTGCTGCACAAGCCGGTCGGCTATGTGTCGGGCCAGGCGGAAGACGGCTACGAGCCGGCATCGGTGCTGATCACGCGCGCGAACCAGTGGAGCGGCGACCGCTCGCAACTGCGCTTCTCACCGCAGCACCTGCATGCGCTCGCGCCGGCCGGGCGGCTCGACATCGATTCGACCGGCCTGCTCGTGCTGACGCAGAACGGCCGGATCGCGAAGCAACTGATCGGCGAGCAGTCGGACATCGACAAGGAATACCTGGTGCGCGTGCGCTTCGGCGAGCGGCTGATCGACATCGACCAGCACTTCCCCGCGGAATCGCTCGCGAAGCTGCGTCACGGCCTCGAGCTCGACGGCGTCCCGCTGAAACCCGCGATGGTGAGCTGGCAGAACGGCGAACAGCTGCGTTTCGTGCTGCGCGAAGGCAAGAAGCGCCAGATCCGCCGCATGTGCGAGCTGGTCGGTCTCGAAGTGATCGGCCTGAAACGCGTGCGGATGGGCCGCGTGATGCTCGGCGCGTTGCCGCAAGGGCAATGGCGCTACCTGTCGGCTGACGAGTCGTTCTGACGGCGGGCACGCGTTGCGTGCGACGCCATGAAAAAAGCCCGCGCAAGCGGGCTTTTTCGTTTCGGTACGGCGACGGCGCGCGCGGCCGCAGAAGATCAGTCGTCGTCGGCCGGATCAAGCCCTGGAAACAACACTTCGGTGAAGCCAAAGCGCGTGAAGTCGGTGATCCGCATCGGATACAGCTTGCCGATCAGGTGATCGTATTCGTGCTGGACGACCCGCGCGTGGAAGCCTTCGGCGACACGGTCGAGCTTCGCGCCGAACTGGTCGAAGCCGCTGTAGCGCACCTTCGCATAGCGGCTGACGACGCCACGCATGCCAGGCACCGACAGGCAGCCCTCCCAGCCCTCCTCCATGTCCGGCGGCACGTACTCGAGCTTCGGGTTGATCAGCACCGTCTCGGGCACGGGCGGCGCGTCCGGATAACGGTTGTTGCTGCCGAAGCCGAAGATGATGATCTGCAGACCGACGCCGATTTGCGGCGCGGCAAGCCCTGCGCCGTTCGCGTGATGCATCGTCTCGAACATGTCCGCGACGATCTCGTGCAGTTCGGGGGTATCGAACCGCTCGACCGGCTTGGCGACTTCGAGCAGGCGCGGATCGCCCATCTTCAGGATCTCGCGAATCATGGCGTGTTGCCCTCCAGGAGTTGGTGCAGTCCGTCTTCGTCCAGCACGGGGATGCCGAGTTCCTCGGCCTTCGCGAGCTTGCTGCCGGCTTCGGCGCCCGCGACCACGTAATCCGTCTTCTTCGACACCGAGCCCGCGACTTTCGCGCCCGCCGCTTCGAGCATCTCCTTCGCGGCGTCGCGCGTGAGCGTCGGCAGCGTGCCCGTCAGCACGACCGTCTTGCCGGCGAGCACGCCCTGCGGCGCCTTCGGCGCGGGCGGGCCTTCGGGCCACGTGACCTTGCCGGGCGCACGCAACTGCTCGATCACCGTGCGGTTGTGTTCTTCCGCAAAGAACTGGTGAATCGACTCGGCCACGATCGGTCCGACGTCGTTCACTTCGAGCAATTCCTCGATCGACGCGTCCATGATCGGAGTCAGCGACCCGAAATGCTTCGCGAGGTCCTTCGCGGTCGATTCGCCGACATGGCGGATCCCGAGCCCGTAGATGAAGCGCGCGAGCGTCGTATGCTTCGCCTTTTCGAGCGAGTCGAGTAGATTCTGTGCGGACTTCTCGGCGAACCGGTCGAGTTCCGCGAGCGTCGCGAAACCGAGATTGAACAGGTCGGCCGGCGTGCGCACGAGGTTCAGTTCGACGAGCTGATCGATGATCTTCTCGCCCAGCCCGTCGATGTCGAGCGCACGGCGCTGCGCGAAGTGCCACAGCGCCTGCTTGCGCTGCGCCGGACAGAACAGGCCGCCCGTGCAGCGCGCGATCGCCTCATCGGGCAGGCGTTCGATCTTCGAGCCGCACACCGGGCACTCGGTCGGCATCACGAACTCGGTCGCATCGGCTGGCCGTCGGTCGAGCAGCGCACCGACGACTTCGGGGATCACGTCGCCCGCGCGCCGCACGATCACGGTATCGCCGATCCGGATGTCCTTGCGGCGCACTTCGTCCTCGTTGTGCAGCGTCGCGTTCGTTACCGTCGCGCCGCCGACGAACACCGGTTCGAGCCGTGCGACCGGCGTGATCGCGCCCGTGCGGCCGACCTGCACGTCGATCGCGACGAGCTTCGTCAACGCTTCCTGCGCGGGGAACTTGTGCGCGAGCGCGAAGCGCGGCGCGCGCGACACGAAGCCGAGGCGGTCCTGCTCGTCGCGCCGGTTGACCTTGTAGACGACGCCGTCGATGTCGTACGGCAGCGACTCGCGCTTCTCGCCGACCTTGCGGAAGAAATCGAGCAGGCCGTCAGCGCCGCGCACGACCGCGCGTTCGCGGTTCACCGGCAGGCCGAGCGTTTCGTACCAGTCGAGCAGCGCGCTGTGCGTGTCCGGCATCAGCATCCCGTCGAGCACGCCGATCCCGTACGAGAAGAACGACAACGGGCGCTGCGCGGTGATCTTCGGATCGAGCTGGCGCAGGCTGCCGGCCGCCGCATTGCGCGGATTCGCGAATTCGCGCTGCTCGGCAGCGCGCTGGCGTTCGTTCAGGCGTGCGAAATCGCGCTTGAACATCAGCACCTCGCCGCGCACGTCGAGCACGGCAGGCACGTGCTTACCCTTCAGCTTCAGCGGGATCGAACGGATCGTGCGGACGTTCTCCGTCACGTCCTCGCCGGTCGTGCCGTCGCCGCGGGTCGATGCCTGCATGAACACGCCGTGCTCGTAGCGCAACGAGATCGCGAGCCCGTCGAACTTCAGCTCGCATGCGTATTCGACCGGGTCCGTCACCGAGCCGGCGAGATCGGTCGTCTTGTCGAGCGCATCGGCGACGCGCTTGTCGAACGCGACGATGTCCTCGTCGGCGAAGCCGTTGTTCAACGACAGCATCGGCGCGTCATGGACGACCGGCGTGAAGCCGCTCGCCACTTCGCCGCCGACGCGCTGCGTCGGTGAATCGGGCGTCACGAGTTCGGGATGTTCGGTTTCGAGCTGCTTCAGCTCGCCAAAGAGCCGGTCGTATTCGGCGTCGGGCAGATCCGGCTGGTCGAGCACGTAATAGGCGTAATTCGCCCGCTCGAGTTGATCGCGCAGCCACGCGGCACGCGCGTCGGGCTGGCTGGCTGGCGGTTCGGCTTGGGTTCGGGCCATGCTGGCGGCAATTCGCTCTGAAAAATCGGATGTTCGATTATCTCAGTTTGACGCCGCGGCGGGGGCACGCGATGCGTGCCGCGCAGGCCCGCTGCAGTCCACGCAGACGGTGTGTGCGGCGCTGCAACGACGACGGGCGACGGCACCGCAAGCCGTCGCCCGTGAAACGCGTTACTGGCTGAAGAGGCGGCGCGTGACCGGCGAACCGGCCGGGATGCCCGCTTCCTCGAGCTTCGCGTACAGCTTCATGAGTTGCTGGTCGATCGCCACCAGCGTCGATTCCGGCAGCGGCCGGCGCGAATCGTCGACGACTCGCGCGCCGATCCGCTCGGACAGCGACTTCGCGTAGTCGCACATCAGCCGGAACGGCAGGATGTCCTCTTCGGCAACAGGCACGTCGAGCACCAGCGTAATCATGTTGCCGCCCTTGTAGGTCAGGTCGTCGCGCAGGAAGTTCGTGTCGCCGAACTGCAGCATGAACACGGGGTTCTGCTTCGCGTCGAGCTTCACGAAGCGCGTGCCGTCACGCGAGAGCAGCAGCCCGTCCTGCGAAGCGACGGCCTGCACGTAGTTCGCCGACCACGGCGCGCCGTCCGACATCACGTTGATCGACAACTGCGCGTCGCACTGCGCGGCAAAGCCGTCGAGCTCGCGCGCCATCGCGACCGTCTCCATCATGTCCGGGAATTCCGGTGCGCCGTCGATCGCGTCGGCGAACTGCTGGACGCCCGTCACGAATTCGGAGAATTCGAGTTCGTTGAGGGCACCGCTACGGTTAGCGAGCTGCGCGGCCGCGCGCAGCTCTTCATAGCGCACGCCGTTCTGCAGCAGCTCCCACTGGCCGCCTTCCGGCTTGCCTTCGATATGCACGGGCTTGCTGCCCGCGCGGCGCAGCCGCTGCGCGACCGGCAGGATCTTGTCGCCCGGCAGCGGCGCGCCGAGGCGAATCGGCACGATACAGTCGATCCGGCGGTCGACGATCGCGGGCGGCGCCGACGAAATCGTCGTCGCGGCCGGCAGCACGGGTTCAACCGGTTCGTTCGACGCATCGGCGGCCGGTGCTTCCTGCGTGGCTGCGACCGCACCTTCGTCGACGGCCTGCTCGGCCGACTCGGTCGACGCCGACGGCGCGTCGACCCCGGTGGCCTCGGCCTGCAGGTCGGCCGGTGTGTCGGCAGGCGCCACGCCGCCGAAGGTCGGCTCGACGCGCGCGGCTTCGCCGGACGCGCTCGCGGCAGCGGCGGCCGGTGCCGGCGCCGCGGATTCGCGGCGCACGGGCTGGCGCACCGGCTCGATGAACGGCAGCTCTTCGTCGCGCTCGGGGCGATTCATCGCCTCGGCCGTCTCTTCCGGCATCGGGCGAGGCATCCTGCGCCGCACCTTCGCGCTCTGCCAGGCGTTGTAGACCACGACGCCGCCCACCACGACGGCGCCCGCGCCGATCAATCCGAGTGTCAACTCGTCCATGCACGCTCCATCAGCAATTCTTGTTCGTCGGACTCGCGAACGGGCGCCCATGCGCCACGCGAACGCGGTCCGGTTTCGTCAAACGTCAATTCTGGGCAAAACCCGCGGCGGTTTCCATGTCCACCGCGACGATCCGCGACACGCCCTGCTCCTGCATCGTGACGCCGATCAGCTGCTGCGCCATCTCCATCGCGATCTTGTTGTGCGAGATGAAGAGGAACTGCGTCTTGTCGGACATCGCGCGCACCAGATTCGCGAAACGCTCGGTGTTCGCGTCGTCGAGCGGCGCGTCGACCTCGTCGAGCAGACAGAACGGCGCCGGGTTCAGCTGGAACATCGCGAACACCAGCGCGGTCGCGGTCAGCGCCTTTTCGCCGCCCGACAGCAGGTGAATGGTCGCGTTCTTCTTGCCCGGCGGCTGCGCCATCACCTGCACGCCCGCATCGAGGATCTCGTCGCCCGTCATGATCAGCTTCGCCTGGCCGCCGCCGAACAGGCGCGGGAACAGATCGCTGAAGTGACGGTTGACCTCGTCGAAGGTGCCCTGCAGCAGCGTGCGGGTTTCCTGGTCGATCTTGTGGATCGCATCCTCGAGCGTCGTGATTGCGTCGGTCAGGTCGGCCGACTGCGCATCGAGGAACACCTTGCGCTCGCTCGCGGCCTTCAGCTCGTCGAGTGCGGCCATGTTGACCGGACCCAGCGCGTTGATCGCGTTGTTCAGGCGCGTGACCTCGCCCTGCAGATACGACGGCTTCAGGTCCGGCGTCAGCTTCTCGCGCAGCGCTTCCTCGTCGACCTCGGCCGCCGCGAGCTGCTCGGCGAACTGCTCGACGGACAGGCGCGCGGCCTGCTCCTTCAGCTGCAGCTCGGTGATGCGGTCCCGCAGCGGCTGCAGCGAACGCTCGGCGACGAGACGCTGCTCGTCCGAGGCACGCAGCTTTGCCGTCAGGTCGTCGAGTTCGATCCGCGCGGCCTGCAACGCCTCTTCCTTCACCGCGCGAATTTCGAGCGCATCCTGCAGGCCCGTGTGCGCGGTCTGCTCGTTGATCGTTTCGAGTTCGGCGCGCGCATCTTCCAGCGACGCGGCGACGCGCTCGCTCTGCTCGTGCGCGACCTGGATGCTGCGCTTGAGCTCGTCGATCCGCGTGACCGCGTTGCGCGCGGCAAAGCGTGCGTCGTTCGCGCCGCGCTCGAGGTCGCGCGCTTCCTGACGCGCCTGCGTCAGCGATTCGTCGAGCGCCTCGAATGCGAGCTGGTTGTCCTCGAAGCGCGCCTGCAGTTCGGCGAGTTCGCCGTCGAAACGCTCGAAATTCGCTTCCGATTCCGCGCGCAGCGCGCGCTGCTCGTCGATCTGCGCGCCGATTTCCTCGAGCTCCTCGCGGATCTGCGTGCTGCGCTGCGTGTAGCGCTCATGCGCCTGCGCGAGCTTCAGCACGTCCATCTGCAGTGCGTGCACGCGCTGCGTCGCGCGTTCGGCCTGCGCGCGCACGTCACCGAGCGCCTGCGTGGCCTGCGTATGCGCGGCCTCCGCCCGCACGGCGGCGGTGCGGGCCTCGTCGGCGAGCAGCGCCTGCGCGCGCACCTGGCGCGTCAGGTTCTCGATTTCCTGCTGGCGGGCCAGCATCCCGGCCTGCTCCGAATCGGCCGCGTACAACTGCACGCCGACACGCGTGACGATGTGGCCGGCCTTGACGACGAACGCGCCGCCTGCCGGCAGTTGCGCGCGCGTCGCGAGCGCCTGCGCGACGTCGTCGGCGACGTACACGTTGCCGAGCCAGTCGTTCAGCACCGCACGGATGCCCGCATCGTCGATGCGCACGAGCGACAGCACCGGGCGCAGCCCGGCGGCGGCCGCCGCCGGCTCACCTGCCGCGGGCGGCGCGTAGAACGCGAGCTTCGCGGGCGGCGCATCCGTCGCGAACGCCTTCACCCAGTCGAGATTCGACACTTCGAGCGCCGCCAGGCGCTCGCGCAGCACGGCCTCGAGCGCGGCTTCCCAGCCAGCCTCGACGTGCAGCTTCTTCCAGAGACGCGGCAGCGCGCCGAGCTCGTGCTTGTCGAGCCACGGCTGGATCTTGCCTTCGGTCTGTACGTTCTCCTGCAGCTGCTTGAGCGCGGCGAGCCGCGCCTCGAGCTGGTGGATCTGCGCGCTTTCGGCCTGCACGCGCTCCTGCGCGGCACGGCGGTCGCCGTCGAGGCGCGGCAGCGCGTCCTGCGCATCGGTCAGGCGTGCCTGGGCTTCCGCGAGAATCTCTTCCTGCTCGGCGAGCTGCATGCGCAACTCCTCGAGCTGCGCTTCGTCCGGCGCGTCGAGCCCGCCCGCCTCGGACTTCAGGCGCTCATGGCGCTGCTGAAGCTGCTGGAGCTGCTGGTCGGCATTGCGCTGGTGCGCGGCCTCGAGCTTCAGCGACTGTTCGGTCTGCGCGATCCGCGCGCGCTCGTCGTTGAGCTGCGCCTGCGCATCGCGCCATTTCGCCTCGAGCGCCGGCAGCGCGTCGTGCTTCGCGGCCGCGTTGTCTTCAGCGAGCGCGGCCTTCTCGTCGGCCATCGCCCGCGCCTCTTCGGCTTCCTCGAGCTCGTCCTGCGCCTTCTCGGCCTGCGCGCGCCATTGCTCGCGCTGCGCGTTCAGCGCGGCGATCTGCGCCTGCACGCGGTTGCGAGATTCGACGATGAACTTGATCTCGGCCTCGAGGCGGCTCACTTCGGCGTTCGCCTCGTAGAGCGCGCCCTGCGCGCCCTGCATCGCGTCGCTCGCCGAATAATGCGCGACCCGCAACGTCTCGAGCTGCGACTCGACCTCGCGCAGCTTCGCCGTCTGCGCCTCGAGGTCGATCTGCGCCTGCTCGATCGCGCGCTGCTGCTTCTGCTGCTCGCTCGCGGCCTCGTTCTTGCGCAGCAGCCACAACAGGCGCTGCTTCTCCTCGCCGTCGGCGACGAGTTCCTTGTATTTGGTCGCGACGACGGCCTGCGCCTCGAGTTTCTCGAGGTTGGCGCCGAGCTCGCGGACGATGTCCTCGACGCGCGTCAGGTTCTCGCGCGTGTCGTGCAGGCGGTTCTCGGTCTCGCGGCGGCGCTCCTTGTACTTCGACACGCCCGCGGCTTCCTCGAGGAACACGCGCAACTCTTCCGGCTTCGCCTCGATGATCCGCGCGATCATGCCTTGGCCGATGATCGCGTACGCGCGTGGGCCGAGGCCCGTGCCGAGGAAGATGTCCTGGATGTCGCGGCGGCGCGCCGGCAGGTTGTTGATGTAGTAGCTCGACGTGCCGTCGCGCGTCAGCACGCGCTTCACGGCGATCTCGCCGTACTGGCCCCACTGCCCGGCCGCGCGGCCGTCGGAGTTGTCGAAGATCAGTTCGACGCTGGCCCGGCTGCCGGGCTTGCGTGCGGTCGAGCCGTTGAAGATCACGTCCTGCATCGACTCGCCGCGCAGCTCGGACGCGCGCGACTCGCCGAGCACCCAGCGCACGGCATCGATGATGTTGGACTTGCCGCACCCGTTCGGGCCTACCACGCCGACAAGCTGGCCCGGAACCTGGAAATGCGTGGGATCGACAAAGGATTTGAAGCCAGCGAGTTTGATCGAGCTCAGACGCACGGCGGTATCGGATGTGAAGAAGGTGTGAAACGGACGGGGCCGCGACGCGCGGGGCCGGACGGCCCGTGCGCGCGATGCGCCCCGGAATTCAAAAGCGGGGCCGCGCGCATCCAGCGTTGGGCCCCGCAAACGGCTTCCATCATACCATCGCGCGTGCGCCGTCCCGCCCGTCGCCGGGTTTGCCCGACGCTGGCGCGGCACGATGGACCCGGCTCGACAGCAACGTCGCCAGCACGATGCACGCACCGCCCGCCCACTCGCGCGCCGTCGGCAGTTCGTTCGCGAACACCCACGCGGACAGCGCGGTGATCACGATCTCGAACAGCATGATGATCGACGCGCGATTCGCCGGCACGCGCGCGAGGCCATATTGCACGAGCAGGTTGTTCGCCGCCATCGTCAAGCCGATCGCGGCGACGATCAGCGCGGCGACGCCGAGCTGGCCACCCGCAGGCGCGGCCGGCAGCCCCTCGAACAGCGATGCGATCGCGCCGAACACCGCTGCGCCGCCGAACAGCGTCGCCGTGCGCATTTCGGCGCGCATGTCCGGCAGCTCGCGGCTCGCCTTGATCACGAGCACGTTGCTCATCGCGAAACTCAGGCCGGCCGCGAGCCCCGCCCATTCGGCCGGATTGGCCGGCAGCGGCATGCCGAGGTTCGGCGACCACAGCATCAGCATGGCGCCGCCGATCGACAGCGCCGCGAGCCCCACGCCGGCCCAGGTCAGCCGCTCGCGCAGCAGGAAATGCGCGTAGATCGCGGTCCAGGCGGGCGTCAGGTAGAACAGCAGCATGACGCGCAGCACTTCGCCGTGGATCGTGCCCCACACGAAGCCGAGGTTCGTCACGCCCGCCGTGATCGCGATGCCTGGCAGCACCCAGTGCCAGCGCAGCGTGGCGATCGTGCGGCACCGCACGACAACCACGAACAGGAAAGCGACGGCGCTCGTCAGCGCGCTTGCCAGCGTGCCGGTGAGCCCGAGCGACGCGAGGATCCGCAGCGGATACCAGATCAGGCCCCATACCGACGCGCCGATCAGGATGGCCAGCGTCGGCAGGCTGCCGCGTACCGCGTTATTCATTGTTCGATACCCTTTATTCGACCGGCCCGGCCGCCGTTCCGGCGGGCCGTGACCGCATTGCATCACGCTATAATCGTCCGCTGCGACCCGCGCGCCGTAGGCGCCCGCTCGCTGCCGTGCGGCACCCGCGCCGCCCCTTTCGCTCCAACCGGCCGCGATGGCCGCTTCGCCCGTGAACCCTCGACTCGACTCGCTCCAGCCCTATCCCTTCGAAAAGCTGCGCGCCCTGTTCAAGGACGTGACGCCCTCCGCCGGCCTGAAACCGATCAGCTTCGGCATCGGCGAGCCCAAGCACCCGACTCCGGCGCTGATCCGCGACGCCGTGGTTGCTTCACTCGACGGCCTCGCGTCGTATCCGGCCACGGCGGGCTCGGACGCGCTGCGCACGTCGATCGCACACTGGCTGGAACGCCGCTACGGGCTGCCGGCGATCGACCCGGCCACGCAGGTGCTGCCCGTGTCGGGGTCGCGCGAGGCGTTGTTCTCGCTCGCGCAAACGGTGATCGACGCACGCCCGACCACGGACGGCAAGAAGGCGATCGTACTCTGTCCGAATCCGTTCTATCAAATTTACGAAGGCGCGGCGCTGCTGGCCGGTGCCGAACCCTATTTCGCGAACAGCGACCCGGCGCGCAACTTCGCGTGCGACTACGCGGCCGTGCCCGATGAAGTCTGGGCGCGCACTCAGCTGCTGTACGTGTGCTCGCCGGGCAACCCGACGGGTGCCGTGCTGACGCTCGACGACTGGCGCGAGCTGTTCGCGCTGTCCGACCGCCACGGCTTCGTGATCGCATCCGACGAGTGCTATTCGGAGATCTATTTCGACGAAGCGGCGCCGCCGCTCGGCGGCCTCGAGGCCGCGCACCGCCTCGGTCGCAGCTTCGAGCGGCTCGTGATGCTGTCGAGCCTGTCGAAGCGCTCGAACGTGCCGGGCATGCGCTCGGGCTTCGTCGCCGGCGACGCCGCGCTACTGAAGAAATTCCTGCTCTACCGCACGTACCACGGCGCCGCGCTGTCGCCGGTCTGGCAGCACGCGAGCATCGCCGCGTGGAACGACGAGGCGCACGTGCGCGAAAACCGCGCGCTGTATTTGCAGAAGTTCAGCACGGTCACGCCGATGCTGGCCGACGTGATCGACGTGAAGCTGCCCGACGCCGCGTTCTACCTGTGGGCCAACGTGTCGCGCACCGGGCTGTCGGACACCGAGTTCGCCCGCCGCCTGTACGCCGACTATAATGTGACGGTTCTGCCCGGCTCGTACCTGGCGCGCGATGCGCACGGCACGAATCCGGGCCGCGATTTCATCCGGATCGCGCTCGTCGCGGGCACCCCCGAATGCGTCGAGGGCGCGCAACGCATCGTCGATTTCTGCCGGGCTCTCGCGCGGTAATCGTCCATCCCGATCAATTCCATTCATCTCCTGCGAAAACGAACATGTCGCAACAACTTCAGCAAATCATCGATACCGCCTGGGAAAACCGCGCCGAGCTGTCGCCGAAGGCCGCGCCCGCCGACGTCCGCGAGGCCGTCGCGCACGCGATCGAGCAACTCGACAAGGGTGCGCTGCGCGTCGCCGAGAAGATCGACGGCAACTGGACCGTGCACCAGTGGCTGAAGAAGGCCGTGCTGCTGTCGTTCCGCCTGGAGGACAACGCACCGATGCCGGCCGGCGGCTACTCGCAGTTCTACGACAAGGTGCCGTCGAAGTTCGCGAACTACACGGCCGAAGACTTCGCCGCGGGCGGCTTCCGCGTCGTGCCGCCGGCCATCGCGCGCCGCGGCTCGTTCATCGCGAAGAACGTCGTGCTGATGCCGTCGTACACCAACATCGGCGCGTACGTCGACGAAGGCACGATGGTCGACACGTGGGCCACGGTCGGCTCGTGCGCGCAGATCGGCAAGAACGTGCACCTGTCGGGCGGCGTCGGCATCGGCGGCGTGCTCGAGCCGCTGCAGGCGAACCCCGTCATCATCGAAGACAACTGCTTCATCGGCGCGCGCTCGGAAGTCGTCGAAGGCGTGATCGTCGAGGAAAACTCCGTGATCTCCATGGGCGTGTACCTCGGCCAGAGCACGAAGATCTACGATCGCGAAACGGGTGAAGTCAGCTATGGCCGCATCCCGGCCGGCTCGGTCGTCGTCGCCGGCAACCTGCCGTCGAAGGACGGCTCGCACAGCCTGTACTGCGCGGTGATCGTGAAGAAGGTCGACGCGAAGACTCGCGCCAAGGTCGGCCTGAACGAGCTGCTGCGAGGCGACTGATGGCCAAGCCGCGCACCGTGGTCGTCTACGGCATTCCGAACTGCGACACCGTGAAGAAGGCCCGCGTGTGGCTCGACGATCACGGCGTCGAGTTCGAGTTCCACGACTTCAAGAAGCTCGGCGTCAGCGCACCGCTCGTCGAGGACTGGCTGAAGGACGTGTCGCTCGACGCGCTCGTCAACAAGCGCGGCACGACGTGGCGCGGCCTGGACGATGCGATGAAGGCTGCCGCGGAAACGAAGTCCGGCGCGGTTGCGCTGATGATCCACAAGCCGTCGGTCATCAAGCGCCCCGTGCTCGTCGTCAACGGCCGCGTGAAATCGCTCGGTTTCGTGGCCGATCAGTACGCGGCGCTGTTTGCCGCCTAGGGCCGCCCGCGCTGCGCCCGCGCCGCGCACGACGTCCCCTCGCTGCCGGCCACCGCGCCGGCATTTTTTATCGAAAGTGGTCCGAACCATGTCCGCCACCCTAGCCCTTACCGAACAGCTGATCGCCCGCGCGTCCGTCACGCCCGACGACCAGCATTGCCAGCAGATCATGACCGAGCGCCTCGCCGCGCTCGGCTTCGAATGCGAGACCATCGCGTCGCACGGCGTGACCAACCTGTGGGCCGTCAAGCGCGGCACCGACGGCCGCGACGGCAAGCTGCTCGCGTTCGCGGGTCACACCGACGTCGTGCCGACCGGCCCGCTCGAGCAGTGGACCTCGCCGCCGTTTATTCCCGCACATCGCGACGGCAAGCTGTACGGCCGCGGCGCGGCCGACATGAAGACGTCGCTCGCGGCGTTCGTCGTCGCCTCCGAGGAATTCGTCGCGGCCCACCCCGGCCATCGCGGCGCGATCGCGTTCCTGATCACGAGCGACGAGGAAGGCCCGGCCACCGACGGCACCGTGAAGGTCGTCGAGCTGCTCGAAGCACGCGGCGAACGCCTCGACTACTGCATCGTCGGCGAGCCGACGTCGACCGCCGAACTCGGCGACGTCGTGAAGAACGGCCGACGCGGCTCGATGTCGGGCGAACTGATCGTCAAGGGCGTGCAGGGCCACATCGCATACCCGCACCTCGCGAAAAACCCGATCCACCTGCTCGCGCCGGCGCTCGCCGAGCTCGCCGCCGAACAGTGGGACGAAGGCAATGAATACTTCCCGCCGACCACCTGGCAGGTGTCGAACCTGCATGCAGGCACCGGCGCGACCAACGTGATTCCCGGCCACGCGGACCTGATGTTCAACTTCCGCTTTTCGACGGCGAGCACCGTCGAGGGCCTGCAGGCACGCGTGCATGCGATTCTCGACAAGCACGGCCTCGAGTACACGCTGAAGTGGTCGGTGAGCGGCCTGCCGTTCCTCACGCCGCGCGGCGACCTGTCGAACGCGCTGGAGAACGCGATCCGCGCCGAAACCGGCCTCACGACCGAACTGTCGACGACGGGCGGCACGTCCGACGGGCGCTTCATCGCGCGCATCTGCCCGCAGGTGATCGAGTTCGGCCCGCCGAACGGCAGCATCCACAAGATCGACGAACACATCGACGTGCGCTTCGTCGACCCGCTGAAGAACGTGTACCGCCGCGTGCTCGAACAACTGATTGCCTGATGGAGCCTCGCATGACGACACCTTTTGCAACCGTTCGCGACCTGCTGCGCTATGCGGTCACGCGCTTCTCGAAGGCGAAGCTCGCGTTCGGCCACGGCTCGGACAACGCGTACGATGAAGCCGCCTACCTCGTGCTGCACACGCTCGACCTGCCGCTCGACACGCTCGAGCCGTTCCTCGACGCTCGCCTGCTGCCCGACGAAATCGCGGCCGTGCTCGCGGTGATCGAACGACGCGCGACCGATCGCGTGCCGGCCGCGTATCTCACGCATGAAGCGTGGATGCACGGCCACCGCTTTTACGTCGACGAGCGCGTGATCGTGCCGCGCTCGTTCATCGGCGAGCTGCTCGACGACGGGCTGCAGCCGTACGTCGCCGATCCCGAACAGGTCGGCGCGGTGCTCGAGCTGTGCACCGGCTCCGGCTGCCTCGCGATCCTCGCGGCCAGCGCGTTCCCGAATGCCGAGATCGACGCGGTCGACCTGTCCGAGAAGGCACTCGAAGTCGCCGGGATCAACGTGCACGACTACGGCCTCGACGATCGCATCAAGCTGCATCACGGCGACCTCTACGCGCCGCTGCCCGCGTTCCGCGCCGAGCCCGACACGCGCTACGACGTGATCCTGACGAATCCGCCGTACGTGAACGCAACGTCGATGGCAGCCCTGCCGCCCGAATACCGGCACGAGCCGGAGATGGCGCTTGCGGGCGGCGACGATGGCATGGACATCGTGCGGCGCATCATCGCCGAAGCGCACAAGTGGCTGCACGACGACGGCGTGCTCGTCGTCGAGATCGGCAACGAGCGCGAGCATGTCGAAGCCGCGTTCGGCGGCCTCGAGCTCACGTGGCTGCCCACCAGCGCGGGCGACGACGCCGTGTTCCTGATCCAGGCGTCGGACCTGCCGCGCAAGGCCTGACGGCACGCCGCGACCGAACCGTGCGGTACGGCACACCGCTGTTCCGCACGGTTCGGTAAGATGCGCGTAAGCGGCCGTCGCGCCGCACGACTTCAGGAGTCCGTCACGCGCCCATGACCCTCGACTGGCTACACCTCGGCACCCTGATCCTGGCCATCCACGTGCTCGGGATCATCGCGGCGTGTCACGCGATCTTGAACACGCGCACGTCGCAAGGCGCGATCGCGTGGGCCGTGTCGCTCGCCGCGATGCCGTACCTGACGCTCATCCCCTACCTGTTCCTCGGCCGCAGCAAGTTCTCCGGCTACGTCGACGCGCGGCGCCACGAGATGGAAGCGCTGCGCACGCACACGCCGCGCACGCCGTGGCACGATGCGGACGCAACCGACGGGCTGGCCGCCGACGCGATCGGCCGGGCTGCCGTGCTCGCGCTCACGCGGCTGGGCGGAATGCCGTTCGTCGGCGGCAATGCGGTGCGCACGCTCGTAAACGGCGATGCAACCTTCTCGGCGATCCTGTCGGCGATCGACGCCGCGCGTGATTATGTGGTCGTGCAGTTCTTCATCGTGCGCGACGACGCGCTCGGCCAGACGCTGCGCGACGCGCTGCTCGCCCGCGCCGCGGCCGGCGTGCGCTGCTACCTGCTGTACGACAGCATCGGCAGCTTCGATCTGCCGCACAGCTACGTCGACACGTTGCGCCGCGGCGGCGTCGAGGTCCATCCGTTCGCGACCCACCGCAAGTTCGTCAACCGCTTCCAGCTCAACTTTCGCAACCATCGCAAGATCGTCGTCGTCGACGGCAATCGCGCATTCGTCGGCGGCCTCAACGTCGGCGTCGAATATCTCGGGGCGAACCGCCGCCTGTCGCCGTGGCGCGACACCCATATCGAAATCCGCGGCCCGGTGGTGGCCAGCATTCAGTACGTATTCGCCGAGGACTGGCACTGGGCCACGCAGACGCTGCCGCCGCTCGCAGCGCCGCCGGAGGCGCTGCCCGACGACGCGATGCATTGCCTCGTCGTGCCGATGGGGCCAGCCGACAAACAGGAAACCGGCTCGCTGTTCTTCGTCGAGGCGATCAACACCGCGCGCGAACGGGTCTGGATCACGACGCCATATCTCGTGCCCGACGAAGCGGTGATCGCCGCGCTGAAGCTCGCGGTGATGCGCGGCGTCGACGTGCGCATCCTGATCCCGTGCCGGCGCGACCACTACGTCGTGTTCGAGGCGTCGAGGCTCTATGCGCGCGATCTCGTCGACGCGGGCGTCAAGGTGTTCCGGTACCGACCCGGCTTCCTGCACCAGAAGGTCGTGCTGATCGACCGCGTCGCCGCCGCGATCGGCAGCGCGAATCTCGACAACCGCTCGTTCCGGCTCAACTTCGAAATCATGGTACTGACCGTCGATCGCACGTTCGCCGACGAGGTCGAGGCGATGCTCGACGCCGATTTCGCGCAGGCCTACGAAGTCGATGCGAACGAGTATCGGCACTCGCCCGCGTGGCGGCGCATCGCGATGCATGTCGCGCGCCTGTTCGCGCCGATCCTGTAGCGGCCGCGCGAGCGCCGGACGTGCACCGCCCGGATGACGGCACACGCTTTCACGGCGTTCGGCTCGGCGCCACGGCCACTGCCCGTTCGGTCCGGACAGCCCGGTCGCCCCTTCACTGCGTTACAACAGCTTGTCGATATCCGCCGCGATTTCCTCCGGCTTCGTCGACGGCGCGTAGCGCTTGACGATCCGCCCGTCACGGTCGATCAGGAATTTCGTGAAATTCCACTTGATCGCCTTGAGGCCAAGGATGCCGGGCGCCTCGTCGGTCAGGTAGCGGTACAGCGGATGCGCGTGGTCGCCCTTCACGTCAATCTTCGCGAACATCGGAAACGTGACGCCGTAGTTGCGCTCGCAGAATGCGCCGATCTGCGTGGCGTCGCCCGGCTCCTGCTTGCCGAACTGGTTGCACGGGAAGCCGAGCACGAAGAAACCGCGCGCCGCGTACTGGTCGTACAGCTTCTGCAGGCCCGCATACTGCGGCGTGAAACCGCACTCGCTTGCGGTATTGACGATCAGCAGCACCTTGCCGCGGTACGCATCGAGCGACGCCGGTTCACCGGCGAGCGTCTCTGCGCTGAACGAATACAGGGTGGACATCGGGCACTCCTTTTACGAAACCGGATCGATGTGGAGTCTAGGCCAAATCGCGCCGTTGCGGCACCTGCCGAACGGCCGATATCCGGGGCGACGCGCGCGCAGTCTAGAATAGCGGTTTTGGTCAGTCATTCCTGCCGTGATTCGTTTCAATCAGTTCAGCCTTGCGCGCGGCACCAAGCCGCTGTTCGAATCGGCCTCGTTCGTGCTCAATCCCGGCGAAAAGGCCGGCCTGATCGGCGCGAACGGCGCCGGCAAATCGACGCTGTTCTCGGTCCTGCGCGGCGAGCTGCATTCCGACGGCGGCGATTTCGCGATGCCGCCGTCGTGGCGGATCGCCCATGTGTCGCAGGAAACGCCCGCCGTCGACCGTTCGGCGCTCGACTACACGCTCGATGGCGACACCGCGCTGCGCGAGATCGAAGCGCGCATCGCCGCCGCCTCGGCCGCGCATGACGGCGCGGCCGAGGCCGATGCGCATGCGGCCTTCGCCGACGCCGACGGCTATACCGCACCGGCGCGCGCCGAAGCGCTGCTGCTCGGCCTCGGCTTCACGCTCGCGCAGACGCGCGAGTCGGTCGCCAGCTTCTCCGGCGGCTGGCGCATGCGGCTGAACCTCGCACAGGCGCTGATGTGCCGCTCCGACCTGCTGCTGCTCGACGAACCGACCAACCACCTCGACCTCGACGCGATCGTCTGGCTCGAGGACTGGCTGCATCGCTACGCCGGCACGCTCGTCGTGATTTCGCACGACCGCGAATTCCTCGACTCGATCTGCAACGTCACGCTGCATCTGGAAAATCGCCAGGTGAAGCGCTACGGCGGCAATTACTCGCAGTTCGAGGTGCTGCGTGCGCAGCAACTGGCGTTGCAGCAAAGCGCATATGAAAAGCAGCAGAAGACGATCGAGCACCTGCAGAGCTTCGTCGACCGCTTCAAGGCCAAGGCGACCAAGGCCAAGCAGGCGCAAAGCCGGATGAAGGCGCTCGAGAAGATGGAGCTGATCGCGCCCGCGCACATCGCATCGCCGTTCACCTTCGAGTTCCGTACGCCTGATGCCGCGCCGAATCCGATGATGGTGATGGAGGATGTCCGCTGCGGCTACCATGCCGACGACGGCACGGACATCCCGATCGTCGAACGCGTGGCGCTGTCGATCCAGAACGGCCAGCGCATCGGCCTGCTCGGCGCGAACGGCCAGGGCAAGTCGACGCTGATCAAGACGCTGGCCGGCACGCTCGCGCCGCTGTCGGGCCACGTGCGCGACGGCAAGGGGCTGACGATCGGCTATTTCGCGCAGCACCAGCTCGAAACGCTGCGCGAGGACGATTCGCCGCTCGCGCATCTCGCACGGCTCGCTCCCGATACGCGAGAGCAGGAACTGCGCGATTTCCTCGGCGGCTTCAATTTCTCGGGCGACATGGCGACGAGCTCGGTCGGCCCGTTCTCGGGCGGCGAGAAAGCGCGGCTCGCGCTCGCGCTGATCATCTGGCAGAAGCCGAACCTGCTGCTGCTCGACGAACCGACCAACCACCTCGACCTCGAAACGCGTCACGCGCTGACGATGGCGCTCGCTCAGTTCGAAGGCACGCTGATCCTCGTCTCGCACGACCGCCACCTGCTGCGCGCGACCACCGACCAGTTCATGCTTGTCGCGAAGCACCGTCTGCAGCCGTTCGACGGCGATCTCGACGATTACCGCGACTGGCTGCTGCAGCATGCGGCCGAGCAGCGCGCGGCCGCAAAGGCCGACAGCGCGGCGGCCGCGGGCGCGGACCCGGGTGTCAACCGCAAGGATCAGAAACGTCTGGCGGCCGAGGAGCGCCAGCGGCTGTCGCAGTTGAAGAAGCCGCTGCAGAACCGCATCACGAAGCTCGAAAAGGAAATGGAAACGCTGCACGCGGAGAAGGCGCGCCTCGACGCGTTCGTCGCGGATCCGGCGAGCTACGAGGCCGCGCGCAAGACAGAACTGACCGACGCGATCCGCAAGCTCGGCGAGGTCAATACCCGGCTCGAAACGGTCGAGGCGGACTGGCTCGCCGTGCAGGAAGAGCTCGAGCAGATCGGCTGACCACAGCCCGGGCGCCGCCGGCCGATCGCTTCATCGGCCACGCGCGGCCTCCGCGGGAGCGTCAATGCCCGACGCACCCGCCCTGTTGCGCCGGGCCCGGAAACGACAAGGCCGGGCGCCCGGGCCCGGCCTTGTCGTCATTGTCGCGTTCGCCGTTGTTGCGTCGGCCGTCCGTCGGCCGTCCGTCGGCCCCGCCGCCCGCTCAACGCCGCGGCAACGTATCGCGCGGCATCTGCTCGTCGTCGTCCATCAGATGACGTCGCCCTTCGGTCGGCCGGCGGATCGCCGCAGCGACCTCCGCTTCCGTTACGTCCTCGGACACGACCCGGCGCGCGAGGCGCCCTTCATCGTCGATCCACTCGACGATCCGACATCCACCGCCCCACGGCTGAACGATCGGCTCCGACACGCGGCAGCCCCGCAGGTTGTAACTGCGTCCGCCCGACGTTTCCCCATACTGTTTGAACATAGGTTCCCTTCGCATTGCGCGGTTCGACAATCCGGCAAAGGATAGGGAAAAGCGATGTCCGGCGGGTTACATCAGCCTACATATTCTTTACAACGAATTACGCGACAGATCGCGGTCGGCCGGCACGCGCGGGTGCCAGCCACGCACGGTCATTCGAGATCGCGCACGCGGTCGATGGCCTGCTCGATCCGCTCGACGGCCGTCACGTTCAGCCCTTCGATCGGCTGTTTCGGCGCATTCGCCTTCGGGATCAGCGCCGCGGTGAAACCGAGCTTCGCCGCCTCGCGCAGCCGCTCCTGCCCGCGCGGAGACGGCCGGATCTCGCCCGCCAGCCCCACTTCGCCGAACACGATCAGGCCCTTCGGCAGCGCCTTGTTGCGCATCGACGAATGGATCGCAAGCAGCACCGCGAGATCGGCGGCCGGTTCGGTGATCTTCACGCCACCCACCGCGTTCAGGAATACGTCCTGATCGAAACACGCGATGCCCGCGTGCCGATGCAGCACCGCGAGCAGCATCGCGAGCCGGTTCTGTTCGAGGCCGACCGCGAGCCGGCGCGGGTTCGGCACGTGGGCCGTATCGACGAGCGCCTGGATTTCGACGAGCAGCGGGCGCGTGCCCTCCTGCGTGACGAGCACGCAGGAACCCGGCACGACCTGCTCGTGCTGCGACAGGAACAGCGCGGACGGGTTCGCGACACCGCGCAGCCCGCGCTCGGTCATCGCGAACACGCCGAGTTCGTTGACCGCGCCGAAGCGGTTCTTGAACGCGCGCACGAGCCGGAACGACGAATGGGTGTCGCCCTCGAAGTACAGCACCGTATCGACGATGTGCTCGAGCACGCGCGGGCCGGCGAGGTTGCCCTCCTTCGTCACGTGCCCGACCATGATGATCGCGGTACCGGACTGCTTCGCGATGCGCGTGAGCTGCGCCGCGCACTCGCGCACCTGGGCCACCGAACCGGGCGCAGACGTCAGCGCTTCGGAATAGACGGTCTGGATCGAGTCGATGACGGCGACGTCCGGCCGTTCCACGTCGATCGCGGCTTGGATCTTCTCGAGCTGGATTTCGGCGAGCAGCTTCAGCTCGGCCGCCGGCGCGCCGCCGTCGAGCAGCGCGAGCCGTTGCGCACGCAACGCGATCTGCGCAGCCGATTCCTCGCCGCTGATGTAGAGTGCACGACGCTCGCTGGCGATGTCCGCGAGTGACTGCAGCAATAGCGTCGACTTGCCGATGCCCGGATCGCCGCCGATCAGCACGACGCCGCCCGGCACCAGCCCGCCGCCCAGCACGCGGTCGAATTCGCCGATGCCGGTGGAGAAGCGCGGCACGTCGGCCGCCTCGATGTCGACGAGCCGCTGCACGGGCGCCCGCTTCGCGAGCGACTGGAAGCGATGGGCTGCCGGCGACTCGGCGACCGATTCGACGAGCGTGTTCCAGGCCTGGCAAGACGGGCATTGCCCCTGCCACTTCGGGGTTTGTCCGCCGCACTCGCTGCAGACGTATACGGTCTTCTGTTTGGCCACGCGTGCTGCCCTTATTCCGCGCGCACCGGCACGCGGCCGGCGACCGCGCACATCAGTTCATAGCCGATGGTCCCGCAATGGCGCGCGACGTCGTCGATCGGCAGCGCGTTGCCCCACAGCTCGACCCGCGCACCGACGCCTGCCTGCGGGCACGGCGTCAGGTCGACGGTAATCATGTCCATCGACACGCGGCCGACGATGCGTGTGCGGATCCCGTCGACGATCACCGGCGTGCCCTCGGGCGCGACGCGCGGATAGCCGTCGGCATAGCCGCAGGCGACGACGCCGATGCGCATCGGCGCCTGCGCGGAGAACGTCGAGCCGTAGCCGATCGCCTGCCCCTTCGCGATCGTCTGCACGGCGATCAACTCGGACGCGAGCGTCATCGCAGGCTTCAGGCCCGCGTCGGCAATGTCGGCCGACAGCCCCGACGGCGATGCGCCATACAGGACGATCCCCGGCCGCACCCAGTCGAAGTGCGTATCCGGATGCCACAGCACGGCCGCCGAATTCGCGAGGCTGCGCGCACCGGCGATGTTTTCCGCGCCGCGCTCGAACGTCGCGAGCTGCTCGGCGACGCCACGCTCGTTGTCGGCGTCCGAAAAATGGGTCATCAACGTGATCTGGCCGATGCCGGGGCACGCACGGGCGCGCTCCCACGCGGCGCGGTATTTCTCCGGCGTGTAACCCAGCCGGTTCATCCCGCTGTTCATCTTGAGCTGCACGTTGACGGGCTTCGACAGCCGCGCCGTCTCCAGCATCCGCATCTGCTCGTCGTTGTGGACGGTGGTCGTCAGGCTGTAGCGATCGATCACGTCGATGTCGGTCGAGCGGAAGAACCCTTCGAGCAGCAAGATCGGGCCGGCCCAGCCGAGCTCGCGCAGTTTCACGGCCTCGTCGAGGTCGAGCAGGCCGAAGCCGTCGGTGCCGCGCAGGCCGGGAAACACGCGCGCGAGACCGTGGCCGTACGCGTTGGCCTTGACGACCGCCCAGACCTTGGACGGGCCGGCAAATCGGCGGACGACAGAGAGATTGCTCGCGAGAGCGGCGGTATGGATGGTGGCGGAGATCGGGCGCGGCATGGGAAATTTACGTAAAGACGCTTGCGAATCATCAGCTTACCGCGCCTTTTGAGCACCGAAGCCGACAATTTGCGGAACGATCGGGGAATCTTGCTAGTCCGAATTGCCGTATTTTCGTGTTATAAAGCCGTGCGCACAACCCATTTCGAACGGAATAAGCCGATCGCATACCAGGCGGCCTACGCGGCCCTGCCGCAGCGACGAAAGCATCGCATCAGATGAAAAAAGGTTTTTACACCATCATGGCCGCGCAGTTTTTCTCGTCGCTGGCCGACAATGCGCTTCTCATCGCCGCCATCGCCCTGCTGAAAGACCTCCACGCCCCCAACTGGATGACACCGCTGCTCAAGCTGTTCTTCGTGTTGTCCTACGTGGTGCTGGCGGCGTATGTCGGTGCGTTCGCCGACTCGCGCCCGAAGGGCCGCGTGATGTTCATCACCAACTCGATCAAGGTGGTCGGCTGCCTGATCATGCTGTTCGGCGCTCATCCGCTGATCGCGTACGGGATCGTCGGATTCGGCGCCGCGGCCTACTCACCCGCGAAATACGGCATTCTGACCGAGCTGCTGCCGGCCGACAGGCTCGTCGCCGCGAACGGCTGGATCGAAGGCACGACCGTCAGCTCGATCATCCTCGGCACCGTGCTCGGCGGCGCGCTGATCAGCCCGCACATCGCATCGCACGTGATCGCGCACACGCCAGCCTGGATCACCACCCCTGCCGAAGCGGCGATGGCGATCATCATGGCAATCTACGTGATCGCCGCGCTGTTCAACCTGCGCATTCCCGATACCGGCGCCCGCTACCCGAAGCAGGAACGCGGCCCGGTCAAGCTCCTCACGGATTTCGCCGACTGCTTCATGGTGCTGTGGCGCGACAAGCTCGGCCAGATCTCGCTGGCGGTCACGACGCTGTTCTGGGGCGCCGGCGCGACGCTGCAGTTCATCGTGCTGAAGTGGGCTGAAGTGTCGCTCGGCATGTCGCTTTCGGAAGGCGCAATCCTGCAGGCCGTGGTCGCGGTCGGCGTCGCGGCCGGCGCCATCGCCGCCGCCGCCCGGATCCCGCTGAAGAAGTCGCTGACCGTGCTGCCCGTCGGCATCATCATGGGCATCGCGGTGATGTTGATGGCGTTCTACACACGCGACCTGTTCCCGCCGCACTGGGCCGTGCACTTCGGCCATCTGCGCCTGCCCGTGTACCTGATCGTCGCGTACATCTTCCTGATCGGAGTCGGTGCGTTGTCCGGCTACTTCGTCGTTCCGATGAACGCGTTGCTGCAACATCGCGGCCACGTGCTGCTGTCGGCCGGCCACTCGATCGCGGTGCAGAACTTCAACGAGAACCTGTCCGTGCTCGTGATGCTGTGCCTGTATGCGGTGCTCGTGTGGCTCGACGTGCCGGTCGGCGTCGTGATCGTGCTGTTCGGCACGTTCGTGTGCCTGACGATGTGGCTCGTGATGCGCCGCCACCAGGCGAACCAGCGCCAGTTCGACTCGGTCGCGCTGATCGGCGAATCGCGGCACTGACGCTACACTTCCCGTTTCCGTCCGCCGGCGCCGGTCTTCGAACCGGCGCGTTGCCCCGATGACGCACCCGATACCCAACATCCTGACGATCGCCGGCTCCGATTCGGGCGGCGGCGCAGGCATCCAGGCCGACCTGAAGACCTTTTCCGCGCTCGGCGCGTATGGCGCGAGCGTGATCACGGCGCTGACCGCCCAGAACACGCGCGGCGTGACCGGCGTGCACACACCGGACGCAGCGTTCGTGACCGCGCAGCTCGACGCGGTGTTCGGCGATATCCGCATCGATGCGGTCAAGATCGGGATGCTCGCGAACGCGGCGATCGTGCACGCGGTCGCCGACGCGCTGCGCCGTTACGCACCGCGCTTCGTCGTGCTCGACACGGTGATGATCTCGAAGAGCTCGCACGCGCTGCTCGCGCCCGATGCCGTCGACGCGTTGCGCGATGTGCTGCTGCCGCTCGCGACGGTCGTGACGCCGAACCTGCCCGAGGCGGCCGCGCTGCTGAACGATGTGCCCGCAACCACCGAAAACGACATGGTCCGGCAAGGCCGGGCCTTGCTGCAGACGGGCGCGCGCGCCGTGCTGATGAAAGGCGGCCACCTGCCTGACGCGGCCGCGAGCCCTGACTGGCTCGTCGAAGCGACACGCACCGTGCGGCTCGAGGGCGCACGCGTGCCGGTCAGCAACACGCACGGCACCGGGTGCACGCTGTCGTCGGCGATCGCCGCGTTGCTGCCGCAACAGCCCGATCTCGAGAGCGCGGTGCGCGAAGCGAAGGTCTATCTGACCGGCGCAATTGCCGCGAGCGGCCAGCTCGACGTCGGCCACGGCGTCGGCCCCGTCCATCACTTCCATCGCTGGTGGTAAGCGCCGGCTGACGCAGCGTCAGTGGTCCTGCGCGGCGAACGCCCGCGCACGCGCCGGCCAGTCGTCCGGGACGATGAAGCCGCGCGCCGTCTCCCGCCATGCGCCGCCGCCGTCCTGTCGATGCACGCCGATCAGCGCAGGCGCCTGGCGCGCCGTCAATACGGACGGCAGCTCGAGCGAGTGCGCCAGCGGTTCGGGCGCGGCGTCGGGCGCCAACCGCCGCGGCGCGAGCCACGCCAGCCGCGGCAGCACGTTCCACGCCGCGCCGTCGGGTTGCGCGGCGGCCCAGGCCGGCCACTGCGCATGCGTGAGCCAGAACCCACGCGGATGATCGGCCGCGATTTCCGCGGCCACCGGCGGCAGCGGCACGCCGTGCGGATAGAACAGCCAGCCCTTGATGAACATCTGCGCATCGGACGGCGCGCCGTAGCCGAGCAGTGCGAACCCGTGGCGATCGCTCAGCCGCAACTGATGCTCGAGCAACCGGCTGCGCTTGCGGTCGAGGCGATCGACGAGATTCGGCCCGACGAAATCCGCGAGCGATGCGTCGCCGTCCACCGGCGCGCATAGATAGCACTTCACCGCGAGTTCCCAGTGCAGGCGCTGCCCGCCCGGCGCATCGACGAGAAAATCGACTTCGCCGAGCGTCTTGCCGTTGCTGCGCAGCGGCAGATTGGCGGCGACGAGCCGCAGCGACGGCCCGTGCGTGAGGAAATACTCGAGCAGGCATTCGGCATAGCGGCCGAGTCGCACGGGTCGTAGCCCGTCGAGCACGCGGTGCAGCGGCTCCGGCGCGGCATCGAGCGCGACGAGCCACGCTTCGACGGCCACCCGCTCGACCGCGTCCGACCACGGATGCGCGAGCGGCGCGCCGGGCGCCGCGGTAAGCAGGCTCGGGCTCGCGAGGAGCCAGCCCAGATCGCGGACCGCGGCATCGTGCAGCGTATCGACGAACGCGAACGCCGCACCGCGCGTCATTGTCCGGCCGGTCCGTTCGCGTCGGCACCCTCCGCCTGCCGGAACGTATCGCGCGCCAGGCACAGGTCGGCCCACGCCTTCGACTTGTCCTGCAGGCTGCGCAGCAGGTACGCAGGGTGATAGGTAACGATCACCGGCACGCCTTCATACGTGTGCACGCGGCCGCGCAGCGAGGCAATGCTCGCGTCCGTCTTCAGCAGCGTCTGCGCGGCGAAGCGGCCGAGCGCGACGATCAGCTTCGGCTTCACGAGCGCGACCTGGCGCTGCAGGTACGGCTCGCAGCGCGCGACCTCGTCCGGTTCCGGATTACGGTTGCCCGGCGGGCGGCACTTGATCACGTTCGCGATGTAGACGTTATCGCCGCGCTTGAGCGCGAGCGACTGCAGCATGTTGTCGAGCAGCTTGCCTGCCTGGCCGACGAACGGCTCGCCCTGCTTGTCCTCGTTTTCGCCGGGCGCCTCGCCGATCAGCATCCAGTCCGCTTCTCGATCGCCCACACCGAATACGGTATTGGTGCGCTTCTCGCACAGGCGGCAGCTCGTGCAACCGGCGACGCGTGCGGCCAGCGCATCCCAGTCGAGCATCGCCACCGGGGGTGCGGCGGGACGTGCTTCGTCCGGCGGCAGCGGATCGCCGGGGGGCGCCGCGTCGAACCAGGCGAAATCATCTTCGGTCACGGGCGGCATGTCGTCCGCGGCAGCGGCCGGTGCGGGCTTGGTGGACGCGCGGTCGTCATCGCTCGCGACACGTGCGGCCGAACCGGCTTCGTCCGCCGGTGCCGCATCGCGTGCGGTTGCGCCGACCGGCGGCGTATCGTCACGTGCGAGTGCACGCGTCACAGGCGGCTGCGTGTCGCGAGACTGCTCCGCGACCGGCCGGGGCGTTGCCGCGACGGTTGCGGTCGCAACGGCGGAGACGTTGCCCGCCGCGCCGGACGCGGCCGTCGGCGTTGCGCCCGCTTCATCGCTTTCCGCACGCTGCCCGCGCCGCACCCATATTTGCGCGAGCCCCATTTCCTCGAGCGCTGCTTCAGCCCACGCCATGCGCGTCCCCTTCGTCCTTGTTCAGCGTCAGACGCATCACGATCGCGTCCTCCCGGCTGCGATGCCGCGCCGGATAGTAGTTCTTGCGCCGGCCGATCGTCACGAAGCCGAAGCGCTCGTACAGATGGATCGCGCGCAGATTGGACGGCCGCACCTCGAGCAGCACGCCGTCGAGCCGTTCGGCGCGCGAGATACGCACGGCTTCGCGCAGCAGCGCGAGGCCCGCGCCCGACTGCTGGGCCGCCGGGGCGACGCACAGGTTCAGCAGGTGCATCTCGTCGATGACCGGCATCAGCACGCAATAGCCGACGAGCGCGCCCGTCACGTGCCGCAGGCACACGCCGAAATAGCCGTTGCGCAGCGAATCCTCGAAATTGCCGCGGCTCCACGGGAATTCGTACGCGACCTGCTCGATCGCGACGACTTCGTCGAGATCGGTATCCGTCATCGGCGACAGATAGCGGTCGCTCAACAATACGCCCGTCATCCTTTCTCTCCGCCCGTCTGCGCGGCGCGGGCCGCGATGCGCTCGGCGGTGGTCTGCGCGACCTTGTCGCGCACGTACTCCGGTGCCGCCTGGTCGGCCGGCACCGTACGGCCGGCGCGGAACGCCCGCAGCGCGGCATGCGCGACCGCCAGCGCATGGGGCAACGCTTCCCCGTCGACCACGGCCGCGGCGGCCGCGGCCGGCAACTGCGTGCCGAATGCGGCCGCCGCATTGCCAGCGAGCGTGAACGGCGCGTCGGGCACGCCGACGGCGCCCGGCGCATCGAGCGACGCAGGATGCACCGTGCGCCAGTCGCCCGCCTGGTCGTCCCACGCGAAGTCGGCCCAGTATGCTTCGTCCATTCGCGCATCGAGCGCGGCCAGCACGCGCGTCGTGCCGGGCGCGCGCAGCCGCGCATGCTCGGCGCACGCGAGCAGCGTGCTGACCGGCACGACCGGCAGCCCGCACCCGAACGCGAGACCCTGGGTAATGCCGGTCGCGGTACGCAGCCCGGTAAACGAGCCGGGGCCCGCGCCGAATGCGATCGCGTCGCAATCGGCGAGCGTGAGGCCCGATTCGGCGAAGAGCGCCTGGATGGCCGGCAGCACGCGCGTGCTCGACACGGCGCCCGTCAGCTCGTGGCGGACCCAAGTTTGCGGGGTGGAAACGGCGTCATCGGCCGGAGCCGAGCGCAGCAGCGCGACCGAGCAGTATTCGGTCGACGTATCGATGGCGAGGAGCACTGTTTGCGTCATGGCCGACATTGTAATGCGGCGCCCCGTTCCCACGGGCGATCGGGCCCGATCTGTGCGCGCGTTCGGCGCCGGCGGCGGTTTGGAAGGATCGCTCGACCCCGCGCGGCGGTCCGCTTGTTAAGATCGCCCGACCTGAAACCCTTACGGAGACACCCGATGAGCGAACTCACCGCCCAATTCGACCAGGCCCAGATCGACGTCAAGCAACTGACGGAACGGCCGGGCAACCTGACCCTGCTGCGCCTGTATGCGCTCTTCAAGCAGGCAACTGACGGCGACGCACACGGCGACAAGCCGGGCTTCACCGACATCGTCGGCAAGTACAAGTACGACGCGTGGGAAGCGCTGAAAGGCACGACCCAGGATGCGGCGAGGCAGCAGTACATCGAACTCGTCGAATCGCTGAAGAACGGCACGGCTTCCTGACCGAACCTCGCCCGTCGCAATAAGCAATCAAATCAGTGGCGCAGCGCAGCAAAAGTCTTTATAATGCGGCCTGCGTCATCCCCGCGCTCGGCTCGCATGCCGTTCCGGCCCGACGCCTCGTAGCGTTAAGCTCCAATCCGGTTTAGAACCTGTCCCCTCCTGCTTCGACCCTCGCGGTCGTCACTTATCAGGCTGGCGGCCCCGCTCCAGAAGCGCGCCGCACCCAAAACAGCTTCTAATGCCTCATCCGCCGACTGTTCGGCGGATTGCACCCGTTTCCCGATTTGCTCGCTGAATCCGACGACTTGGGTATGCGCGATTGGCGCCGACGTTTCACCCACTGTGTTTCAAGGATTGTTATGACTTCGAGCATCAACTCCAGCCCGCTCAACGCGATCGCCGACCAGGCGCTCGGTCTCGACGACGACGCCGTACCGGCCGCGGTCGAACCGGCGTCGGACGAGCCGAGCTTCGCGTCGCTCGGGTTGTCGCCGGAGATCGTCTCCGCGCTGCAGGCCGCCGGCTATGTGAAGCCGACGCCGGTCCAGCAGCGCGCGATTCCGGCCGGCATCGCCGGCCGCGACCTGCTGGTGTCGAGCCCGACCGGTTCGGGCAAGACGGCCGCATTCATGCTGCCCGCGATCGAACGCTTCGCGCAGCTCCAGAAGACGCTGGCGCAGCAACCGCGCGCGCCGCGCGAACCGAACCAGGGCGACCGCCGTGCGCGCCGCCCGCAACCCGTCGCGCGCCCGGGCCTGCTCGTGCTGACGCCGACCCGTGAACTCGCGATGCAGGTCACCACGGCCGCATCGACCTACGGCAAGCACCTGAAGCGCCTGCGCACGGTCAGCATCCTCGGCGGCGTCGCCTACGGCCAGCAGCTGATGCTGCTCGCGAAGAACCCCGAAATCCTGGTCGCCACGCCGGGCCGCCTGCTCGACCACCTCGAGCGCGGCCGTATCGACCTGTCCGAGCTGAAGATGCTCGTGCTCGACGAAGCCGATCGCATGCTCGACATGGGCTTCATCGACGACATCGAGACGATCGTCGCCGCGACGCCCGCGTCGCGCCAGACGATGCTGTTCTCGGCCACGCTCGACGGCAAGATCGGTTCGCTGACGAGCCGCCTGCTGAAGGACCCCGAGCGCATCGAGATCCAGCAGCGCCTCGAGTCGCGCGCGAACATCGCGCAGACCGTGCACTACGTCGACGACCGCGACCACAAGGATCGCCTGCTCGATCACCTGCTGCGCGACGACGCGCTCGACCAGGCGATCATCTTCACGGCAACCAAGATCGACGCCGACCAGCTCGCCGGCCGTCTCGCCGACGCTGGCTTCGAATCGGCCGCGCTGCACGGCGACCTGCCGCAGGGCGCGCGTAACCGCACGATCCGTGCGCTGCGCGAGCGCCGCGTGCGCGTGCTGGTCGCGACCGACGTCGCGGCCCGCGGCATCGACATCCCTGGCATCACGCACGTGTTCAACTACGACCTGCCGAAGTTCGCGGAAGACTACGTGCACCGTATCGGCCGTACGGGCCGTGCCGGCCGTTCGGGCACCGCGGTGAGCCTCGTGCACCACGCCGAACAGGGCGCGCTCAAGCGCATCGAGCGCTTCGTGCGCTCGCCGCTGCCGGTCAACGTGATCGAAGGCTTCGAGCCGCGCAAGGCACCCCTGCGCAACGATCGCGGCACTGGCGGCCGCGGCCGTCCGGGCGGCGGTAACGGCGGTCGTCGTTTCGGCGGCAAGCCGGGCGGCGGTCATGGCGGCAACGGTCGCAGCTACGGCGGCGGCAATGGCGGCGGCTGGAGCGGCAAGCCCGGCGGCAGCCGTGACGGCGGCCCGCGTCGCGACGGCCAGCGCAGCAGCGGCCCGCGTCGCAGCAATTCGGCGTCGTAAGCACGCCCGGGCGGCCCTGCGCCGCCCCGCCCATCCGGCAGACCGGCGCACCCGCGCCGGTTTTTTTTCGTCCGGCGCCAAATTTCACGATACGAAAAATTTTTTTGCGTCGTAAAAAATCATGCTGCGCAGCACAACCTTACAATTGCGAGATGGGAAAAATCGTTTCTCATTGCGAAATTGAACTCACAAATCATTGATTAATAACAATTAAAAAGTTTAGTGCTTCTTGAGCCAACCTCTGTTTCGCTCCGATCGGTTTGCCTACACTCTTATACAAGACTTCCAGGAACGGCACGCACCCTGCCCCCGTTTCGAGAACGGCATCAGTACCTTCCGATTCGACGATCTGGCAACACACCGCATCAAGGAGCTCATCATGTCGCGACAGCAACAGACACAGGAACTGCAAACGCAATGGGAAACCGATCCGCGCTGGAAGGGCATCAAGCGCAGCTACACGGCTGAGGACGTGGTTCGCCTGCGCGGCTCGATCGCCGTCGAGCACACGCTGGCCAAGCGCGGCGCGGAAAAGCTGTGGAGCCTCATCAACGAAGAGCCGTTCGTCAACGCGCTCGGTGCGCTGACCGGCAATCAGGCGATGCAGCAGGTGAAGGCCGGCCTGAAGGCAATCTACCTGTCCGGCTGGCAGGTGGCCGGCGACGCGAACGTCGCGGGTGAAATGTACCCGGACCAGTCGCTGTACCCGGCGAACTCGGTGCCGCTCGTCGTCAAGCGCATCAACAACACGCTGACGCGTGCCGACCAGATCCAGTGGTCCGAAGGCAAGAACCCGGGCGACGAAGGCTACGTGGACTTCTTCGCGCCGATCGTTGCCGATGCGGAGGCCGGCTTCGGCGGCGTGCTGAACGCGTTCGAACTGATGAAGGCGATGATCGAGGCAGGCGCATCGGGCGTCCACTTCGAGGACCAGCTCGCGTCGGTGAAGAAGTGCGGCCACATGGGCGGCAAGGTGCTCGTGCCGACGCGCGAAGCGGTCGCAAAGCTCACGGCGGCGCGTCTCGCGGCGGACGTGATGGGCACGCCGACCGTGCTGGTCGCGCGGACCGACGCGGAAGCGGCGGACCTGATCACGTCCGACATCGACGACAACGACAAGCCGTTCCTGACGGGCGAGCGCACGGTCGAAGGCTTCTTCCGCACGAAGCCGGGCATCGGGCAGGCGATCTCGCGCGGCCTCGCGTATGCGCCGTACGCCGACCTCGTCTGGTGCGAAACGGGCAAGCCGGATCTCGAGTACGCGAAGAAATTCGCGGAAGCGATCCACAAGCAGTTCCCGGGCAAGATGCTGTCGTACAACTGTTCGCCGTCGTTCAACTGGAAGAAGAACCTCGACGACGCGACGATCGCGAAGTTCCAGAAGGAGCTCGGCGCGATGGGCTACAAGTTCCAGTTCATCACGCTGGCCGGCTTCCATGCGCTGAACTACTCGATGTTCAACCTCGCGCACGGCTATGCCCGCACGCAGATGAGCGCGTTCGTCGAACTGCAGCAGGCCGAGTTCGCGGCGGCGGACAAGGGCTTCACGGCCGTCAAGCACCAGCGCGAAGTCGGCACTGGCTACTTCGACGCCGTTACGCAGACGGTCGAGCGCGAAGCCTCGACGACCGCGCTGCACGGCTCGACCGAAGACGAACAGTTCTTCGACGGCAAGAAGGTCGCATAACGCGCGAAAGAAAGCGTCACGCCGTTGCCCGCCCGTCACGCGACGGCGCGGCATCGGCTGCACGGGACAACAATCAGGGAGGAGACGGCAGGCGCGCGGTGACCCGTGCGACCCGCCGCGCGGCCTGCGGCCGCCAGCAACGACGCGCGCCGGCTTCGTCCGGCGCGCCTTTTTTCGGCGGCGCTGCCGTGCCGCCGCCCGCGGCCATACACGGCGCCGCGTCTACCGATAGACGATCACTGGAATTTTCGTATGGGTCAGCACGCGCTGCGTTTCGCTGCCGATCAGCAGACTGCCGAGCCCGCGGCGTCCGTGCGACGCCATGAAGATCACGTCGCAGCCGCCGCGTTCGGCCGCCTCGATGATGCCGAGGTACGGCGAGGGGTGCACGCTGGTCCAGCTGTCGCAGACGACGCCAGCTGCTTTCGCGGCCGCCTGCACGTCGTCCAGGTGTGCGCGCGCCTCGCGCTCGCTGCGTGCCCGGAAATCGGCGGGCGGCTCGATGATCACTTCGGAAAACGGCGAGTACGGATACTGCGGCAGGCACGCATAGGCCGTGACCTGCGCGCCGACCGCACGCGCCAGATCGATCGCGCCGTCGATCGCCTTCTGCGACAGCTCGGAACCGTCGGTTGGAACGAGGATGTGCCGGAACATCGCGCCCTCCTGCGTCAGACGCACCGCGCGCGCCGCGAACCCATGCGGGCCGGCCCGGGCGCGTCGCGCATGCCAGTTTCGATTGTAGTGCGCGAAACCGGGCGACCGGCGCCGGCAGCGGGTTCGCCCTCATATCGGAAACGCGCGGACGGGCGCGCCCTACTCGCCCCAATACCCGGGCCGTTCGTAAGTATGTTTCAGGTAATCGAGAAACAGGCGCACGCGCAGCGGCAGGTGGCGGCGCTGCGGAAACACCGCGTGGATGCCGATCGGCGGCGCCGCGAACGCGTCGAGCACGCTGACGAGGCGGCCGGCCGCGATGTCTTCGCCGACCTCCCACCACGATCGCCATGCCAGGCCGTGGCCGGCAAGACACCATTCGTGCAGCACCGCGCCGTCCGAGCATTCCATCGTGCCGTTCACGCGGATCGACACGACCTTGTCGTCCTCCTGGAACACCCAGCCGCGTTGCTGGTTGGCGTTCGCGGCCAGCGCGAGGCAGTTGTGGCGCGCGAGTTCCGCGAGCGTGGCCGGCGTGCCGCGTCGCGCGAGATACGCGGGGGACGCGACGCACACGCGCCGGTTCTCGCCGAGCTTCAGCGACACCAGCGACGAATCGGGCAACTCGCCGAGCCGCACCGCGCAATCGAACCCTTCGTTGACGAGATCGACCATCCGGTCGGAGAGGTCGAGCGTGACCGACACGTCCGGATGCGCGCCACTGAATTCGGGCACGAGCGGCGCGACGTGGCGGCGGCCGAAACCGGCCGGCGCGGAAATGCGCAGGTGGCCGCTCGCCTTCACGCCGCCAGCGGACACGCTCGCCTCCGCGTTCTGCATGTCGTTGATGATCCGCTGGCAATCCTCGAGGAAGGCCGACCCCTCGAAGGTCAGTGTGAGCTTGCGGGTCGTGCGCACCAGCAGCTTGACGCCGAGCCGCTCCTCGAGCGCGTCGAGGCGGCGGCCGATGATCGCCGGTGCGACGCCTTCCGCATGCGCCGCCGCCGACAGGCTGCCCTTCGTCGCGACCGCGGCGAACGTTTCGATCTGTTTGAACCGGTCCATGACTCGCCAGGGTGGTGCTCCCGCCCTTCAAATAGCTTGAGCGGTCAAGATTATGTATATAAAAGTAAAAGATCAAGTGATGATTAGCGTCTTTTTTAGCATCTGCCATCACGAATAGAATCGACCCGACCTCTGAAACTGGAGCGCAAGGCTATGTCGGCCACAACGACACTCTCCTCTCCCGACGCAATCCTCTTCGACGCATTCGGTACGTTGTTCGACGTGCATGCGGTCGTGGCCGCGGCAGAGCAGATGTTTCCCGGTCACGGGGAGCGGTTGTCGCAGCAGTGGCGACGCAAGCAAATCGAATACTCGCAGTTGCGCACGCTCGCCGATCCGTCCGGCGCCCGCTATCGCCCGTTCCGCGACATCACGCTCGACGCGCTGCGGTTCGCCGCGCGCGTGCTCGGCCTCGCGCTGAACAGCGCGGCCGAGAAGCGGCTGATGGACGAATACGCGTGCCTGTCCACCTATCCCGACACGGTGCCCGCGCTGCGCAAGCTGCGCGCGCTCGAACCGCGCCCGCCGCTCGCGATCCTGTCGAACGGCAACCCGGAGATGCTCGACATCGCGATCAAGAGCGCCGGCATGACCGGCCTGTTCGATCGCGTGCTGTCGGCCGACGCGGTGCGCGCGTACAAGCCGAGCCCGGTCGCGTATGCGCTTGGCACCGCCGCGTTCGGCGCGAATCCGCGCGACATCGTGTTCGTGTCGTCGAACGCCTGGGACGTCGCGGGGGCCGGCTGGTTCGGCTACACGACGTTCTGGCTCAACCGCACGGGCGCGCCCGCCGAGGAACTCGGCGTACCGCCCGACGGCACCGGCAGCGGCATGGCCGACCTGCTCGCATTCCTCGCCACCCCGGCTCCGTCCGGCAGACCCGCGAATCGCGCGCGCCCCGGCCCGGGCGCATGACGTTCGCGGCGCTGCCGCCTTCCCCCTTCACCGAAACCGCAACTGACCGACCAAGGAGATGAGACTCATGAGCACCCCGATCACGCTGCCGCAAGGCATGGCGATCACCGGCGAAATCAAGCCGGGTTACGAAGCGATCCTGACGCCTGAAGCGCTCGCACTCGTCGCGGCGCTGCACCGCGCGTTCGAGCCGCGCCGCCAGGCACTGCTGCAGGCCCGCGTCGAGCGCACCAAGCGCCTCGACGCCGGCGAACGCCCCGATTTCCTGGCCGATACGAAGGCGATCCGCGAAGGCGACTGGACGGTCGCGCCGCTGCCGGCCGACCTGCAATGCCGCCGCGTCGAGATCACCGGCCCCGTCGAGCGCAAGATGATCATCAACGCGCTGAACTCCGGCGCCGATTCGTACATGACGGACTTCGAGGATTCGAACGCGCCGAGCTGGACGAACCAGATCGACGGCCAGATCAACCTGAAGGACGCCGTGCGCCGCACGATTTCGCTCGAGCAGAACGGCAAGTCGTACCGGCTGAACGACAAGGTCGCGACGCTGATCGTGCGTCCGCGCGGCTGGCACCTCGACGAGAAGCACGTGACGGTCGACGGCCAGCGCGTGTCCGGCGGCATCTTCGATTTCGCGCTGTTCCTGTTCCACAACGCGAAAGAACTGATCGCACGCGGCTCGGGCCCGTACTTCTACCTGCCGAAGATGGAAAGCCATCTCGAGGCGCGCCTGTGGAACGACATCTTCGTCGCCGCCCAGGAGGCAGTCGGCGTGCCGCGCGGCACGATCCGCGCGACGGTGCTGATCGAAACGATCCTCGCGGCATTCGAGATGGACGAGATCCTGTACGAACTGCGCGAACACAGCTCGGGCCTGAACGCCGGCCGCTGGGACTACATCTTCTCGGCGATCAAGAAGTTCAAGAACGACCGCGACTTCTGCCTGGCCGACCGCTCGAAGATCACGATGACGGTGCCGTTCATGCGTGCTTACGCGCTGCTGCTGCTGAAGACCTGTCACAAGCGCAACGCGCCGGCGATCGGCGGGATGAGCGCGCTGATTCCGATCAAGAACGATCCGGAAGCGAACGACAAGGCGATGGGCGGCGTGCGCTCGGACAAGCAGCGCGACGCGACCGACGGCTACGACGGGGGCTGGGTCGCGCACCCGGGCCTCGTGCCGATCGCGATGGAAGAATTCGTCAAGGTGCTCGGCGACCGGCCGAACCAGATCGCGAAGCAGCGTGACGACGTCCAGATCGAAGGCAGGAACCTGCTCGACTTCCAGCCTGAAGCACCGATCACCGAAGCCGGCCTGCGCAACAACATCAACGTCGGCATCCATTATCTCGGCGCCTGGCTCGACGGCAACGGCTGCGTGCCGATCCACAATCTGATGGAAGACGCGGCGACCGCCGAGATCTCCCGCTCGCAGGTATGGCAATGGATCCGCTCGCCGAAGGGCGTGCTCGACGACGGCCGCAAGGTCACGGCCGAGCTCGTACGCGAATTCGCGAAGGCCGAGCTTGAGAACGTGAAGCGTTCGGTCGGCGGCAACACGGAGCCGTACGAGCGTGCCGCGGCGATCTTCGAGCAGATGTCGACGTCGGAAGGCTTCACCGAATTCCTGACGCTGCCGCTGTACGAGGAAATCTGACGACGCGGACCGGGTCGACCTGCTCGCCCCGACCTGCCCGCCGCCGGTCGCGCGACACGGCGGCATGAAAAAAGCGCCCTGCGGGGCGCTTTTTATTTTTGCCGTGCCGCCGTTCGCCGCGCGGACGCTCAGGCGGCTTCCCGCTCGCGCCGGTGCTGAACCCAGTCGCCCGACGCAATGCGCGGTCGGTCGGCTGCCGCATGCGCGGCGACCGGATAGTAGACGCACGCATACGCACGGCCGCCGAGCTCGACGATCACCGGCTCCTGCCGGAACAGCGTGTCGACGCCCGGATAGACGCGCTCGATCTCGTCGAGCACGGGCACCAGTTGTTCGTCGATCTCGTAGACGTCGCCCCATACGAGCGACTGGCCGGCCGGCCCGGCGACCATGCCCGGATACGTGCCGAAATCGTACAGTTCGCCCGGCAGCGCGGCCGCACCGAGCAGCGTCGGCGCGGCGATCCCGTGCCGCGCGGCCGCATGGCCGATGTCATTGGCCTCTCCCGCTCTCAACGTGCCGTAGACGAATACGTAGCGCATTGTGGTTCTCCTCTTCGATTCAGGTGTTGCCGTGCCGGGCCGTCGCGGCCGCGCCGCGGGCGCCGGCGTCGCCGGGGCGCCGGGGCGCCGCTCGCGCGAGGACGCGGCCGCCTCGATAGACCGCGCCGGCGACCCGATGGTTCTTTTCGGCACGATGGGGCGCACTGGCCCGGCACCCGGATTGCGTCGGCCGGAACGCGTGCGGCCCCATACAAAGTTCATTTGAACGGTGCATTATCGGCCGAAAAACCGCCGCATGCGCCTGCGCGGCGCCTTCTAAAATAACGGCATCGCCGCCGAGCCGACCGAATCGTCCATGAATCCGCCTGCCCAAGCCGACGCATCGAATCCCTACGACGTCATCGACATCCCGCCCGAGTTCGCGCCGACCCGCGTCCATCCGATGCGCGTAAGGGCGCGGCAGGTGGATGCCGGCCGCCGGATCCCGCTGCACACGCACGCGTGGGCGCAACTTGCGTATGCGTCTCGCGGCGTGCTGCGCGTCGCGACGACCGGGACGACCTGGATGGTGCCGCCTTCCCGAGCGATCTGGGTGCCGCCGCACGTCACGCACGAGGTCGTGATCGTCGAGGAAGCGTACTTGCGCACGCTGTATATCGACGAGTCGGTCGTGCCGGACGGGCTCGACGCATGCCGGGTCGTCGAAGTGACCGGCCTGCTGCGCGAACTGATCGTCGCACTCGACGCGCGCGACCTGAGCAGCGAACGCGAACGGCTGCTGTGCGGGCTCGTGCTCGACGAACTGAGCCGCGCCGAACCGCTGCCGCTCGCGGTGCCGATGCCCGACGAGAAGCGGCTGCGCCTGCTGTGCGAGTCGGTGCTCGCGCAACCCGCGCATGCGGAATCGCTCGAACACTGGGCGGGTGAGGTCGGCGCAAGCACGCGCACGATTTCGCGGCTGTTCAAGCAGGAACTGGGCGTGAGTTTTTCGCAGTGGCGGCAGCAGGCGCTGCTCGCGCGCGCGATTCCACTGTTGAACCAGGGGCGTCCTCTGTCACATATCGCGCGTGAGCTCGGCTACCAGAGTCAGAGCGCGTTTTCGGCGATGTTCCGGCGCGCGTTCGGCGAAAGCCCGCGCGCATTCATGCTGCGCGGCTATGAGCATCGCGGCTCGGAAGACGGCATCGCCACCGACGACATCCCCGACGACGACGCGATCGGCACTGCACGCTGACCGTCGCCAGGTTGCCTCCGGCCTTGCGCCGTTGCGCATTCAGACTGCGCGCACCATATGCCGGATCGATCCGAGCTGCGCCAGCCTGGGCCCGGTGACGCGGTACCCCATGCGCTGGTAGAGTTTCGCGGCCGGATTGTCGACGAACACGCGCAACTGCAGTTCGTGCAGCCCGCGGGCGCGCGCCCAACGATGCGACATGTCGAGCATGTAGGTGCCTGCACCCTGCCCGCGATGGCCGGCTGCGATCTGCACGTCGCGGATGTGCAGCGAATCGCCCTCCTCGGTCACGCGCAGCACGCCGATGCGTTGACCGTCGGCTTCCAGGATGAAGTTTTCGGATTCGCGCCAGCTCGCATAGAACAGATCGCTGCGCCAGACGAGGCCATGGCGCTTGTAATAGCCGCCCATGTTGCCGTGCGTGAGCGCCTCGGCAAAGGGAAAATCGCCAGGCTCCGCTGGCCGGAGCTGATACAGCAATCGCAGGTCGGTCGGATCGAGCATCGCGCGGGGGTCAAGTACGCATCCCGCCACGATAGCGCAGTCGCGGGCGGATGCAATCGCGAATTTCTCGTAGCGACGCGCGGATCGGCGATGCAAATGAAAAAGCCCGCGCGAGGCGGGCTTTTTCATTTTCTGGCGGAGCGGACGGGACTCGCCTACATCCCGCAGGCCGCGGCTGCGCGTGCACGCGCAGCCCTTCGAGTCCCGCCGGAAGCCGCGCAGGCGGCTTCCTCCACTCCGCAATCACGCGCCCGCAAGCGGGCACGAACGGAAACGCAAATGAAAAAGCCCGCACGAGGCGGGCTTTTTCATTTTCTGGCGGAGCGGACGGGACTCGAACCCGCGACCCCCGGCGTGACAGGCCGGTATTCTAACCGACTGAACTACCGCTCCAGCTTCCTTCACTCTCACCTGCAGAACCTCGTTCACGTCCTGCAAGCGTTGCGACACTTCTACTACGAAACGCCGCTGAATCTGGCGTCCCCTAGGGGATTCGAACCCCTGTACTCACCGTGAAAGGGTGATGTCCTAGGCCTCTAGACGAAGGGGACAACGTACTGCTTACATCTTTAATGCAAAAGCCCGTTCAAAACGTCCATTTGAACGGGCCTTGTTCTGGCGGAGCGGACGGGGCTCGAACCCGCGACCCCCGGCGTGACAGGCCGGTATTCTAACCAACTGAACTACCGCTCCAGCTTACTTCACTCTCACCTGCAGAACCTCGTTCACGTCCTGCAAGCGTTGCGACACTTCTACTACGAAACGCCGCTGAATCTGGCGTCCCCTAGGGGATTCGAACCCCTGTACTCACCGTGAAAGGGTGATGTCCTAGGCCTCTAGACGAAGGGGACAACGTACTGCTTACATCTTTAATACAAAAGCCCGCTCAAAAACGTCTTGAACGGGCTTCGTTCTGGCGGAGCGGACGGGACTCGAACCCGCGACCCCCGGCGTGACAGGCCGGTATTCTAACCGACTGAACTACCGCTCCAACTTTCTGCACCGTTACCTGCAGGACGTCGGTTACGTTCTGCAAGCCTCGCGACACTTCTACTACGAAACGCCGCTGAATCTGGCGTCCCCTAGGGGATTCGAACCCCTGTACTCACCGTGAAAGGGTGATGTCCTAGGCCTCTAGACGAAGGGGACATAATCTTTTCAGATCTGTCTGACTTTCGCTATTCACTCATCATCAACAGCGAAGGCCGAAATTTTAACTGCTTTAAATCATTTTGTGAAGCATTTATTACTACCACTGCTTCGCAAATCAATCCATTCTGCTCTGATGGTGGAGGTAAGCGGGATCGAACCGCTGACCTCTTGCATGCCATGCAAGCGCTCTCCCAGCTGAGCTATACCCCCTTGCAGAACAGAAATGAGATTATATGGACCGAATTTGAACTTGTAAATACCCTTTTTGCGATTCGAGCGAATTTTTTTGCGAAGCCGCCGCGATGTCATGCACGGGCGGCTTCGCCCCGCCCCAACCTCAGGCCAGCGCACCCTCGATGCGCGACACCACGATGTCGCGACCGAACAGTACGAGCACCGCGTCGATCGACGGCGTATGCGTCGTGCCCGCCACCAGCAGGCGCACCGGCATCGCGAGCTGCGGCATCTTCAGCTTGTGCGCGCCGAGCGTCGCCTTCAACGCGGCGGACACCGCCTCCTTCGTCCACTCGGCTGCCTTCAGCGCAGCGACGAGATCGGCCAGCGCCGGGCGCACCGCATCGGTCACGTGCTGCGCAAGCGCGTCGGCGTCCGGAGCCGGCACGCGGTAGAACATCGCGGCGCCTTCGGCGATCTCCTTGACCGTCGTCGCGCGATCCTTCATCAGGCCGACCACCGCGTCGAGCGCCGGGCCCGTCGCAATCGCCGCGTCGTCGATGCCGAGCGCCGAGATGAACGGTTTCGCCAGCGCGGCGAGGCGCGCGTTGTCCGCTTCCTTGATGTAATGGGCGTTCAGCCAGCTCAGCTTGCTGTGATCGTATTGCGCGGGCGACTTGCCGAGATGCTCGAGGTCGAACCATTCGACGAACTGCTCGCGCGAGAAGATTTCGGCGTCGCCGTGCGACCAGCCGAGACGCGCGAGGTAGTTGACGACCGCCTCCGGCAGGAAGCCCGCGTCGCGATACGCCATCACGCTCATCGCGCCATGCCGCTTGCTCATCTTCTCGCCCTGCTCGTTCAGCACGGTCGGCAGGTGCGCATAGACGGGCGGCTCGCCGCCGAGCGCGCGCAGGATGTTGATCTGGCGCGGCGTGTTGTTCACATGGTCGTCGCCACGGATCACGTGCGTGATGTTCATGTCCATGTCGTCCACGACCACGCAGAAGTTGTAGATCGGCGTGCCGTCCGGACGCGCGATCACGAGGTCGTCGAGTTCCTCGTTCGAGATCTCGACACGCCCCTTCACCGCGTCGTCCCACACGACCGTGCCGGTCAGCGGGTTGCGGAACCGCAGCACGGGCTTCACACCGGCCGGCGGCTCGGGCAGGACCTTGCCCGGCTCCGGACGCCACGTGCCGTCGTAGCGCGGCTTGAGGCCAGCCTCGCGCTGGCGTTCGCGCAGCGCGTCGAGTTCCTCAGCCGACATGTAGCACGGGTACGCGAGCCCCTGCTCGAGCATCTGCGCGAGCACCGCGCGATAGCGGTCCATCCGCTGCATCTGGTAGATCGGGCCTTCGTCGAAATCCAGGCCGAGCCACTGCATCCCCTCGAGGATCGCGTCGACGGCTTCCTGCGACGAGCGCTCGACGTCGGTATCCTCGATACGCAGCACGAACGTGCCTTTCATCTTGCGCGCGAACGCCCACGGATAGAGCGCGGAGCGGATGTTGCCGAGGTGGATGAAGCCGGTGGGACTCGGCGCGAAGCGGGTACGGACAGGACGGGTCATAAACGGTAACTCGAACGCCTGGGGCGCATGAATGATTCGACGCGGGATCGACGGCGACAGCCCGGACAGCAATGGGGCCGGCCGCGCCCGGAACGGGAAAGAAGCCGGAATTATACTCGCGCCGGTCTTCGCGCCAAGCGCGCCGCTTGCTTTATGATGTGCGCGCCGCGGCCGCCAGCCGGCGCCGCGCCGGCCGCCCGGTTTCTGCCGCACGGCCGCTCGGAACCTATCGCCGCCGCGGGCCGCCCGGCCCGCCGCCAAGCCGCCGGAGAACCACACGATGTCGTCCCCTCGCCTGTCGCGCCGTCACTTCACGATCGCATGCGCATCCGCCAGCCTCGCCGCTTGCACGTCGTTCGGCGACAAGTCCCGCCCCGACAACGCCGCGAATCCCGCGCAGTCGCGCGAGAAGCCCGTGAAGATCGGCATCGCGCTCGGCGGCGGCGCCGCCCGCGGCTTCTCGCACATCGGCGTGCTGAAAGCGCTGGAGGCGCGCGGCATCCCGGTCGAGATCGTCGCCGGCACGAGCGCGGGCTCGGTGGTCGGGGCACTGTACGCGTCGGGGATGAGCGGGCTGCAAATCAACAAGATCGCGCTCGACATGGATCAGGCGGCGATCAGCGACTGGGCGCTGCCGTTCCGCTCGCGCGGGCTGCTGCAGGGCATCGCGCTGCAGAACTTCCTGAACAAGACGCTCAACAACCGGCCGATCGAAAAGATGGCGAAGCCGCTCGGCGTCGTCGCGACCGACCTGCAGAACGGCCAGCCGATTCTGTTCCAGCAGGGCAATACGGGGCTTGCGGTGCGCGCGTCGTGCAGCGTGCCGTCGGTGTTCGAGCCCGTGAAGATCGGCAACCGCGAATACGTCGACGGCGGTCTCGTGAGCCCGGTGCCCGCGTCGTTCGCGCGCAAGATGGGCGCGAACTTCGTGATCGCGGTCGACATCTCGTCGCGACCGGACGGCGCGGCGACCAGCAACCCGATCGAGATGCTGCTGCAGACCTTCACGATCATGGGTCAGACGATCAAGACCTACGAGCTCGACAAATACGCGGACGTCGTGATTCGCCCGAACCTCGCGGCGATGGGTGGCAGCGACTTCAACCAGCGCAACGCGGCCATCCTCGCGGGCGAAGAAGCGGTCGCGCGCATCATGCCCGAGTTGCAGCGCAAGCTTGCGGCAGCCCGCGGGGCAGCAGCGGCATAAGCGGACGCATCGCGGGGCACGGCGTGTAACGGGGCGCCACCGGCGCCGACGCCCCCAACCCGCCGCTTCCGCGCCCCCAAAGCAAAAAACCCTGCCGCCTTTCGGTGACAGGGTTTTTTCATCCGGCCGATCGCCGGCGTGCGTCAGTTGCTGCCGTTCGCCGCGTCGTCGCCGATCGTCGCGCGCACGCGTTGGCGCAGGTCGTCGGCCTTCATCGGGAACGCCGATTCGATCCGGCGCGCACCGGTGAAACGCTTTTCCCAGTAGCCGCTGTCGAGATCGTCGACGCGAACCGTGCTGCCCGTCGACGGCGAATGCACGAACTTGTTGTCGCCGATGTAGATGCCGACGTGCGAGAACGTACGGCGCATCGTGTTGAAGAACACGAGGTCGCCCGGCTTCAGGTTGCTCATGCTGACCTTCTCGCCGACGCGGCTCATCTCTTCCGCGCGACGCGGCAGCGACATGCCGAGCGTGTCCTGGAACACGTAGCGCACGAAGCCACTGCAATCGAGGCCGGAATCCGGCGAGTTGCCGCCCCAGCGGTAGCGCACGCCGATCATGTTCAGCGCGCCGACGACCACGTCGCCTGCCTTGCCGGCCATGCCGGCGAGGAACGACTTCGCGCCGCCGCTCGACGGCTGCGCGCTGGTCTGCTGGAGGGACGAATTCGACCCGATTTGAGTCGAATTCGTGACATTCTGGTTAAAACTGCTGACTTCGTCGGCGAACGCGACGGGAGCTGCTGCGAACAGGGCGCCGATGAACAGCCCGGCGAGGGTGCGCGCGCATGCCTGGGTCAGGGATCGATGCTGCATTGGTCGATGGAATGTGCTTAAAAATCAGCTGATTGGCGGAAAATTTCGGTCGATACTAGCCAGCGCGTAATCGTTTGTCAAAACAAATTAAAAAATACAATCGAGATAGTCAGACCATTGGACGCCTATCACGCTTTCCAGACCGCTTTCAACAGCTTTTGTGTGTAAGGATGTGACGGTTTCGTGAAGATATCGGCCACGTCCCCGGACTCGACGATCGCCCCGCCCTGCATCACCGCGACCCGATGCGCCATCGCGCCGATCACCTCCAGATCGTGGCTGATGAATACATAACCGAGGTTGTATTTCTGTTGCAAATTCGCGAGCAGTTTCAGCACCTGCTGCTGGATCGACACGTCGAGCGCGGAAGTCGGTTCGTCGAGGATCAGGATGCGCGGCTCCAGCACGAGCGCGCGCGCGATTGCGATCCGCTGGCGCTGCCCGCCCGAGAATTCGTGCGGATAGCGATGCAGCACCGTGCGGTCGAGGCCGACTTCGCGCAGCACAGCCAGCGACTTCGCGCGGCGCGCGTCCGGCGTCAGCTCCGGGCGATGCAGTTCGAGCCCCTCGCCTACGATCCGCTCGATCGTGTGACGCGGCGACAGCGAGCTGAATGGATCCTGAAAGACGACCTGCATGTTCGAGCGCAGCGCGGTCTGTTCGCGGCCACGGTAGGTCGACAGCGCGCGCCCCTGGAATTCGATCTCGCCGTGCACCGTCCGTTGCAGCCCGAGCAGCGCCATCGCGAGCGTCGACTTCCCTGAACCGGATTCGCCGACGATCCCGAGCGTCTCGCCCTGCCGCACCGACACGGACACGTCCGCCACCGCCGTCACGGGCATCGTGCCGAACCAGCCCGCGAAGCCCGGCCGCTTGCGCGCGAACTGCACGCTGACGTGGCGCGCTTCGAGCACGACGGGCGCGATCGGCAGCACCGGCGCGACCGTGCGCTGCGGCCGGCTATTCAGCAGCCGCCGGGTATACGGATGCTCCGGCTCCGCGAAGATCCGCTCGACCGACCCGCTTTCGACCAGCTTGCCGCGCTCCATCACCGCGACCCGCTCGGCGAAGTGCCGCACGAGGTTAAGGTCGTGCGTGATCAGCAGGATCGCCATCCCGCGTTTTTCCGCCTCCTCGCGCTGCAACTCGAGCAGCAGATCGACGATCTGCGCGCGGATCGTCACGTCGAGCGCCGTGGTCGGCTCGTCCGCGAGCAAGAGCCGCGGCCGGCACGCGAGCGCCATCGCGATCATCGCGCGCTGCCGCTGGCCACCCGACAGCTGATGCGGGTAACTGTCGACGCGCTTCTCCGGCTCCGCGATGCCGGTGCGGGCGAGCAGCGCGATCGCGCGCTTGCGCGCCTCCCCCGCCGTCACGCCGTCGTGCAGCACGATCGTCTCGCCGATCTGCGCGCCGATCGTGTACAGCGGGTTGAGCGCGGTCATCGGCTCCTGGAAGATCATCGCGATGGCCGAGCCGCGCAGCCCGCGCATCTCGCGCTCGCTCTTGCCGGCGAGGTCGTGCCCGGCGAAGCGGATCGTGCCGCTCACGTCGGCGTCGCGCAGCAGCCGCAGGATCGACAGCGCGGTCACGCTCTTGCCCGACCCCGACTCGCCGACGAGCGCGACGCGCTCGCCGCGGCCGATCGCGAGCGTCACGTCGTCGACGGCCACCGTGTCGCCGAAGCGCACGTGCAGATGCTCGAGCGACAGCAGCGGTTCGCCCGCGTTCGATACGACCGTGTCGCTCATCGCTGGCCTCCTGCCGCGCGCACCGAGTCGGCGATCCGCGTGTCGAGCGCGTTGCGCAGCGCGTCGCCCATGAAGGTCAGCAACAGCAGCGTCGCGACCAGCACGCCGAACGTCGACAGCGAGATCCACCACGCGTCGAGATTGCCCTTGCCCTGCGCGAGCAGCTCGCCGAGGCTCGGCGTCGGTGGTGGCACGCCAAGCCCGAGGAAGTCGAGGCTCGTGAGCGCGAGGATTGCACCGCTCATCCGGAACGGCAGGAACGTGATCACGGGCGTCATGCTGTTCGGCAGCACGTGGCGCCAGATGATCTGCCAGTTCGTGAGCCCCATCGCGCGGGCCGCCCGCACGTAGTCCTGCGTGCGGTTGCGCAGGAACTCGGCACGTACGTAGTCGGCCAGGCCGATCCAGCCGAACAGCGACAGCAGCACGATCAGCAGCAGGAAGCTCGGCTCGAAGATCGATGCGAAGATGATCAGCAGGTACAGCTCGGGCAGCGAACTCCAGATCTCGATCAGCCGTTGCCCCACGATGTCGATGCGTCCTCCGAAGAAGCCCTGCACTGCGCCAGCGGCGATCCCGAGCAACGTGCCGATCGCGGTCAGGATCAGCCCGAACTCGACCGACACGCGGAACCCGTACACGAGCCGCGCGAGCAGGTCGCGCCCCTGCGCGTCGGTGCCGAGCCAGTTCGCGCGCGACGGCGGCGCCGGGTTCGGCACGGTCGAAAAGTAATTCAGCGTGTCGTAGTAATAGCGGTTCGGCGGATAGACGACGAAGTTGCCCGGCGCCTCGAGCCGCTTGCGGACATACGGATCGAGATAGTCGGCCGGCGTCGGGAAGTCGCCGCCGAAGGTCGTCTCCGGATACGCATGGAACATCGGGAAATAGGTCTGGCCGTCGTAGCGCACGACGAGCGGCTTGTCGTTCGACCATAGCGGTGCCGCGAGGCTCGCGGCGAACGCGACCGCAAAGATGACGAAGCTCCAGTAGCCGAGGCGCTGCTGGCGAAAGCGCTGCCAGACGCGGCGCGCGGGCGAAGGTGACACGCGCGCGCGCGCCGCGTCGATGCGGGACGACACGACGGCCCGGTTCATCGCGCACCTCGCCCGGCGAGCGCGGGCAGGCGGATAGGCGCGCCGACGAACGGCGTGCTGGCGGACGGTTTCATGTCAGCGCTCCAGATTGTCGAATTGAATGCGCGGGTCGACCCACACGTAGCAGAGGTCGGAGATCAGCTTGGTCGCGAGCCCGATCAGCGTGAACAGGTACAGCGTGCCGAGCACGACCGGATAGTCGCGCCGCACGACCGACTCGTACGACAGCAGCCCGAGGCCGTCGAGCGAGAACAGCGTCTCGATCAGCAGGCTGCCCGTGAAGAATGCGCCGATGAACGCGGCTGGAAACCCGACGATCAGCGGCAGCATCGCGTTGCGGAACACGTGCTTCCACAGCACGGTGCGCTCGGCGAGCCCTTTCGCGCGCGCGGTCAGCACGTACTGCTTGCGGATTTCGTCGAGGAACGCGTTCTTCGTGAGCATCGTGATGACCGCGAAACTGCCGACGACCGATGCGGTGATCGGCAGCGCGATGTGCCACAGATAGTCGAGCACCTTGCCGGCGAGCGACAGCTGGGAAAAGTTGTCCGATGTCAGCCCGCGCAGCGGGAACAACTGCCAGAACGACCCGCCACCGAACAGCACGAGCAGCAGCACGCCGAGCACGAAGCCCGGAATCGCATAGCCGACCAGCACGATGAGGCTCGTCGCGACATCGAACGGCGAACCGTTGCGCACGGCCTTCGCGATGCCGAGCGGCACGGAGATCAGATAGGTGACGAAGAACGTCCACAACCCGATGCTGATCGACACCGGCAGCTTCTGCACGATCAGCGACCACACGCTCTGGTGGCGGAAGTAGCTATCGCCGAGATCGAAGCGCGCGAAGCGTTTCAGCATCAGCCAGTAACGCTCGAGCGGCGGCTTGTCGAAGCCGTACAGCGCCTTGAGCTGCGCGAGCTGCTGCGCGTCGACGCCGGTATGCGCACGCATCCCGAACGGCGCCGCGCCCTGTTCCGTCGCGCCCTTGCGCAGTTCCTGCACGGCCTGTTCGACCGGGCCGCCCGGCACGAACTGGATCACCGCGAACGTGAGCGTGAGCACGCCGACGAGCGTCGGGATCATCAGCAGCAGGCGTTTGAGGATGTAGCTCCACATAGGGCGTCGACTCGCGATCGATAGGCTGGGTTGAACGAAGGGCCGGCAGGCTTCTCAGTGATCGGGCTTGGCCCACCAGGTCGACACGACCCAGCCCTCGGCCGAATAGTACAGCGGCAGCGTCTGCGGATAGCCGAGCGTGCGCTTGTAGGCGATCCGGTGCGTGGTGCTGTACCACTGCGGGACCGCGTAATAGCCATGCATCAGCACGCGATCGAGCGCATGCGTCGCGTCGAGCAGGTCGTCGCGCGTCTGCGCGGCGCCGAGCGCATGCAGCAGCGTGTCGACGGCCGGCGACTTCAGGCCGATGATATTGTCGGAGCCCGGCTCGTCGGCGAACTTGCTGGCGTAGCGCGAGAACTGCTCCGCGCCCGGCACCTGTACGCCCGGCAGGCGGACCGTCGTCATGTCGTAGTCGAACGCGTCGAGCCGCTTCTGCAGCAGCGCGTAATCGGCCGTGCGAAAGCGCGCGTCGATGCCGAGCTTCGCGAGATTGCGCTGGTAGGCGGTCACGACGCCTTCCATCGCCGCGCCCGAATCGTCGAGAATCTCGAACGTGAACGGCTCGCCCTGCGCGTTGCGCAACGCGCCGTCGCGGTAGGTCCAGCCGGCCTGCGCGAGCAGCGCGCGCGCCTTCAGCAGATTCGCGCGCAGCGAGCCCGGCGGGTTTGTGTTCGGTTGCGTGACCATCGGCCCGAACACGGCCGGGTCGAGCTGCGCGCGCAACGGCTCCAGCAGTTTCAGCTCGCCCGGGCCCGGCGTACCGGTCGCCTGCAGGTCGGTATCGGCGAAATAGCTGTCGAGGCGCGTGTACGCGCTATAGAACAGCTGGCGGTTCAGCCATTCGAAGTCGAACGCGAGATCGAGCGCCTGGCGCACGCGCACGTCGCGAAACTGCGGGCGGCGCAGGTTCATGAAGAAGCCCTGCATGCCCGCGCCGTTGTGCTGGCGGAATTCACGCTTGACGAGCTCGCCGCTGTCGAAGCGCTTGCCGACGTCGCGTCGCGTCCAGTTGCGCGCGATGTATTCGACCAGCACGTCGTACTCGCCGGCCTTGAACGCCTCGAGCCGCGCGACGCCGTCGCCGTACAGCTTGTAGACGATCCGCTCGAAGTTGTCGGTGCCGATCCGCACCGGCAGATCGGCGCCCCAGTACGCGGGATTGCGCCGGTACGTAATGGTGCGGCCGTTGTCGTAGCGCTCGATCAGGTACGGGCCGCTGCCGATCGGCTGTTCGAACGCGAGCTGGTCGAACGGAATCCGCGAACCGTCCGCGCGCAGCCCCCACTTGCGCGAGAACACCGGCACGCCGCCGGCGATCAGCGGCAGCTCGCGGTTCGCGCTGCGGAATTCGAAGCGCACGGTCGCGGGGTCGACCACCACGGCCTTCGCGATTTCAGCGAAATATGCGCCGAACTGCGGTGCGGCCAGCTTGCTCTTGAGCGTGTCGAACGAGAACCGGACGTCCTCGGCCGTGACCGGATCGCCGTTCGAGAAGCGCGCGCGCGGATTCAGGTGGAACGTGACCGAGCGGCGGTCCGGCGCGATCGCGATGTCGTCGGCGAGCAGCCCGTAGGCGGATGACGGTTCGTCCATGCTGCCGGTCGCCAGGCTCTCGAACAACATGTCGATGCCCGGCGCAGGGTTGCCGCGCATCGTGAACGGATTGAACTTGTCGAACGACGTCAGCCGGTTCGGGTTCGCGAGCACGAGCGTGCCGCCCTTGGGCGCGTCCGGGTTCACGTAGTCGAAATGCTTGAAGCCCGGCGGATATTTCGGCTCGCCGTACTGCGCGATCGCATGGGCCGCGTGCGCGGCCGTCGCGGCGAGTACCGCCTGTATTATCCATGCTGCCGCCGTGCGGCCGGCGGCACGTACTGCACGCGCGGCGCCGAAGCGGGTGCGCGTGGCGGCGGCCCGGGGCGAACCCTTCGTCATAGAGGCCCTGTCGGTCGATTGAGGGATGGAACGTGGGTCGATTCTACCCATTCAATTCGACGTCGAGCCAGCGTGCGCCTTTTCGCGCGTGGCGCCAACGCATCGCGACCGCCGCGCGCGGCCCGCGCAGGCAAAAGAAAACCGCCACGCGGGCGGTCTTCATCTCATGCGCGCATGTCGATCAACGCCAGCCGTTGTGGCGGCCGTTATCCCAATGACCGTGACCGCGATCGCCGCCCCAGCCGCGGCCATGATGGCGATACCACTCGTCGCGGCCCCAGTAGCGGCGGCCGTCCCAGTAACGATCGCCGTGCCAGCCGATCACGATCGCCGGTGCCGGCGCGTAGACGGGCGCCGGTGCATACACGGGCGCCGGCTGGTAGACGACCGGCGGAGGCGGCGGCGCATACACGGGCGCGGGCGCGACGTAGACTGGAGCCGGCACGCCGACGTTGATCCCGACATTGACTCCCGCCATTGCTGCGCCCGACACGAGCAAGGCCGTCATACCGGTCAAGAGCGAGGCAATACGCAAAGTCTTCATGGATTCCTCTTCGAGTTGTTTCATGTGTGATTCGACTATAGCGACAAGCGCCGTCCCGGCATATTTCAAGTTTGTAAGAACTGATGCGCAGCGTCGCAACGGGAAGCGCCCGCTAACGTCTTGTAACAATTGGCGCCCGGCCGTCGCGCCCGCCTGCCCGGCCCGCCTTGCGGTGCCGGCCGAGGGCCCGTTCCGCCCTTCCTAGAACATCTTTCATCCTGGCCCGCGCCCGGCGTCAAGCGGCGCAGCTTTGACGCTCGGCGGACCCGCGCTCGCGGTCGGCATTCTCGTCGACGATGCGACCGTCACTATCGAGAACGTAAACTGGCACCTCGAACAGGCCAAGGGCGTCCGCGGCGCGGTCCTCGACGGCGCGAAGCATCGGCTCGCCGCGGAGTACCGCACGGACTGCTCGCCTGCGCTGACGGCTGACGCGGGCACGAGCACGCACTGACGACCGGTGTGCATTGCACGGCCGAAATGAGAAAAAGGCGGCACTCGCGTGCCGCCTTTTTTGCATGAAGCGCATGGAGATCGTCCGCTGCGCCGCGATGCCGTTCAGCGTGACATCATGTTCATGCTGACGTTGTGCATCACCCACAGCGTGCCGACGATCAGGATCGCCGCCGTCAGCACGGTGTAGCTGAACGCCATCACGTTCCAGCGCTGGCCGGACGAACCGTTCATGTGCAGGAAGTACACGAGGTGCACGACGATCTGCACGAACGCGAGCGCGGCCAGCGCGATCAGCGACGCGTGCGGCGACAGCACGCCGCCCATCACGAGGCCGAACGACGCGGCGGTGAGCAGAACCGACAGGATGAAGCCGGCGACATAGCCGCCGACACTGCCGTGCCCTTCTTCGAGTTGAGACGAATGCGAATGAGCCATTTAGATCACGCTCGCGAGATAGACAAAGGAAAACACGCAGATCCACACGATGTCGAGGAAGTGCCAGAAGAGGCTCAGGCACGTCAGGCGCCGCAGGTCGCGATCGGTCAGGTCGCCGCCGCGCAATACGATCTGCCCGGCGAGCACGATCATCCACAGCAGGCCGGCCGTCACGTGCAGCCCGTGCGTGCCGACCAGCGTGAAGAACGCCGACAGGAACGCGCTGCGCTGCGGGCCCGCGCCGTCCGCGATCAGGTGCGAGAACTCACGTAGTTCCATCGCGAGGAACGCCGCGCCGAGCACGAACGTTACCGCGAGCCACGCGAGCAGCGCGCCGCGCCGCTGCTTGTACGCGGCCAGCATCGCGAAACCGTAGGTGATGCTCGACAGCAGCAGCGCGGCGGTTTCGACCGCGACGCCCGGAATGTCAAACAGGTCCTTCGCGGTCGGACCGCCCGCATACTGGTTGCCGAGCACCGCGAACGTCGCGAACAGCGCCGCGAAGATCACGCAGTCGGTCATCAGGTACAGCCAGAAGCCGAACACCGAGTGCGACGGCGGATGGTCGTCGTGCTCGAGCAGGGTTGCGCTCAAGGTTTTCTGCAACATCAGTTGGCCTCCAGTTCCACGTCGTCGACATGCGTGGCCACGCGTGCCGCAGGTTGCTTCTCTTCGATCCTGCGCACCTTCGATGCCGGGATGTAGTAGCCATCGTTGTCACGCGAGCTGTAGATCACCAGCGTCGCGACGATGCCGACCAGGCCGCCGATGGCCATCCACCAGATGTGCCACACGAGCGCGAAGCCCAGCACCAGGCTGAAAATCGCGACCACGAGGCCCGCACACGTATTCGACGGCATGTGGATGTCGCGGATCGTCGCCGGGTTCGGCCGGCCGTCGCCGCGTGCCTTCATGTCGGCATACGCGTCGAGCGTGCGCACTTGCGGGATCACCGCGAAGTTGTATTCGGCTGGCGGCGACGAGGTCGCCCATTCCAGCGTGCGGCCGCCCCACGGATCGCCCGTGGTGTCGCGGTAAGCCGGCAGGTTGCGGTTGCGGATGCTGACGACCAGTTGCAGCAGCTGGCATGCGATGCCGATCGCGATCAGCACGGCGCCGAACGCGGCGACCAGCAGCCACGGATGCCACGCCGGGTTGTCGTAGTGGTTCAGACGGCGCGTCATGCCCATGAAGCCGAGCACGTAGAGCGGCACGAACGCGACGTAGAAGCCGACCTGCCAGAACCAGAACGCGGCCTTGCCGAGCTTCTCGTTCAGCTTGAAGCCGAACGCCTTCGGGAACCAGTAGTTGAAGCCAGCGAGGTACCCGAACAGCACGCCGCCGATGATCACGTTGTGGAAGTGCGCAATCAGGAACAGGCTGTTGTGCAGCACGAAGTCCGCGCCCGGAATCGCCATCATCACGCCGGTCATGCCGCCGAGCGTGAACGTGACCATGAAGCCGATCGTCCACAGCACGGGCGTCGTGAATTCGATCCGGCCGCGGTACATCGTAAACAGCCAGTTGAACACCTTCACGCCGGTCGGGATCGCGATGATCATCGTCATGATGCCGAAGAACGCATTCACGTTCGCACCCGAGCCCATCGTGAAGAAGTGATGCAGCCACACGAGGAACGACAGCACCATGATCGCGCAGGTCGCGTACACCATCGTCTTGTAGCCGAACAGCGGCTTCTTCGAGAACGTCGCGATGACTTCCGAGAAGATGCCGAAAGCCGGCAGGATCAGGATGTACACCTCCGGATGGCCCCACGCCCAGATCAGGTTCAGGTACAGCATCGCGTTGCCGCCGGCTTCGTTCGTGAAGAAGTGCATGCCGAGGTAACGGTCGAGACCGAGCAACGCGAGCGTCGCGGTCAGGATCGGGAACGACGCCATGATCAGCACGTTCGTGCAGAGGACCGTCCACGTGAACACCGGCATCTTCATCAGCGTCATGCCGGGCGCGCGCATCTTGATGATCGTCACGAAGAAGTTCACGCCGGTCAGCAGCGTGCCGACACCCGAGATCTGCAGCGCCCACAGGTAGTAGTCGACCCCTACCCCCGGACTGAACTGCAGCTCCGACAGCGGCGGATACGCGAGCCAGCCCGTCTGCGCGAACTCGCCGATCACGAGCGACACGTTGATCAGGATCGCGCTGACCGCGGTCATCCAGAAGGACAGCGAGTTGATGAACGGAAACGCGACGTCGCGCGCGCCGATCTGCAGCGGCACGATCAGGTTCATCAGGCCGACCATGAACACCATCGCCATGAAGAAGATCATGATCACGCCGTGTGCCGTGAAGATCTGGTCATAGTGGTGCGGCGGCAGGTAGCCGGGCGCGTTGTAAGCGAGCGCGAGCTGCATGCGCATCATGATCGCGTCGGCGAAGCCGCGCAGCAGCATGATCAGCGCGACGATGATGTACATCACGCCGAGTTTCTTGTGGTCGACGGTCGTCAGCCACTCCGTCCACAGCCACTTCCAGCGGCCGGTGATCGTCAGCGCGGCGAGAATGCCCAGCACGGCCAGCCCCATGAAGGCGCCGGCCACCATGATGATGGGCTGATCGAACGGGATCGCCGATAGTGTGAGTTTGCCGAACATGCGTTACCCCTTCGTGCCGCAGGCGGCGTCCTTCAGGTCGAGGACGTGGCCATCGTTGTATTTCGCGATGATGTTGTGGAAGAGCCGCGGATCGACCGACGAGAAGTAGCGCACGGGCGCCTTCTCGCTTGGCTGCGCGACGGTGCCGTAAACGGTCGCGTCGAGCCGGTCGGGCGAAGCCTTCACCTTCTGCACCCAGGCGTCGAACTGCTCGCGCGGCTCGGCGAGCGTGCGGAACTTCATGTCGGAGAAACCGCGACCGCTGAAGTTGGCGGACGTGCCCGCGTAGTCGCCGGCTTCGTCGGCGATCAGATGCAGACGCGTCTGCATGCCGGCCATCGCGTACACCTGGCCACCGAGCTGCGGAATGAAGAACGAGTTCATCACCGAATCCGACGTGATGCGGAAGTTCACCGGAGTGCCGACCGGAATCGCGAGCTGGTTCACCGACGCGATGCCGAGTTCCGGATAGATGAACAGCCACTTCCAGTCGAGCGCGACGACCTCGACGTCGATCGGCTTCACCGACGACTCGAGCGGCTTGTACGGATCGAGTTCATGCGTGGTTTTCCACGTGAGCACGCCGAGAAACAGGATGATCAGCGTCGGCACCGTCCAGATCACGACCTCGATCGCGGTCGAGTGCGACCAGTTCGGCGCGTAGGCGGCGTTGCGGTTCGATGCGCGGTAACGCCACGCGAACCACAACGTGAGCAGGATCACCGGCACGACGACGATCAGCATCGCCCATGTCGACGTCGCGATCAGCGCCTTTTCCGAGGCGCCGACGCTTCCTTTCGGATTTAGTATATCTAAATTACAGCCTGACAGGCTCAGCGCCGCGCCGATCGATATCAGCGCCGTCCAGCCTCTTGAAGCTTTTCTTTTCATCACACAGCCCGAGGGTCATTGAATCCGTTGCGTATGCCCGATGCGCATTCGATCCACGAAAGTGGCCGAATCATACGTCGCGCGGGTGCGACGAAAAACCGGTGGATGCGACAAATCATCATTGCAAAATCTGCCGTGAGACAGATTGTCGCGGGGCAATTTCACGCAGCCGGAAGGCGAACGCGAGCCGGCCAGACGCCGCCCGCGCCAGCCCAAATGGATGTGCGCACAACGACCGCGCCGTCAGGCCATCAGCCGTGCGTCGCTGCCATGTACGCCTGCGCGGGCGCGCCACCGTCCCCGGCCGGCAGCTTCGAGTGGCTGGCGTCGTCGATCAGCCGCGCAACGGTCGGATCGATCGCGTCGGTGAACGGCTTCGGATCGACGCCGACCATCAGCACGATCAGCGCGAGCGACGCGAACATCACGATCTCGCGGCGGCTGAGGTCGGCGAGCTTCGCAATGCGCGCGCTCGCGATCTTGCCGAACACGACGCGCTTGACCATCCACAGCGTGTACGACGCGCTGAGGATCAGCGTGAGCGCCGCGATCGCGCCGATCCAGAAGTTGACGCGAATCGCGCCCATGATGACCATGAACTCGCCGACGAAGCCCGACGTGCCCGGCAGGCCGACGTTGGCCATCGCGAACAGCAGCGCGAACGTCGCGAAGCGCGGCATGACACCCGCCACGCCGCCATACGCGGCGATCTCGCGCTGGTTCGTGCGATCGACCAGCACGCTCACGCACAGCAGCATCGCGCCCGCGACGAAGCCGTACGACACGAGCTGCACGATCGCACCCTCGACGCCGATCTGGTTGAACAGAAACAGCCCGAGCGTGACGATCCCCATGTGCGCGACAGTCGAATATGCGAGAAGCTTGCCGAGATCAGTCTGCGCGAGCGCGATCAGGCTCGCGTAGACGATCGCGAACAGCGACAGCGCGATCACGGCCGGCGCGAAGAAGTGGCTCGCGTCCGGCGTGATCGGCAGCGCGAAGCGCAGGAAGCCGTAGCCGCCGAGCTTGAGCATCGCGAGCATCAGCGCCGCGCCCGTCGGGCCGTCCGTGTAGACGTCGCGCAGCCACGTATGCACCGGCCACATCGGCACCTTGACCGCGAACGCGGCGAAGAAACCGAGGAACACCAGCAACTGAGGTGCGAAGCCGAGCTGCAGCGTGCGCCATGCGTTCATGTCGAACGTATGCGACTTCGCGTACAGGTACAGCATCGCCATCAACAGCAACAGCGAACCCGCGAACGAGATGAAGAAGAACTTCACGGCCGCGTAGACGCGGTGCTCCCTGCCCCACGTACCGATCAGCAGGTACAGCGGAATCAGCGTCGCCTCGAAGAAGATGAAGAACAGCAGCCCGTCCTGCGCGACGAACACGCCGACCATCAGCCCCGACAGGATCAGGAACGACGCGTAGTACTGCGCGACGCGCACCGTCACCGACTCCCACGACGCGATCACGACGACGAGCGTCGTGAAGGCGGTCAGCACGACGAGCCACAGCGATGCGCCATCGATCCCGACGCGCCAGCCGGCGTTGAAGGCCGCCAGCCAGTTGCGGGTTTCGGCGAACTGCATCGCGGCCGACTGCGAATCGAAACCGGCGACAAGCGGCACGACGGCGGCCAGCCCCGCCAACGCGCCGACGAGCGCAATCAGTCGCGTGCGCTGCAGATGACGGTCGGAACCGGCACGCAGCAGGCACGCGCCGAACAGGATCGGAACCCAGATCGCCAGGCTCAGAAAGGGGAAATCAAGCATGTCAACAGGCCTTGAGAAGGTCGCGCACTGCATTGGGAACAGGCGCGACGAAGGGAACGAAATCAAATCGACAGATAGATTTCGTGGATCGCCATTGTTGGCAAAATGTAAAGCGGAATCAGCGCAAAGGTTGACGCCGCTCAAGCGCAATCGGGTTAACCAGCATAAGGCGATTGATTATTTTTTGCATCGCAGCAAAGCTTCGTTTCACGATGCCCAGATACGCCGCTGATTTTTATGAGTAATTTTTTGTAATGCGACGCAGCGTCGATCGTGTGAATCGGTGCGATGCCGCATTTTTGTCTGAAGACCGATTCTTCGGGGTGCAGGCGGTGAATGCGGGGAAGGATGAATGAGACCGATTCAATCCTTACATCGATACTTTCATTTTCACTTCAATGACGGCCGATCGGCGCGATCCGGAACACCGGAAGTCGCGGCGCATTCCGTTAGCGCTGATGGCTCAGCCTGTCCCACACGCGCATCGTCACCGCTCGATAGTGGTTGTGTTGCGCGGGGAAATGGACGAAACGGCTGTCGCGCGTCGCATAGACCGGCGACGACGCGAGCGACGTCGCATCGACGATGTAGCGCGCGTCGATCATGCCCGCCTCCAACAGTTCGACATAGATCGCCTGCTGATCGCCGCCGCTCGCATAGACCGACGACCGATCGCCGATATTCTCGATGCGCGCGCATATGCGCTCGACCAGTTCGCGCATCGGCGCGACGTTGCGCACGCCGATCATGCACGAGTTGATCGCCCAGGCCGTGTGATCGGTGCCGATCACGAAATCGCGGCCGTCGATCACGCTGTCGACCGTCTGCCGCTGGTCGATCGCGAGGATGTCGGCGTCGACCCAGAACACGAACGCGTGATCCGGCAGATGTTCGCGAATCAGGTGCAGCTTCGCCCAGTTCGCATCGACCCCGGCCGGCAGGAACGCGGGCGGTTCGCGATACGCGTGGTACGCATAGCCGTGTCGCGCGCAATAGCGAACGAAGTTCTCTTCGTGGAGATCGCCGTAACCGGCGATGTGCGACGTGTGCAGACTCACGAGCGCGATGTCTGCATGCGGGTTCAGGTGCCGGGCCGGCTCGCGCGTTCGTTGCTGCGCGGCGCGCCAGTCGTCCATCGCGCGCGGCTGCTCGCCCCGCTGAACGCGCGCCGCATCGTCGACGAGCGCGAGCACGTAGCGAAAGTCGTAGTCGGGCGTCGGCGCCCATACGCCATCGATCTGCTGCCATTCCGGCGCGTGGTGCGCCACGAGCGGATGCGCACCGACGACGCCGTCGATCGCCAGCCCGTCGCCCCACACTGTCTGGGCCGACGCGAAATAGCCGGTCGCGAGCGGCTGATCAAACGGCAGCGGCGGGAAGTGCTCGGCAAGCAGCGTTGCCTCGCACGCATGCTGCCGCTCGGGCAGGCGCATCGCCCACTTGCCGAGCTCGACCACCAGCTTGCGCAAGCGCTCGCGCACGTCGGGCACGTTGCGAAAGATCATGCCACTTGCGGCGGGCAACGGCGACTTCGACGTCTGCGTCGTGACGATCGCGTCATAACCGTTCGCGACATCCGGCAACGCATGCTGGCCGAACACTACCGAGAACGGATCGAGCACGAGCAGCAACGCACCCTGCTCCATCGCGACGAGCTGCGCGATGATCGCGTGGTACTTGTGGAGCACCTGCTGACGCTCGCCGTATACGTGCGTGCCGTCGACGATCGCGTGCCGGTAGCCGCAGCCCCGCGCGTAACGTCCGTGATTGTCGACAAGCCCGTCGACGGGTCGATGCGAAAGGATGGTCAGTACGGAATGCATGCGTGCCGGAACTCCGGATTGAGCCGCGCGAGGCGATACGCCTATTTAGCGCATGAGCGCCGCTCAAGTCGAGCTTTGATTGGCTATCCGGACGACAGCGTGGCGACGGGCGGCGAGCCCGTCAGCGGAGCGGAAAAGAAAAAGCCCCGCAAGTCCGAAAACTTGCGGGGCTTTGTCACCGCTTTTGGCGGAGACGGAGGGATTCGAACCCTCGATCCAGGTTTTGGCCCAGATGCTCCCTTAGCAGGGGAGTGCCTTCGACCTCTCGGCCACGTCTCCCAAACCTTCGCTCGCACCAGGGAGGCAGTGCGACGAGAAAAAGATCATATAGGGTTTGGAGCCGTTGGTCAATTTCTATGATGCATTTTCTTCAATGCATCACAAAAAATTCACGCGGCCTGATCAAGTTCGAATGCCTTGTGCAGCGCGCGAACAGCCAGCTCCATGTATTTCTCGTCGATCAGCACCGAAATCTTGATTTCGGACGTCGAGATCATCTGGATGTTGATGCCCTCTTCCGACAGCGTGCGGAACATCTTGCTCGCGACGCCCACGTGCGAACGCATGCCGACGCCGACGACCGACACTTTCGACACCTTCGGGTCGCCCTGCACGCGCTCGGCGCTCACATGGCCCTGCACCTGGTTGGTGAGGATGTCCATTGCCTTCTGGTAGTCGCCGCGGCCGACCGTGAACGTGAAGTCCGTCTTGCCTTCGACGCTCTGGTTCTGGATGATCATGTCGACGTCGACGTTCGCGTCGGCAACCGGGCCGAGGATCTGATACGCGATGCCCGGCTTGTCGGGCACGCCCATCACCGCAATGCGTGCTTCGTCGCGCTGGAACGCGATGCCGGAAATGACTGCCTTTTCCATGGTCTCGTCTTCTTCAAAAGTAATCAGGGTACCCGAGCGCATTTCTTCGTCGAGCGCAATCAGCGGATCGGTCAGGCTCGACAGCACGCGCGTCTTCACCTGGTATTTGCCGGCGAATTCGACCGAGCGGATCTGCAAGACCTTCGAGCCGAGGCTGGCCATTTCCAGCATTTCCTCGAACGTCACGCGATCAAGGCGTCGCGCCTCTTCGACCACGCGCGGGTCGGTCGTGTAGACGCCGTCGACGTCCGTATAGATCAGGCACTCTTCGGCATCCAGCGCGGCCGCGACCGCCACCGCCGACGTGTCCGAGCCGCCGCGGCCCAGCGTCGTGATATGGCCATCCGGATCGACGCCCTGGAAGCCCGTGATGATCACGACCTTGCCGGCGTTCAGATCGGCCTTCACGCGCTCGTCGTCGATCGAGTGGATACGCGCTTTCGTGAACGCGCTGTCGGTCTTGATCGGCACTTGCCAGCCGGCGTAGCTCACGGCCTCGACGCCGATTTCCTGCAGGGCGATCGACAGCAGGCCGACGCTGACCTGCTCGCCGGTCGACGCGATCATGTCGAGCTCACGCGGGCTCGGCTGGCTCGAAATCTCTTTCGCGAGCCCGAGCAGACGGTTGGTTTCGCCGGACATCGCGGACGGCACGACCACCATCTGGTGCCCGGCCTGATGCCATTTTGCGACGCGTTTCGCGACGTTCTTGATGCGCTCGACCGAGCCCATCGAAGTGCCGCCGTATTTGTGTACGATGAGTGCCATTGTCGTTCTGAACTGAAGGAGAAGCCGCACGGGCGCGCTGGGCAGGCCGCGTTGCCGTTCGGTCACGCGGCTTGTGGCTGTGGACGGACGACGAGGGGGACGGCTGGGACGCAACACGCAAGCGTGACGGATTTTGCCCGGAAGGCCGATCAGGCCGCGCAAACCGGGTACGTCACGCGGAAAACCTGCACAAATCGCTCAAAAATCGAGCCGAGCAAACGACCGAGCGTACCCGATAGAGGCCCGCTTGACAAGCCGCCCGCCGGTTTGGCAAGCGTTCCGGCGCTGTTTACCAAATGGTGAAAACCGGCGCTCGATCGCGCGGCCGGAAGCGTGCCGGCGCTACGCGATCAGCAGGTCGGGACGCCACTCGATCCGGCGCCACCCGCCGTCGCCGGACAGCCCGTCGCCATGATTCACGCCGAGCCGCGGCACGTAGACGAGCCGGTCGCCCGCGAACAGCAGCGGCACGTCACGCTGCCAGGCCGGCACACCGCGCTCCTGGAACAGGTTCTTCAGCGTGCGGCCCGGGCCGCCGGGCGACGTACGCAGCCGCTCGCCGCCCGCGCGGGCGCGCGCGGTGAGCACGGCGCTTCGCAGCAGCGCCTCAGGCACCGCGCCGTCGCTGCCGGCTTCGGCCGGCGCGAATACGAACGTGCCGCGCCATGCCGGTACGTGCCAGACTTCCTGGCCGTCCCACGCAAGCGAGGATTCGGGGTGCGGCGTTCCGGCACCGTCGTCGGCCGGCTCGGCGCTGTCGCCCGCCTCCCAGTACACGGTGTCGCGATAGAGTCGCAAACACTGCCCCGCGTGATCGATCCGCAACGCATGCGAGTCGTGCGCGGCGCGCAGTTGCCGCATCATGTTCGCGAGCCGCCCTGCCGATGCGCCGGGCAAGCCGAGCCGGCGCATCCAGAAACGCAGCAGGTTCGCGCCGCGCGTGTCGTCAAACGCGACCAGCGCATCGCGCGACAGCGCGTGGCCCTCGTCGCGCGCGGCGCCGGCGAAATCCAGTTCGGCGAGATCGTCGAGCAGCCGTTGCGCAGCGGCCGCATGCTGGGCCGCGCGGCCCAGCGCATCGCGAAAACCCGGGAAATGCACGGCGAGCGACGGCAGCACGTCAAGGCGCAGCGCATTGCGCGCATAGCGCGTATCGCCGTTCGATTCGTCGTCGATCCACGTCAGCTCGCGCTGCGCCGCGTAGCGCTCCAGTTGCGCGCGCAACAATCGCAGCAGCGGTCGCACGCGCTCGACGCTCGTACCGTCAGGGCGATAACGCGGTGCCATCGCGGCCAGGCCCGCAATCCCCGCGCCGCGCAGCAACTGCAGCAGCACGGTCTCCGCCTGGTCGTCGGCATGCTGCGCGACCCAGAGCGCGGCCACGCCATGACGTTCGCACATCGCGTCGAGCGCCGCATAGCGGCGCTCACGCGCGGTCGCCTCGACACCGAGGCCGCTGTCGCGCGGCACGTCGACACGCTCCGATTCGAACGCGACGCCGAGTCGCTCGGCCGTCTCCTGCGCATGCGCGACCCATGCGTCGGCGTTCGCACTCAGGCCGTGATGCACGTGCAGCGCGACGCAGCGCGATGCGCCCGCCACGCGCACGGCCGCGTCGAGCAGCACGGTCGAGTCGAGGCCGCCGCTGTACGCGATCGCGATGCGCGCATTGGCCGGCAGATCGGCAAGCGCAACGCCGACTGCGTCGAGAACGACGCGGTCGGCGGAGAATTCGGTCGAGGGGATCACGAGACGGACGCGCGCCGGACGGCGCGCGATGCGAACACGCCGGTCATGCGCCGGGCGTGGTTTCCTTGAACTTGCCGTAGGCCATCAGGCGCTCGAAGCGGCGCTCGCGCAGCGCATCGATGCTCATGCCCTGGAACTGGCGCAGCGAATCGGCGAGCGCACGGCGCAGCAGCGCGGCCATGCCCTTCGGATCGCGATGCGCGCCGCCGAGCGGCTCGTTGATGATCTTGTCGATCAGGCCGAGCGCCTTCAGGCGATGCGCGGTCAGGCCCAGCGCTTCCGCAGCCTCGGGTGCCTTCGCGGCGCTCTTCCACAGGATCGATGCGCAGCCTTCCGGCGAGATCACCGAGTAGGTCGAGAACTGCAGCATCATCACGGTGTCGGCCACGGCGATCGCGAGCGCGCCGCCCGAACCGCCCTCGCCGATCACGGTCGTGATGATCGGCGTCTTCAGTTCGGCCATCACGTACAGGTTGCGACCGATCGCCTCCGACTGGCCGCGCTCTTCCGCGCCGATGCCCGGATACGCGCCCGGCGTGTCGACGAACGTGAAGATCGGCAGCCCGAACTTCTCGGCAAGACGCATCAGGCGTTCGGCCTTGCGATAGCCTTCCGGACGGGGCATCCCGAAGTTGCGCGCGGCGCGTTCCTTCGTGTCGCGGCCCTTCTGATGGCCGATCACCATGCACGGATGGCCGCCGAAGCGCGCGAGACCGCCGACGATCGAAATATCGTCTGCGAATGCGCGGTCGCCATGCAGTTCGTGAAAATCGGTAAACAGTTCCGCAACGTAATCGAGCGTGTACGGACGCTGCGGATGCCGCGCGATCTGCGAGACCTGCCACGGGGACAGATTCGCGTAGAGGTCCTTCGTCAGTTGCTGGCTCTTCTTCGACAGCCGCTCGATTTCTTCCGAAATATCGACAGCCGAGTCGTCCTGCACGAATCGCAGCTCTTCGATCTTGGCCTCGAGTTCGGCGATCGGCTGTTCGAAATCCAGAAACGTGGTCTTCATGTGTTCGAATCCTTGGGTCTTGCAGCAGCGCGTATTCTACCCGCGCGGGCGACGTGCAAGACCGGTTCTCAACTATTGATGTTTAAAACCCGATAGCCGTCAATCGGCGCCGGCGTCCGGCGTGTCGAGACTGCGCCACATGTACCAGGTCGCGACGGTACGCCACGGCTCCCAGTTGGCGGCCACTTCACGCGCCTCGCTGCGCGTGACGGGCTCCCCGCTGAAATAATTGACGCTGATCGCGCGGATCAGGCCCGGATCGTCGAGCGGCAGCACGTCCGGCCGCGACAGGTTGAAGATCAGGAACATCTCGGCCGTCCAGCGACTGATGCCGCGGATCTGCGTGAGTTCGGCGATCACGTCCTCGTCGTCCATCGACGTCCATTTGTCGACGTGCAGCGCACCGGACACGAAGTGTTGCGCGAGATCGAGAATATATTCCGTCTTGCGCTTCGACAATCCGCACGCGATCAGCTTGTCCGCGCCGAGCCGGATGACCGGCTGCGGTGCGAGTTTCGGACACGCATCCTCGATGCGCGCCCACAGCGCCTGTGCGGACGGCACCGAGATCTGTTGGCCGACGACCGAACGCGCGAGCGTGACGAACGGGTCGCCGCGCTTCACGAGGTGTGCGGGGCCGAACTTCGGGATCAGCTTCTTCAGGATGCGGTCGCGCTTGACGAGATCGGCGCACGCCTTGTCCCAGTATGCGGGACGCACGGCACCGTCGGCGCCGTCGACTGCCGCATCGGCTGCACGCACCTTGCGGGCCCCGTCGGCGGCCGCCATCGCGACCTCCGGCTGCGCCGCATCCGCGCCCTTCCCGCGCGCTGGCCTCGCATGACCGTTGAGCGCGCCGTTCGGCACGGCGCGCGTCGCGTCCGCCTTCGCCGCTGGCGCGCGCTTGGCCGCCGGACGCGCGGCGAGCGGAGTCGCGCGCCTGACCGGCGCTTTTCTGGCCGTTGCCATCTTGCCTCCTACCTGACGGATCGGTCAGTGGAACGCACCGCGCTCATACGCGACGCCATTCGGTCGATCCGCCCGGTTTGTCTTCAAGTGCGATGCCGGCGTCGAGCAGTTCCGCCCGAATCCGGTCCGCTTCGGCATAGTCCTTCGCTTGCTTCGCCGCGACACGCGCGGCGATCTTCGCTTCGATTTCGTCGGCTGCGACCCCGCCTGCCTGTGCGGCACCAGTGCCCTGCTGCAGGAACGCGCGCGGTTCGCGGCCAAGCAGGCCCAGCAGGCCCGCCAGCTGTTTCAGTTGCCGCGCGAGCGAGGCATCGCGCGTGCGGTTGACTTCGCCCGCCAGCTCGAACAGCGTCGCCACCGCGACCGGCGTGTTGATGTCGTCGTTCATCGCGGCCGCGAAACGCTGCGCATGCGGCTCGTTCCAGTCGAGCGCGAGCGCGTCCGGCTCGACATCCTTCAGCGCCGTATACAGGCGCGTGAGCGACGCACGCGCATCGTCGAGATGCACATCGCTGTAGTTGAGCGGCGACCGGTAGTGCGTGCGCACGATGAAGAAGCGCATGACCTCGGCGTCGTAGCGCTCGAGCACTTCGCGGATCGTGAAGAAGTTGCCGAGCGACTTCGACATCTTCTCGTTGTCGACCTGCACGAAGCCGTTGTGCATCCAGTAGTTGACAAACGTCTCGCCGGTCGCGCCTTCGCTCTGCGCGATCTCGTTCTCGTGGTGCGGGAATTGCAGATCCTGCCCGCCGCCGTGGATGTCGAAATGGTTGCCGAGCAGCGAGCAACCCATCGCCGAGCACTCGATGTGCCAGCCCGGGCGGCCCGTCCCGTACTTCGACGCCCACGACGCGCCCTCCGGCTCGTCGTCCTTCGCGCGCTTCCACAGCACGAAATCGAGCGGATCCTGCTTCGCGTCGTTCGCGGCGACGCGTTCGCCCGCGCGGAGGTCGTCGAGCGACTTGCCCGACAGCTTCCCGTAGTTAGCGAACTTGCGCACCGAGTAATTGACGTCGCCGTCGGTCGCCTGGTACGCGTAGCCGTTCGCCTCGAGCGCCTCGATCATGCCGAGCATCTGCGGGATGAACTGCGTCGCGCGCGGCTCGACGTCGGGCCGCTGGATGCCGAGCGCAGCTTCATCCTCGTGCATCGCGTTGATGAACCGGTCGGTCAGCGACTTGATCGTCTCGCCGTTCTCGACCGCGCGGCGGATGATCTTGTCCTCGATGTCGGTGACGTTGCGCACGTACGTGACCCGATAGCCGATCGCACGCAGCCAGCGCTGGACGAGGTCGAACACGACCAGCATGCGCGCGTGGCCCACGTGACAATAGTCGTAGACGGTGATTCCGCATACGTACATCCGCACTTCGCCGGGCTGGCGCGGCACGAAAACTTGCTTGTCACGCGCGAGCGTGTTGTAGATGCGCAGTGATTCCATAGAGATGAACCGTGAGCCGAAGGAAACCGCCCTGGCGAAGCTCGCCCAGCATGCGAAACGGACGGACCATCTGCCGCGGCACCAGGCCGCGCGTCCTCGATATCACATGGGGCGGTCAGGCTGCAAGCACAGCGGTGACGGCCACGAGAGGCTAAGAAAGACTGTCTGCCGCTCGCCGGAACGCGCAGACGTTTTGTTAGAATGGCTCGGAGTATAACATTCCGATTTACGCCTATGAAACCTCATCGCGGCCGCGCGCCGAGCGCTGCGACCCTCGTCGCGACCACCGTCATGAGCGTCGCGCTGACGCTTTTCGCGGCTCCCGCGGCGCATGCGCAGAAGGCCCCTGCGGTCGCCGACGGCACCCCCGAAATCGACGCGTCGATCGCCGGCAAGCAGTGGAAACAGGCGCTCGCGCAGCTCGACGCGCGCATCGCGTCGAACCCGCACGACGTGCAGGCGCAGTTCAAGCGCGGCACCGTGCTCGCCCGCCTGAACCGCGACGACGACGCGATCCAGCAGTTCGTCGCGATCACGCAGGCCTACCCCGAACTGCCCGAACCGTACAACAACCTCGCCGCGCTCTACGCGAAGCACGGCCGCTACGACGAAGCGCGCAGCGCACTCGTCACCGCGACGCAATCGAACCCGAGCTACTCGCTCGCGTACGAGAACCTCGGCGACCTTTATCTGCGCCTCGCGGCCGAATCGTACAAGCGCGCGCAATCGCTCGGCCGCACGAGCGGCGCGACTGCGCAACGCCTCGCCGACCTGCAGAAGATCGTGTCGCCGCCGAAGGCGGCAGCGAACGCGCGCGCCGTCACGCCCGCCACGCGCGCGTACACCGATCGCGCCGCCGCGAACGTGAGCACCACTACGCTGCCGATGTCGCCGACGTTCCAGTTCAATGGTCCGTCCGGTGCGCTGACAGCGCCGTACGTCGCGCCGTCGCAGTAAGCGGCGCAACCTTCCTTCCCTCCCAATCTGAGGATCGCAATGAAACGTCTGTTGCTGGCGCTTGGCGGCGCCGCCCTTCTCGCGACCGCGCCCGCGTTCGCGCAATCGGCCACCGCGCACCCCGTCGTGCAGCTGAAGACCTCGCAGGGCGACATCCGCGTCGAGCTCTATCCGGAGAAGGCGCCGAAGACGGTCGCCAACTTCCTCGATTACGTGAAGGCCGGCCAGTACAACGGCACGATCTTCCATCGCGTGATCAAGGGCTTCATGATCCAGGGCGGCGGCTACAAGACCAACTTCGAGGAGAAGCCGACCCGCGCGCCGATCCCGCTGGAAAGCCGCAATGGTCTGAAGAACCTGACGGGCACGATCGCGATGGCGCGTACCAGCGATCCGAATTCGGCCACCGCGCAGTTCTTCATCAACACGGTCGACAACAGCGGCCTCGACTACCCGAACCCGGACGGCAACGGCTATGCGGTGTTCGGCAAGGTCGTGTCGGGCCTCGACGTCGTGAAGAAGATCGAAGGCGTGGCGACGACCTCGCGCGGCCCGATGCAGGACGTGCCGGCCCAGCCGGTCCTGATCGAGTCGGCCAGCATCGTCTCGAAATAAGCACCTGCCGGCACGTCCGGCGCCACACGCGGCCGCGTCGCACGACCGGCCGCGTGCCATTTAAACCGCCTTACCGAAGGGAATTCATCATGGTTGAACTGCACACGAACCACGGCGTGATCAAGCTCGAGCTGGACGCCGCCAAGGCACCGAAGACGGTCGAGAACTTCCTCAACTACGTGAAGAAGGGTCACTATGACGGCACGGTGTTCCACCGCGTGATCAACGGCTTCATGATTCAAGGCGGCGGCTTCGAGCCGGGCCTGAAGCAGAAGCCGACCGACGCGCCGATCGACAACGAAGCGAACAACGGCCTGAAGAACGACAACTACACGATCGCGATGGCGCGCACGAACGATCCGCACTCGGCGACCGCCCAGTTCTTCATCAACGTGAACGACAACGACTTCCTGAACCACTCGTCGCCGACGCCGCAGGGCTGGGGTTACGCGGTGTTCGGCAAGGTCGTCGAAGGCCAGGACGTGGTCGACAAGATCAAGGGCGTCAAGACGGGCAACGCGGGCTTCCACCAGGACGTCCCGACCGACGACGTCGTGATCGAAAAGGCCGTGGTGGTCTGACGCATAGTCCGTTACGGAGGCACTTCGATGTTGCAGGAGAGTCCGCCGCGAAGCGTCTCCGCGGGCGTGCCGGGCGAGCGCGAATACGCGCAAGCCGCACGCCCGTTCCTGTTTCTCTCCGATCTGCACTTGAGCGAGGCGATTCCGAAGACGGTCGCCGCGTTCGAGCATTTCGTGAAATACACGGCCGACAGCGCCGACTCGGTGTTCATCCTCGGCGACCTGTTCGAATACTGGATCGGCGACGACGTGCTCGACCACGATCCGTTCGCGGCGCGCATGGCCGCGCTAATGCATACGTTCTCGGAACGCGGGATCGCTCTATACGTGATGCACGGCAATCGCGATTTCCTGCTCGGCCGGCGCTTCATGAAGGCGGCCGGCGCGATGCTGCTGCCGGACCCGGCGCTGATCACGTCGTTCGGCCAGCGCATCGTGCTCGCGCACGGCGACGCGCAATGCACGGCCGATCGCGGCTACCAGATATTTCGGCGGTTTGCCCGCAATGGCATCGCGCAAGCACTGTTTCTCGCGTGGCCGTTCCGCTGGCGTTGCGCGCTCGCGCAACGGATGCGCTCGAACAGCGAAGCGGGACGGATGCGCCCCGCTTCGCCGCGCTACGACGTCACGCGTGAAGGCATCGCCGCGCTGTTCCGGAAGAGCCGCGCGAGCGTAATCATTCACGGCCACACGCATCGCCCCGCAAGTCACGCCGAACCGGGCGGGATTCGCTGGGTACTGCCGGACTGGGATCTCGACCACGGCAAGCCGCGCGGCGGCTATCTGCGCGTCGACGCCGAAGGCATCCACGCGATGCCGCTCGACTGACGGGATAGGCGCTGCCGGTGGCCGCCGGCGTGCACCGCGTTACGACTGGCGCTCGAGCCCCTTGCCTTCCAGCACCGCCGACAGCCTGCGCAGATCGAGACGCGCTGCGTCCGCGCCCTGCAGCGTTTCCAGATGCGCGCCGAGTTGATCGAGCGCCGCGACGATCTCGTCCACGCGCCGGCTTTCCTTCGCCGCGTGGTCGATCAGGCCGTGAATCGCGAGTGACATCGGGTCGTCCGCGTTCGGCGTGATCCCGTACGCGCAGAATGCGGCGCGCTCGGGCTGCGGCTTCGATTGCGCCGGCATCACGATGCGCGCCGGATTGCCGACCGCGGTGCCACCTGCCGGCACCGGCTTCACGACGACCGCGTTCGAACCGATCTTCGCACCCGCGCCGACCGTGAAACCGCCGAGCACCTTCGCGCCCGCGCCGACGATCACGCCGGCCTCGAGCGTCGGGTGGCGCTTCGCGCCGCGCGTGAGCGAGGTGCCGCCGAGCGTCACGCCCTGATAGATCGTGCAGTCGTCACCGACGATCGCGGTTTCGCCGATCACGACACCCATCCCGTGATCGATGAACACGCGCCGGCCGATCGTCGCGCCCGGGTGAATCTCGATACCCGTCAGGAAGCGCCCGGCCTGCGACGCGAAGCGTGCGAGCCAGTAGCGTTTCGCGCGCCAGCATGCATGCGCGAAGCGATGCAGCACGAGCGCGTGCAGCCCCGGGTAACAGGTCAGCACTTCCCAGGCACTGCGAGCGGCGGGATCCCGCTCGCGAATCGTCGCAACGTCTTCGCGCAGTCTAGTGAACATGATCTGGTCTGGGCTGGGAAAAGGCCGGCGTGCCCCGCCGGCAATGGCCGGCCGTTATCGCACCGGGTAATTTGCTTATGACGTCCGCCGATTGTAGGGCCACTCGCGCGCGGCCGCACGGCGTCGCGCGTTCACCCCGCCGGCGGCACGGGTATTCGTGCGGAACGCCCGTCGCAGCTTGTCGACGAGGCCATCCGGTGGATCGGCGCCAACCAGGTCACCGACATCGAGCGGCCGATGCAATGCGGCGTTCGCGGCGGGAACGCAGCCGCCCGGCGCGCGAGCGCCCGGCAGCCGGCGTGCCGGACTGCTTACGCGTCGCCGTCGGGCGTGCCGGATTTCAGCAGGATGTGCTTCGCGATGCCGCGCAGGATGTTGACTTCCTCGCGCTCGAGACCGGTGCGTGCGAACAGGCGCCGCAGCCGCGGCATCAGCTTCTTCGGATTGCGCGGATCGAGAAAATCGAGCGCGATCAGCGCGTTCTCGAGGTGCGCATACATCCGCTCGATCTCATCGCTCTGCGCGAGCGTGCCGGCTTCCGCCGGCGCCTGGTGCGACGGCTCGCCCCCCTGCTCCAGGAGCGCGACGCGCAGTTCATACGCGAGCACCTGCACGGCCTGCGCGAGGTTCAGCGAGCTGTAAGCCGGATTCGCCGGGATGTGCGCGAGCGCGCTGCACTGTTCGACGTGCTCGTTCGCGAGACCCGTGCGCTCGTTGCCGAACACGAACGCGACGTCTCCGGTGCCGACCTGCGTGCACGCCTGTTCGGCGGCCGCGCGCGGCGCAAGGCGCGGCGGCCCGTATTCGCGCGTGCGGGCAGTCAGCGCGATCGACCAGTGGACGCCGGACAGTGCGTCGCCGAGCGTGGGCACGACATGCGCGGACGCGAGGACGTCATCCGCGCCGCTCGCCATCGCAATCGCTTCGGGGTCGCTCTGCACATGCGGCACGCGCGGCGCAACCAGTACGAGCCTGGAGAAACCCATCGTCTTCAGCGCGCGGGCGGCCGCCCCGACATTGCCGGGATGGCTCGGCTCGACGAGCACGAAACGGGTGGACGTGAAGCCGCCGGACGGCGGCAGGGGCGAGGCCGTGCCCGATTCGGACGGCGCGGCGGGGTTCTGCGGGGTTTCCACTACATACGACTCGGTTCATCAGAATGGCAGTATGGTATCGCCATCGCCCCGGCAAACCCACTCGTCCGGACGGCCAGTGGGGTTTCCCCGCATTCCGACCACCTGAAACTCTCGAAAATCGGGTAAAATCATGCGTTTACGTGTCGCATCCCGTGCGACGCGGGTCGTACCCTGCTCTTTGTCAATTCGCGTCTCATCTCGCCCGGCCCGTTTGCGCCGTTCCGGGCGGTGTGTTCCACTTCGTGGCGGCCCGTGCCGCCGGCTACAGGATCCAGGCTCATGCATCCCATGCTCAACATCGCTGTCAAGGCTGCGCGCCGCGCCGGACAGATCATCAACCGTGCCTCCCTCGACCTCGACCTGATCGAGATCCGCAAGAAGCAACAGAATGACTTCGTCACCGAAGTGGACAAGGCCGCCGAAGAGGCGATCATCGAGACGCTGAAGACCGCCTACCCCGACCACGCGATCCTCGCGGAGGAATCGGGCGAATCCGAGAACGAATCCGAATTCAAGTGGATCATCGATCCGCTCGACGGCACGACCAACTTCATCCACGGCTTCCCGTACTACTGCGTGTCGATCGCGCTCGAGCACAAGGGCGTCGTCACGCAGGCCGTCATCTACGATCCGAACAAGAACGACCTGTTCACGGCCACCCGCGGCCGCGGCGCGTACCTGAACGACCGCCGCATCCGCGTCGGCCGTCGCGACCGCCTGGCGGACGCGCTGGTGGGGACCGGCTTCCCGTTCCGCGAAAAGGACGGCCTCGACGCATATGCGCGCCTGTTCACCGAAATGACACAGGCGTGCACGGGGCTGCGCCGTCCGGGCGCGGCCGCGCTCGACCTCGCGAACGTCGCGGCCGGCCGTCTCGATGCGTTCTTCGAGCAGGGCATCAACGTGTGGGACATGGCGGCGGGCAGCCTGCTGATCACCGAAGCCGGCGGCCTCGTCGGCAACTACACGGGCGACGCCGACTTCCTGCATCGTCATGAGATCGTCGCGGCGAACCCGAAGATCTACGCGCAGATGATCCCGATCCTGAACCGCTACAGCCGCGTGCATCCGGCAGCGGAGTAAATCCGGGCCGCGCCCGCGCGGCGCGTCTGACGCAGCACCGCTGCCGCCGGCACGCCGCCCCGCCCGTCTCAACACCGCCACGACTTCGTGGCGACCGTATCCGAATACTCATGTTACGGCTAAGCGAACTTAAACTCCCGCTCGACCACCCCGAGAGCGCCCTCGAGGCCGCGATCCGTGCGCGCCTCGCGGAGCTTGGCGTGCCGGCAGACGGGCTCCTCCGTTACACGGTGTTCCGCCGTGCGCACGATGCGCGCAAGCGCGCCGACATCAAGCTCACGTATATCGTCGACGTCGAAGTCAAGGACGAAGCGGCCGTGCTTCCGCGACTCGCCGGCACGCCGCATTGCGGCGTGACGCCCGACATGGCGTACCACTTCGTCACGAAGGCGCCCGAGCACGCCAACTTCCTGCGCCCGGTCGTCATCGGCATGGGGCCGTGCGGCCTGTTTGCCGGCCTGATCCTCGCGCAGATGGGTTTCCGCCCCATCATCCTCGAGCGCGGCAAGGCCGTGCGCGAGCGCACCAAGGACACCTTCGGCCTGTGGCGCAAGAGCATCCTCAATCCCGAGTCCAACGTGCAGTTTGGCGAAGGCGGGGCCGGGACGTTTTCCGACGGCAAGCTTTACAGCCAGATCAAGGATCCCCACCACTACGGCCGCAAGGTGCTCGACGAATTCGTCAAGGCCGGCGCGCCGGAAGACATCCTGTACCTGAGCCGGCCGCACATCGGCACGTTCCGCCTCGTCAGCATGGTGGAAAAGATGCGCGCGACCATCCACGAACTGGGTGGTGAAGTGCGCTTCGAAACCCGGGTCGAGGACATCGAAATCGACCAGGGCAAGGTGCGCTCGCTGACGCTGTCGAACGGCGAAACGCTCCGGTGCGATCACGTGGTGCTGGCCGTGGGCCACAGCGCGCGAGACACGTTCCAGATGCTGCACGAGCGCGGCGTGTACGTCGAAGCGAAGCCGTTCTCGCTGGGTTTCCGGATCGAACATCCGCAGGGGCTGATCGATCGCAGCCGCTTCGGCAAGTTCGCGGGTCACAAGCAACTCGGCGCGGCCGACTACAAGGTCGTCCATCACTGCAGCAACGGACGCGCGGTCTACAGCTTCTGCATGTGCCCCGGCGGCACGGTGGTCGCGGCGACCTCCGAGCCGGGCCGCGTGGTCACTAACGGCATGAGCCAGTATTCCCGCGCCGAGCGCAACGCGAATGCGGGCATCGTCGTCGGCATCACGCCGGAAGACTATCCGGGCGGACCGCTTGCGGGCATCGCGTTCCAGCGCAAATGGGAAGAACGCGCGTTCGAGCTCGGTGGCGGCGATTACAGCGCCCCGGGCCAGTTGGTCGGCGATTTCATCGCGGGCCGGCCGTCGACGTCGCTCGGCTCCGTGGTGCCGTCGTACAAACCGGGCGTGCGCCCGACCGATCTCAGCACCGCGCTGCCCGACTACGTGATCGAGGCCATTCGTGAAGCGCTGCCGCAAATCGACAAGAAGATCGCCGGCTTCGCGATGCACGACGCGGTGCTCACCGGCGTCGAGACGCGCACGTCGTCCCCGATCCGGATCCGGCGCAAGGACGATTACCAGAGCGTGAACGTCGAAGGGCTGTATCCGGCCGGCGAAGGCGCCGGGTATGCAGGCGGCATCTATTCGGCGGCGATCGACGGTATCGAAGTCGCGCAGGCGGTGGCGCTCGATCTGATGTCGTCGCACACGTCCTGATATTGCAGGCCGGACTCGGCGCACGTATGCCCATGCGCCGAGTCAAGCCTGCATTTTCAATGCTTGCCCGGGGCGAGCTCCAATCGCCGCATCGGACCGACAGTCTCCGACCGTGATCTCCGGCCTTTGCGATGCGCCGCGGCCATTCAGAGGCCGATATGCCGAACACGACTGACGCCGGGCCTGATTTCGCTTTGGTACACTTGGCGCCCAGGTTCTCTACGTTTCCACGCATCCATGGCCGCTGCACAGTCAGACAACGCGTCATCTGATTTCATGCCGGCTGACCTCAGGCAAAGCGTGATTACGCAGACGTTGCCGCATTCCCAGGTCGGCATCAGCCGACTGAAGACATCTCGTAGAAACATTGGCCGAACTGCGCCATATGAACTTGAAGACGCCGATCTCATCGTGTTGCAATTGCGTGCGTTCGGCGAACAGGAATTGTGGCTTGACGGACGCGTTGCCCGCTTTGTCCCCTATGACGCAGGGACCGTCACGATTCATGATCTCGATCGCAGATGGGTTTCCGACCTGAAGGGGGCGTTCGACTGCATCCATTTTCACCTCCCTCGCCGAACGCTGGAGGAGACGGTCGATGAAATCGGAGGCAGGCAGCGACCACAGCTTTACTTGCCGCCGCATTTGAGTGCGACGGATCCGATCATCCATCGGCTGGGCCACGCTCTGCTCCCCGCTTTAGCGCAGCCCGAGCATGCATCTCAGCTTTTTATCGACCATGTCGCGCTCGCCTTCCAGGCGCATGTCGCGCGCCTGTATGGCGGCGTCAGCGAGCGCCGGGAGAAGTCGACCTGCAAACTCACTGCGTGGCAGGAGCGAATGGCGAAAGGACTTCTTCTCGAACGCCTAACCGGGAACATATCGATTGCCGATGTGGCGAAAGCATGCGGCCTGTCTCGCGGCCATTTCGTCAAAGCCTTTCATCAGACCACCGGGTTGCCGCCCCATCGCTGGCTGATCAATCAGCGCATCGAGCAAGCAATGATGTACATGCGCACGTCGTCCATGCCCCTGCAAATGATCTCGGATGCATGCGGCTTCGCCGACCAGAGCCACTTCACGAGAACATTTACGCGCGTCACCGGCGTTACACCGCGTCGTTGGCGCACGGACAACGTTTGAGGGCCGCATGAGCGACGCCTCGCTTTCGCAAGCGGGCATCTCTTTCTTGTCCGGCATGATCCGACAAGTCTTGGCGCACGAAGCTACGCCAAGACCTGCGCCACGCCGATCGATCGTCACTGTGCAGGTCGATCGCTGCGCGTGACCAGATTTCCCTTTAGTGCCGCGCTCATCGGCATGTCAAGATTCGCGCCATGTGGCGGAATAGGTGATTCAAACCATTTCGCGTACAGGCGACTGAATTCGCCATTCTTCATGAGCCGAGTGAGCGTGCCATCGACGAGTCGCTTGAACGCCGGATCGTCTTTGCGCACCATGCATGCGTATGGCTCCACCTGCAACGCGTCTCCCGCCACGGCCCACGTACTCGGGTCGTCCGCGTTGGCCCTGAGCCCATAAAGCAGAACGTCATCGAGGGCGAGCGCTGCCGCTTTGTCGTCCGCGACGATCTTTAGTGCGTCGGCGTAGTCCTTTGTCAGCACGACTTCGGCATCGATGTGCTGCGCTTCGAGTTGGCGTCGCAGCGTTTTTTCGTTCGTACTCCCGCCGACTGTCACGACAGCCTTATGCGCGAGGTCGGCATAGTCGCCAATGCGCGACGCCCGTTTTGCCATCAGCCGCGTACCGGCATAAAAGTAATTGATCGAAAACGCGACGTCCTTGCCGCGCGCCGAGGTGTTTGTCGTCGACCCGCACTCCAGATCGTAGGTGCCATTGACGAGCAGCGGAATTCGATTTTGACCGGTGACCGGCACGTAAGCGACCTTCAGATCCGGTCTGCGAAGTACCTTGCGAACGTCGTCGACGATTGCTTCCGTTACGTCCATCGAAAAGCCGACGGCTTTATGCGGTGTCAGCAGGTAGCTGAACGGCACGGCGGCTTCCCTGTACGAAACAACGATTTGATTGGACCGGGAGATTTTGTCCAACGTCTGCGCATTGGCGGTCATCGACGCGGCACACCCCGCGAATAATGCGGCAAGCATGGCAAAGGATGGGGATCTCATGATGCCTCTTTCACGACGTCTTCCCTGCAGAAGCTCGATTTGCCGAGCCGGCTCCGTCAGTAGCGGACCGCACGACGTATCCCTTGCCGCGCGTCCATCAATTCCGACGTGAATTCACTTTAAGCGGAGTCGATCGCCCCCGCTTGACTCAGGTCAACGGCGCAGCGGCCTCGGAACAAGTGCCGGGACGGAGTTTCAGCACGACGCCGCAACCCGTATCGAGATCCGGTTGGTCGACAGGCCGCCTGCCCGCCTTGGCTGATCGATAAGTGTCATGCCGGCAAGACAAGCACCGGCGCTATCCCTTGGGGCCAGCCGACCGGCCAAGCCGCACGAGCCAGAATTGTTGCCGGACACGGAGTCGTATCGCGCGATCAGCTGGCCTATCGGCCAACTTCGACCGTATTCGTCAAAGCCGCTGGCAAACTTGGGCAACTCAAGCAACAACTTCATGCCGGATCTATGACCACGCTGTCGCCCGAGGCCTTTGCTGGCCGCACTCCGATGATGCGGCAGTACTTGCGCCTTATCTGACGAGGCCCAGCGTACAACCTACGCCAAGACCTACGCTCATGCTTTTGGGGATGGGCCGTTATCGACCCGGAGGCGTCAGTCGCCGAAGGCGAAAGCAGACAGTCACATTGTCGTTAGAAGCGAATCTTGACCTGCGGCCCATTTTTAGTTGGTCACACTAGATTCGGAGATCTCCAACTCGAGGCGGATACTGAATCGTCAACACTCGCCCAGCTGCGAAAAAACAAGCGGCCGCTCAACGCAGCCGCCGCGATTGCTTAGTTCTGCGTGAGCGGATTCAGCGTTGTGCACAGGAAACCCGTGCAGTTGCTGGCCTCGAAGTAGAAAGATGCCGTCGGCGACGGCATGCCGAGAGGAAGATCGCCGAGATACGCATTGCCCTGCGCGCCGAACGTATTCAACTGCTGGACGAAGCTCGCGCCGGTCGCCTGGACCGCGGCCGACTGGTACGTGAAAGTCGCCGACTGAGTCTGGTCCTTCATGTAGATCCACGAGAGATTAATCGCGCCAGTCGGTTGCAAAGGGCCGAACTGCATCTTGCCCTTCGATCGATAGCCCTTCGCACCCTCGCTGTTGGCCTGCGTGATGAAGTCGCCGACGGTCGACGTCGGCATCACTACATCATATGTGTAGGTCGCGTTCGACGCGTTGTCCTTCATGTACACGTTCGCCTGTTCCGATCCCGCGACCATCGGGCCCAGGAACCAGTAGCCCGACTGCCCCTCGCCGTTCGCCTGCGCGACGAACGCGTCCGGGTCCGTCGACAGGTCCGTTGTCGTGTATGTGTAGGTGGCCGACGAGCCGCCGTCCTTGCGATAGAGATAACCGTACGTGAGCGGCCCTTCGAACCGGTAGCCGCTCGTGCCTTGCGCGTTGGCCTGGCTGACGAAGCCCGTCATGCTGGTCGGCGTCGCCTGCAACTGGTAGGTGTATGTCTGCGCGGCGCCGTCGTTCACGAAGATCGATTGCGAACCGCCATTGCTAGCGTCGTAGAAGTAGTCGCCGAGGTAGCGATAGCCCTTTGCGCCTTCGTTGTTGATCAGCGTCAGGAAGCTTGCCTGATCCGCCGCAGTCGGCAGTGCATCGTAGCGCAGCGTCAGCGTACTGTTGCCAGAGCCGTCGCTACCCCCGATGCGACCGTTGTTGGTGGACTCTGCTCCGTTCCCGGCCTGCGCCGGGGAAGAGGAACTATCGTCGCCCCCACAAGCGGTCAGTGCCAGACAGGTCAACACGATCAATGCAATGGTCCTCACGGGGATCACCTTTTTATGAACAGGACGGCACCGGTGCGTACGGCACAGGGATGCTTGCACTCGCAGAGCATGTATACGAGACGGCTTCACAAGGGCCTCGTGGGGCTGCAACTTTCGTTGCTCGCATAAGCCAAGGCACAGGAACAACCGAGACCGGGTATTGCGCCACGCCGATCGCGGTTACGGCGTCGAACGACCTTTGCGAATCCATCTCTAAGGCTACAGCGACCGACCATGCTTCATGGTCAAAGACTGTCAGATATCAGTGCCGATTGAGGTAGGTCGGCGCCCGCAGACCATACATTGCACTGGGAATCATGGAGGCCGGTGCCGTACAGGAAAAAAGCTGTCACAACTTCGGCAATAAAGTTGTCAACTCACGCACCGATCGGCTCGTCAGCAAAAGACTCTGAACGACCGGGAGCGGTCAACCGTAGCTGCCACTCGCCATCGCCGACAACTGGCCGGATGGCGAACTTCGAGCGGTCCCGTTCAGGCCACTAGCAAACTCGGGCTGCATAGCAACTTTTCCCGGTCACATGAGCACGCAACCCGCGGCAGCACCTGCACTCGTCACTCCAATGATGCAGCAGTACCTGCGCCTTATTTGACAAGGCTTAGCACACAAACTTACGCCAAGTCCTACGCTTACGCTTATCCCGGATCGGTAGTTATTGACCCAAAGCGCCCATGCGCCTACCGCCGCGGACACCGGCTTAGCAGTATTACAGTCCCTTCAATTTGGTGTAAACGAAGGCCCCCATCGAAAACAAGAGCAGAAAGGGAAAAAGAAACGCGGCCGTGTTTGTTGCCGTTCTAACCCAACGGGGTCCGATTTTGCATCGGGCACTTTCCGGCCGAAAACTGACCGATGATGCCACCGATTTCAGATATCCAGAAACGTCACGCAGTTCTGAGAAAAGTGTTGCCGCCAGCATCTCATCCTTATAAGGACTGTAATAGTACATATTGATTCTCGCTGTCAGATCTCTTCCATCCCACTCAATAGCGAATGCATACTCAGAAAATAGATGCCTTAGCGTTTCTGCCAGGCGATCGATTTCCCGAAGGCGAACTGACAATTCCTTGGCCCCAAATCCGTAGACATAAACGCCCGCGCCTATGTCGTGGTGGGAAAAAATGATCGATTTGCGATGATCGCTTCGACCAAAACCAACGTCAACGTTGACGTCGCATGGCGTTGCCGTCGAGGCGATCAGAAGTTGGTTGAAGCGCTCCAATTTTATTTGGTATTTTTCCGCCAAAACGTGCAAATATTTCATTTCGCACCTGTTCTCAATGGCCCGCCCCACCCTCTTACGAGCACATGCCTGCACTCGACCAGACTCGAACTCTGCGCAGCTTAGACACCTCTAATACGACTTGTGACAGTAGCGGCACTTAGAACCAACCCAGGGAGTCCATGCACCACTTGACGCTCGAATGGCAAGCGATTGGCAATGTGGACAAACTAGGAGAACAAGCTGGGCCACCCCAAAAAACATTGCAATTCCAAGTCCAACGACCGCAGCCAAGGCTTTGGCTGACGTCGGCAAGGCAATGGAAAGGGGCGCAGCAACGCCAAGTGGTATGACCGTTGCTGCCAAGTAGAAAAGTATCGCCTTCGTGCGCAGTCGCATTGCCGCCCCCCGTCTTAGTGTGATCCTGACGATCGCGTACTGCGCGGTCGACGATGCCGAGAAACGACGCCGATCACAGCCCGATGTCTCCCCGGCAATCAACGAACCCATACGGTCACAATCTAGACTGTCGGCCGCAATCGGCCTGTCGGGGTTAGCACTAGGTCTCTGTTGTGCCCGCAACGCTAAGCCCACCAATTTAGGCAGGAGCACAAGTCGCTGCCAATTCTCAACGCCTGCAACCGGCCGATGGGCGAACTTCGCGCAGGCGCGTCCTGCCCGCTGGTAAACTCGGGCAGCCAAAGCAACTTTTCCCGGTCACATGAGCAGGCGCCCCACCGCAGCGCCTGCACCCGTCACCCGAATGATGCAGCAGCATCTGCGCCTTACCTGATAAGGCTCGGCGCACGAACCTACGCGACGACCTACGCTGGCTCTTTCGAGGATCGACCGTTACCCACCGATCACAGACATCCAGCGGGCGCTTAGATCTGCTGCTGCCCGCCATCGACGAACAGCTCGATGCCGTTCACGAAGCTCGCGTCGTCCGACGCAAGGAACAACGCAGCGCTTGCGATCTCTCCGGGCTCGCCGAGGCGCCCCATCGGGATCTGGGCAGCCAGGTAATCGGCAAGACCCTGGCGTTGGACTGCATCGTCACCGGCGAGGTCGAGCAAGCCGGGCGTGCGCGTCGCACCCGGGCTGATTGTATTAACCCGGACGCGGCGATCCTTCAGATCGAGAATCCAGCTGCGTACGAAGGCGCGCACCGCGGCTTTCGATGCCGAATACACGCTGAATGCAGCCGTGCCCGCGCTGCCTGCCGTTGAACCGGTAAGAATCACCGACGCCCCCTCGGCGAGCAGCGGCAACGCTTTTTGCACCGTGAAGAGCACGCCCTTCACATTGCGATCGAAGGTGTCGTCGTAGTGTTCTTCGGTGATGCTGCCAAGCGGCAGCATCGAACCGCCGCCGGCGTTGGCGAACAGCACGTCGAGATGCCCCTGTTCTTCCTTGATCTGCGCATACAGCGCGTCGAGCTCACCCAGCTTTGTGGAATCGACACGTACCCCCGTCGCGTTGCCGCCCGCTTCGCGGATGCCCTTCACTGCGGCATCTAGTTCAGCCTGACGGCGGCCGGTGAGGTAGACGTGCGCGCCTTCTGCCGCGAAACGCTGTGCGGTGGCGAGGCCGATGCCGCTGGTTGCGCCGGTAACGAGTGCAATCTTGTTGTCGAGCTTGCGTGCCATGGTGCTTCTCCTTTCGTTCGGTAAGTGGATGACTGCGTTCGGTGTTTCGTGCTGCGATGTGAGGAGAATATCGACGCCCAAGGCTTATCGAAATAGAATTGATTGCAATCAAACGTTGCAAAAATGAAAAGATGAGGGGAAATGGCGAAGCTGCCTGATTTCGAAGGACTTGCTATGTTCGCGAAGGTCGCGGAGGAAGGATCGTTCGCGGCCGCGGCGCGCGCGATGGGCGTGTCGGTGGCGACGGTCTCGCGGGGCGTCGCCCGTCTCGAAGACCGGTTGGGCGCGCGGCTCGTCAACCGCACGTCGCGCCAACTCTCGCTCACCGAGTTCGGCCGGACGATCTGCGATAAGGCCGGAGAGATCTACCGTCAGGCCGAAGAAGCAGAAAGCGCCGCGCGCGAAATGTCGGTGCAGCCGCGCGGACTGGTGCGCCTGGCTGTACCGATGTCGTTCGGGCTGCGCTGGGTCGCGCCGCTGCTGCCCGCGTTCTTTCGCGCGTATCCGGAGGTGTCGATCGACCTGCACCTTTCGGATGCGTCAGTCGATCTGGTTGCCGATGGGTTTGACGCCGCACTGCGCATTGCCGCGCTGCCTGATTCGTCGCTGGTGGCACGACGCCTGTGCCCGGTCACACAATTCGTGGTGGCGTCGCCCGCGTACCTGAAGCGCGAAGGGCGGCCCGCGCATCCGCGCGACCTGGCGGACCGGCCATGCCTTTCATACGCGTATCGCGCGCGCAGCGATTTGTGGCGCTTCACGAACGCTGCAGGCGAGGAGGAGCCGGTCAAGCCGACCGGCCCGTTGCGCGTGACGAGTTCCGATGCGCTGCTGCCCACGCTGCTCGACGGCCTCGCAATCGCCGAGTTGCCCGAATTCATCGCCGGCGAATATCTGGCCGATGGCCGCCTTGAGGCGATCCTCACCGACTGGTCGCTGACGAAGGGCGGCCTTTACTTCGTCACGCCATCGGCGCGTGCACGTCCGGCGAAGGTGGCGGTGCTGTCCGATTATTTTGCGGAGCATCTCTCGGAGCCGTCATGGCGATGGCCGAAGTAACGCAGTGGCGAGGATGAGCCCACTCTCTGGATGGGCGAGCATCATTGCATTGCCGCAATGATGGATCTCAAGCAATTCCATTTCGCAAATATCGCGCGCCCCGTATCGTCCTTCCCACTCACTGGACGACATCATGTCAAAGGTTATCGGCGACAACTGGCCGAATGGCGAACTTCGAGGTGTCCGGTTCGGGCCGCTGGTAAACTTGGGCAACCAAAGCAACTTTTCCCGATCACATGAGCACGCCACCCACGGCCGCACCTGCAACCGTCACTCCAATGATGCAGCAGTACCTGCGCATCAAGGCCGATCACCCCGACACGCTCGTCTTCTACCGGATGGGCGACTTCTACGAACTGTTCTTCGAGGATGCGGAGAAAGCGGCGCGTCTGCTCGATCTAACCCTCACGCAGCGCGGCGCATCGGCCGGCACGCCGATCAAGATGGCCGGCGTCCCGCATCACGCGGTCGAACAGTATCTGGCGAAGCTCGTGAAGATGGGCGAATCGGTCGCGATCTGCGAGCAGATCGGCGACCCTGCGACGTCGAAGGGGCCGGTCGAGCGCAAGGTCGTGCGTGTCGTCACGCCCGGCACGCTGACCGACGCCGCGCTGCTGTCCGACAAGAACGACGTCTACCTGCTCGCGATGTGCGCGGGCCACAACAAGCGTGGCGTGGCGGTCAACATCGGCCTCGCGTGGCTGAACCTCGCAAGCGGCGCGCTACGGCTCGCCGAAATCGAACCCGAGCAGCTCGGCGCCGCGCTCGAACGCATCCGGCCGGCCGAGATCCTCACGGCGGACGGCACGACCGACGCCGTGCCCGCCGGCGCCGGTGCGATCAAGCGTGTGCCGGCATGGCATTTCGATATCGCGTCGGGCACGCAGCGCCTGTGCGACCAGCTCGACGTCGCGGGCCTCGACGGCTTCGGCGCGCATTCGCTGACGAGCGCATGCGGAGCTGCCGGCGCACTGCTGCTGTACGCGGCCGCCACGCAGGGTCAGCAGCTGCGTCACGTGCGCAGCCTGAAGGTCGAGAACGAAACCGAATACATCGGGCTCGATCCGGCTACGCGCCGCAACCTCGAACTGACCGAAACGCTGCGCGGCACCGAATCGCCAACGCTATACTCGCTGCTCGACACATGCTGCACGACGATGGGCAGCCGCCTGCTGCGTCACTGGCTGCATCACCCGCCGCGCGCGTCCGTCGCCGCACAGTCACGCCAGCAAGCGATCGGCGCACTGCTCGAAGCGCCCGTGAACGCGAGCCTCGACGCCCTGCGAACCGCACTGCGCCAGATTGCGGACGTCGAACGGATCACCGGGCGTCTCGCGCTGATGTCCGCGCGCCCGCGCGATCTGTCGAGCCTGCGCGACACGTTCGCCGCGCTGCCCGCGCTGCGCGAACGCATCGGCGCGATCGTCGCGAACGCGGATGCGCTCACGCGCATCGACGCGGCGCTCGAGCCGCCCGCCGAATGTCTCGACCTGCTGACGAGCGCGATCGCCCCAGAGCCTGCCGCAATGGTGCGCGACGGCGGCGTGATCGCGCGCGGCTACGATGCGGAGCTCGACGAGCTGCGCGACATCTCCGAAAACTGCGGGCAATTCCTGATCGATCTCGAGGCGCGTGAGCGTATCCGCACGGGCATCGCGAACCTGCGCGTCGAATACAACAAGGTGCACGGCTTCTACATCGAGGTCACGCGCGGCCAGACCGACAAGGTGCCCGACGACTATCGCCGCCGCCAGACGCTGAAGAATGCCGAGCGCTACATCACGCCCGAACTGAAGACTTTCGAGGACAAGGCGCTGTCCGCGCAGGAACGCGCGCTGGCTCGCGAGCGCGCGCTGTACGACGGCGTGCTGCAGGCACTGCTGCCGTTCATTGCCGAGTGTCAGCGCGTCGCGTCGGCGCTCGCGGAGCTCGACGTGCTCGCCGCGTTCGCCGAGCGCGCCCGCACGCTCGACTGGGTCGCACCCGCCTTCACCGACGAAATCGGCATCGAAATCGAACAGGGGCGTCACCCCGTCGTCGAAGCGCAGGTCGAGCAGTTCATCGCGAACGACTGCCGGTTCGGCGCCGAGCGCAAACTGCTGCTGATCACCGGCCCGAACATGGGCGGTAAGTCGACCTTCATGCGGCAGACGGCGCTGATCGCGCTGATCGCATACGTCGGCAGCTACGTGCCGGCGAAGTCGGCCTGCTTCGGCCCGATCGACCGGATATTCACGCGAATCGGCGCGGCCGACGACCTCGCCGGCGGCCGCTCGACCTTCATGGTCGAGATGACCGAAGCGGCTGCGATCCTGAACGACGCGACACCGCAGAGCCTCGTGCTGATGGACGAAATCGGCCGCGGCACGTCGACGTTCGACGGCCTCGCGCTCGCATGGGCCATCGCGCGTCATCTGCTGGCGCAAAACGGCTGCTACACGCTGTTCGCGACGCATTACTTCGAGTTGACGCAACTGCCCGCCGAATTCCCCCAAGCGGCCAACGTCCACCTGTCGGCCGTGGAGCACGGTCACGGCATCGTGTTCCTGCACGCGGTCAACGAAGGCCCGGCGAACCAGAGCTACGGACTGCAGGTTGCACAACTCGCGGGCGTGCCGGCACCGGTGATCCGCGCCGCGCGCAAGCATCTCGCGTATCTCGAACAACAGTCGGCCACGCAGCATACGCCGCAGCTCGACCTGTTCAGCGCGCCGCCCGCCGTGACCGACGAACTCGAATGCGCGGATGCGCCTCCACCGTCCAACATCCCGCATCCGGCACTCGAAAGGCTGCGCGACATCGATCCCGACGACCTCAAGCCGCGCGACGCGCTCGATCTGCTGTACGAACTGCGCACGCTCGTCCGCTCGCACGATGCCGACGGGCACGCATAAGCGCACCCCGTCGGGTTGGCCGGCCCGCGCCACCGCTGCGCTGGTCGCGGCGGTGCTCGCGCTGGCGCAGGCCGGCGCGCTGGCCGCGCCGCCCAAACGTGCCGCCGCCCCCTACTCGTTCGCGGTCGTGTCGGGCGTCATCGATACGCCGGCCGACGAGCCAGCCGCGCAACGGCTGTTCGAATCGATCGCGCGCGAGCGCAATCTGGCCTTCGTCGTCTATGCAGGCAACATCAAGGGCGCAAAGGAAGCGTGCCGCGACTCGCTGTATACGCAGCGCGGCGCGATCCTCGACGCATCTCGCGTGCCGCTCGTGTTCATTCCCGGCCACGACGACTGGGTAACGTGCAACACGGCGGCCGGCGGCAACTACGACCCGGTCGAACGTCTGGACTTCCTGCGTCAGACGCTGCTGGCCGACGCGGCGCTGCCCGACCCCGGCGCGCTGCAGATCACGCGCGAAAGTGAGGTCGCCCGGTTCCGGCCCTATCGCGAAAACGCGCGCTGGCTGCATGACGATGTCGTCTATGTCGCGCTGAACGCACCGGCACCGAACAACCACTATCTGACGGCCGGCGGGCGGAACGGCGAATTCGAGGACCGCATCATCGCGAACGGCTTCTGGATCGACCACGCGGCCGAATATGCGAAGCGGCACGAAGCGCGCGCGATCGTGGTGATTTTCGAAGGCGATCCGCAGTTCGATCGCTATGAGCGTGCCGAACGCTTTGCGTGGTTGCGTTTCAACCGGCCGCGCGTCCGCGACGGTTTTCGTGAACTGAAACGAACACTGGTGAAGGCGGCGGCGGTATTCCGCGGCCCGATCCTGGTGGTGCACGCGAGCAGCGAGCCGCTTGCGAACGGCTTCCTGATCGATCGCCCGCTGCATGCGGACGACGGCGTGCTGGTGGGAAATGTGACGCGTGTCGCGATCGGACCGCGTCATCCGGCGAATCAATGGGTGAAGGTCAACGTGTCACCGGCACGGCAGACGATCTTCAACGTGAGCGTGCAGGACGTCCCGAAGAATCTGCCGACCCCGCCCGCGCTGCCGGTCGTGCCGCGCGATAACGTCCCGCTGCCGCAGATGCCGGAGATCCCGGCCTTGCCGGCATTGCCCGACTCGTCGTCGGTCGCGCCGCCGCTTCAAGGCGACGGCACGACACCGGACGGCGCTTCGTGGCCCGCGCCGCGCCCTGCTTCAGGGCCGGCGCCCAGCCTGCCTGCCAGCTCAGTGCAGGGTACGCCCTGACGGTGCGTCGCCTTCCTCGTCCTCGTCTTCGTCCTCGTCGACGATTTCGAGGCCTTCCGCGCCATGCGCGTGCTCATGCTCGATCTCGTCTTCGGTCGCTTCGCGAACGTCCTTGACCGTCAGTGCGAAACGCAGCGCCATGCCCGCAAGCGGGTGGTTGCCGTCGAGCACGACCTTGTCCTCGGCGATGTCCGTGACCGTGTAGATCAGCGAATCCACTTCCTCGTCGCCGTCTTCCGGCGTGCCTTCGAACTGCATGCCCACTTCGATCGGCTCGGGAAAACGATCGCGCGGCTCGATCTTCACGAGTTCGGGATCGTAGTCGCCGAACGCGTCCTGCGGCTCGAGCTGAATCTGCGCCTGGTAACCGGGCTCCTGGCCGTCGAGCTGTTCCTCGATCTTGGGGAACGTGCCATCATAGCCGCCGTGCAGATAAACCATCGGCTCGTCGCTTTCCTCGATCAGATTGCCTTGCGCATCCGACAGCTTGTAAGCGACCGACACGACGGTGTTTTTTGCGATTTTCATCCAATTCTCCCAAATACAAGTCTCATTATACGATGCGCAACCGGTCTCAAGCCGAACCGCGGGATGCCGCTGCCGCCCCGCTCGGCGCGCCGCCTTCCGATCTTCCCACACCGCTGCTCGGCGGCCTCTCGCCGGCGCAATTCATGCGCCGCTACTGGCAGAAGAAGCCGCTGCTGATCCGCCAGGCGATCCCCGGCGTGAAGCCGCCGGTGACGCGCGACGCACTGTTCGAGCTGGCAGCCGACTATGACGCCGAATCGCGACTGATCACCCATTTTCGTAACAAGTGGCAACTGGCCCACGGTCCCTTCGAGCCGGGCGCGCTGCCTGCCGTCTCGCGAAAGTCCTGGTCCTTGCTCGTGCAGGGGCTCGACCTGCACGTGGACGCGGCACGCGCGCTGCTCGACCGCTTCCGCTTCATCCCGGACGCACGCCTCGACGACCTGATGATTTCGTACGCGACCGACGGAGGCGGCGTCGGCCCGCACTTCGACTCGTACGACGTATTCCTGCTACAGGTCGAGGGCCGGCGCCGTTGGCGCATCGGTGCTCAGAAGGACCTGTCGCTGCAGCCGGACGTCCCGTTGAAGATCCTCGAGCATTTTGAGCCGAGCGACGAGTGGGTGCTGGAGCCGGGCGACATGCTGTACCTGCCGCCGCACATCGCGCACGACGGCGTGGCCGAAGGCGAATGCATGACCTGCTCGATCGGCTTTCGGGCGCCGTCCGCCGGGGAGCTGGGCGCGCAATTCCTGTATTACCTCGCGGAGCGCGGCGGCCTGCGCGACGAGCGTGGCGACGCGCTTTACCGCGACCCGAGGCAGCCGGCGGTCGACACCCCGGCGCAACTGCCGCCGGCGATGGTCGAGCGCGTCGCCGAGATCGTCGATGCGATCCGCTGGCGCAAGCGTGACGTCGCCGAATTCCTCGGTTGCTACCTGAGCGAACCCAAATCGAACGTCGTATTCGAGCCGCCGGCGCGCCCGCTGTCCGAGGCCGCGTTCGTCGCGCAGGCGTCGCGCCGGGGCGTGTATCTCGACAGACGGGCCGCATTGATGTATAACGCGCGCTCGTACTTCATTAATGGCGAGGAAGAACCGCTCGAGCAGGCCGGCGCATGGCTGCCCGAACTGGCCAATCTGCGCCACATGGAGGCGAAACGGTTTGTAACACTATCCCGGGTTCCCTCAATGACAGCCTTGCTGCACGAGTGGTATTGTGCGGGCTGGATACGGGTCGGAAACCGGATTTAGTGAGCCGCCCCGTATGCCCGTGCAGATCAAATTCTGTATGGGAAAGACAACGTATTGACCCCGCATTTGTCGACGGTCGATAGGAAAGTGCATATAATTTCCGCCCAAGCCGTAGGGAAGATTCACGCTCTAGAAGTGCGTCTCCACCAGCGGCCCAGGTCGGTGTTGGAGCACATTACCGGTATTGTTTCGCGCTGTTGCTTACCTTTAACCATAAAAGGACGTGATCATGAAGAAATCCCTCCTCGTAGCTTCCCTGTTGGCTGCTGTTGCACTGGCTGCTTGCAACAAGAGCGCTGATCAAGCTGCTTCGTCGGCTGCTAGCGACGCATCGGCTGCTGCTTCGTCGGCTGCTTCGGCAGTTGCTGGTGCTGCGAGCGACGCAGCTGCTGCTGCTTCGTCGGCTACGGCTGCTGCGAGCGACGCAGCTGCTGCTGTGGCGTCGGCTGCTTCGGCAGCGACGGCTGCTCCGGCTTCGGGCGCAAGCCAGTAAGCCTCAGCATCAGCTGAAAAAAAACCGGCCCTTCGGGCCGGTTTTTTTACGTCTGTCGGTTGCGCGCATGGTATCCGGCAGCAAGATCGGCCAAGAGCCGTCCCGGGCGTCCGATCCTGCGCCTGCTCAGCCGAGCGTCAGCCAGTCGAAGCCCGCGTCCTGCGTGGCCACGACCACTTCCTCCCCGTCCGTTCCCAGCACGCCGGCCAATGCCTGGCGGGCCAGCTCGGGCCGGTTGTTCTGCTGGCTCAGGTGCGCCGCGACGAGGTGCTGGAGGCGGCTGCGTTCGAGCGATGCGAGGATGCCCGCGGCGGCGGCGTTGCTCAGGTGGCCATGATTGCCACCGATCCGCGCCTTCAGCGACTGCGGATAGCGGCTCCCGGCGAGCATCTCGGTATCGTGGTTGGATTCGAGCACCAGCGCGTCACAACCGCTCAGAACGGCCGTGATGTGCGGCGTGGCCATCCCGACGTCGGTCAGCACGCCGAGCCGGCGGCAACCGTCCATGAAGACGAACTGGAGCGGTTCCCGCGCGTCATGGGGCACCGTATATGGCATCACGGCCAGATCGCGAATCGCGGCTGTCTCGTCGCCCCACAACACGTGGAGATCGACATCGGCTTCGTCCGCGCCCACCGCGCGTGCCGTGCCCCAGCTCATGTAGAGCGGCAGCGACCCGCGCCGCGCGAGCGTCAGCGCGCTGCCGACGTGGTCACTGTGTTCGTGGGTGATGAGGATCGCATCGAGATCGTCGATGCCGAGATTCAGGCGGCCGAGGCGGCGCTCGACCTCCTTCGCTGAAAAACCGCAGTCGAGCAGCACGCGGGTGGTCGTCGTGCCGCTTGCGACCTCGACGACCAGCGCGTTGCCTTCGCTGCCGCTACCGAGGCTGGCGAAGCGCACGCGATCAGTTCAACTGGGCGTGCAGCAGCGAAATGATCCGCTGCGCGTCCGACGAGTTGTCGACCTTGCCGGTCGCGTCGACCACCGCGACCTGCGTGCCGCCACTGCCCTGCGCGCGCACGTTGACCAAGTATTCCTTGCCCGGCTTGGCCGCCGACGGGCCGCCGTAGAACAGCTTGCCGAACAGCCCGTCGCGCTTGAGCTCTTCCATCGTGTTCGCGTAACGGACCGTGTACAGGCCCTTCTCGCGGTCGCGATTGTCGACCGCGAAGTTGGTGCGGTCGAGCGCGAGACCGACGCGCAGCCACGCACGGTCGAACGATTCCGCCAGTTGCAGCGTCGCGGCACCGCTGCTCGTATCGCTCACCTGCGCCGGCGCCGTCGCGGGACGCGCATCGGTCAGCAGCTGCTTCGCCTGCGCGTCGCTCAGGCCGAACTTCTGCATCAGCTTCGTCAGGAACACAGCCTCGAGCACCGGATTGCGCGGACGCTCTTCCCAGCGCGACGACGTGCCGCCCTGCGGGCCGACCATTATTTCCTCCATCGCGCTGTGCGTGATCGAGATGTCAGTGTTGCCGTCCGGCGTACGGTTTACGAGCGTGCGGAAACGGTCGCGCGTGCCCGACGAGTACGCGAAGTCGATGACCTTGCCGATCGTGCGGCGGAACCAGTCATCGGGAATGTTCGCGCGGTTCTCGGCCCAGTCGGTGGCCATGATGCCGGTCGACGGTGCGTCAGTCTTCAGCGAGAAGCCGTTCTCCTGCCAGAATTCCTTCAGGATCGGCCACAGCTGCTCGGGCGTGCGCCCGTCCACGACGAGCCAGCGGCGGTCGCCGTCGCGCTCGATATGCATGCCGAGCGGATCCTGCGCGCTCGGGACACCGTCGGTCGCGTTGCCGGCGGCCGTCGTCGCCCGCGGCGGCAGCGTGCCGAGACCAGCGTTGCTCGGCGGCGCGACGAACTGCTGGGTCGTCGGCACCGGCTTCAGGTCGCTCGGCACCGCGAGCGGCGGCGCCGAACCCGTGTTCTTGTAGTTGACCCGGTCTGGAGCCAGATAATCGTTCAGCGTATCGCAGCCGGCGAGCGCGCCCAGCGCCAGCGCCACCACCGAAACCTGGATGGCGCGAGAGGAAAAGGCGAAACGTTTCATGAAATCCTTCGTCTTGCTAGAACGCTCGTCAGGAGCGGCGCCGGACGGAGCCGGCCGGTGCGGGTTGATGAGGGGTCGAGCCGGCGGCCGCAGGACGCGGCCGCCTGAGCATCAGAGGACGCCGGCCTCGACGAGGGCCGAACGCACGACGTCGTGACAGCGCTCGTCGAGCGGCGTGAGCGGCAGGCGGATGCCGCCCTGCATCTTGCCCATCGCCTGCAGCGCCCACTTCACCGGAATCGGGTTCGCCTCGACAAACAGGTTCTTGTGCAGCGACAGCAGCTTCATGTGCAGCTCGCGCGCCGTTGCGACGTCGCCGGCCAGCGCCGCGCGGCACAGGTCGCTCATCGCGCGCGGCGCGACGTTCGCCGTCACCGAGATGTTGCCGTGGCCGCCGAGCAGCATCAGCGCGATCGCGGTCGGATCGTCACCGCTGTAGATCGCGAAATGCTTCGGCGCGGCCTTGATCAGGTGCGCGGCGCGATCGATGTTGCCGGTCGCGTCCTTCACACCGATGATGCCCGGCACCTGAGCGAGGCGCAGCGTCGTCTCGTGCGCCATGTCCGCGACCGTACGGCCGGGCACGTTGTACAGAATCACCGGCAGGTCGACCGCCTCGGCGATCGCCTTGAAGTGCCGGTACATCCCTTCCTGCGTCGGCTTGTTGTAGTACGGCACGACCTGCAGCGTCGCGTCGGCGCCGACGGCCTTCGCATGCTTCGTCAGTTCGATCGCTTCGGCGGTCGAGTTGCCGCCCGCGCCCGCGATGATCGGGATGCGCTTCGCCGCATGCTCGACCGCCGTGCGGATCATCAGGATGTGCTCTTCGACGTTGAGCGTTGCCGACTCGCCGCTCGTGCCGACCACGACGAGTGCGTCGGTGCCTTCCGCGATGTGCCAGTCGATCAGTTTGCGAAACGCCGGCAGGTCAAGACTGCCGTCTTCGAGCATCGGGGTGACGATCGCGGGGATGCTGCCGCGGATTTGAATGCCGTCTTGGGTGCCGTTAGCCATGAAACGCGATTGATTGTTGTACCGGTAAACGTTGAGATTGTAGCGGATTAGCCGGGCAGTTCGTAACGTGGAATTCCCGCCCCCGCTGTCGGGGTCGCGCCCTCGCGTACCGCGCAGATGCGCTGCACGAACGCCTCGCGCGGCGCGGCGACAAATCCGTCCTCGTACGCAACCACCCGCAGGCGGCCGCGCACCGCGTCCAGCAACTCGCCCGGGGCGAGCAGGAACGCAGGATTGGACGGCTTGCCGACCGTTTCGTTTCCTTGCGCGAAGGTTTCGTAGATCAGCACGCCGCCCGGCGCCACCGCATCGAGCAGTCGGGGCCAGAGCGGGCGATGCAGATAATGGGTGACGATCACCGCCGCGAACGACGCACCGGCCGGCAGCGGCCAGGGCGCGCCCTCGAGATCGGCGTCGCGCACATCGACACCAGGAATCGCGCGCAAAGCGGCCAGCGCGGCCGCATCGCGGTCGAGCGCGACGACTGGATGCCCGTGCGACGCAAACCAGCGTGCATGGCGACCACCGCCCGCGGCGACGTCGAGCACCGTGCCGCTCGCCGGGACGAGCCGCGACCAGCGGGCGACCCAGCGCGACGGTTCGGTCTGGGCCACGTGGCCGCCCGCGGCGGCAATGACAGGTTCGCGCATGCCGTCAGGTCAGGTGTACGACAGGCCCATCGCCTCGCGCACGTCGCGCATCGTCTCGACCGCGTGCTTGCGCGCCTTGTCGCAGCCGTCCGCGACGATCGCGCGCAGCAGCGACGGATCGTCCATGTACTTCTGTGCGCGCTCGAGCATCGGCTGCTGTTCGCGCAGGATCCCTTCAACGACCGGCTGCTTGCAGTCGAGGCAGCCGATGCCCGCCGAGCGGCAGCCGCTCTGCACCCACTGGTGCGTCGCTTCGTCCGTATAGACCTGATGCAGCTGCCACACCGGGCACTTGTCCGGATCGCCCGGATCGGTGCGGCGCACGCGTGCCGGATCGGTCGGCATCGTGCGGACCTTCTTCGTGATCGTCTCCGCGTCCTCGCGCAGGCCGATCGTATTGCCGTACGACTTCGACATCTTCTGGCCGTCGAGACCCGGCATCCGGGACGCTTCGGTCAAAAGCGCCTGCGGCTCGACCAGGATGATCTTGCGCGCGCCTTCGAGATAGCCGAACAGGCGCTCGCGGTCGCTCATCGACAGGCTCTGCGATTCCTGCAGCATCGCGCGCGCCTGTTCGAGCGCCTCGTCGTCGCCTTCCTGCTGGTACGCGTTGCGCAGCTCGTGATAAAGCTTCGCGCGCTTGCCGCCGAGCTTCTTCGCGGCTTCGAGCGCCTTCTCCTCGAAGCTCGGCTCGCGGCCGTACAAGTAGTTGAAGCGGCGTGCGATCTCGCGCGTCATCTCGACGTGCGGCACCTGATCCTCGCCGACCGGCACGAGCGAGCCGCGGTACAGCAGGATGTCGGCCGCCATCAGCACCGGGTAGCCGAGGAAGCCGTAAGTCGACAGGTCCTTGTCCTTCAGCTTCTCCATCTGCTCCTTGTAGGTCGGCACGCGTTCGAGCCAGCCGAGCGGCGTGCTCATGCCGAGCAGCAACGCGAGTTCCGCATGTTCGGGCACCTTGCTCTGGATGAACAGCGTCGCCTGCGCCGGATCGATACCCGACGCGAGCCAGTCGATCAGCACGTCCCACACGTTCTTCTCGATGACCTCGGGTGTTTCGTAGTGCGTCGTCAGCGCATGCCAGTCAACCACGCAGAAGAAGCACGGGTACTCGGACTGCAGCTTCACCCAGTTTTTCAGCACGCCGTGGTAGTGGCCGAGGTGCAGCGACCCGGTGGGTCGCATGCCGGAGAAAATACGATCTGGGAACATGATTGTCGTTAGAAAAGCGAGGCGAAGGGAGACAGGATGGCGCTCAGCACGCCGGCCGCGGCATTCACGAGCGGCCGCAGCCAGAAGTTCGTCAGCACGCCCGTCGAGACCAGCACGAGGACGATGATGAAACCGTACGGCTCGATTCGCGACAGCGCGATCGATTGCTTCGGCGGCAGCAGCGCCGCCAGGATGCGGCCGCCGTCGAGCGGCGGCAGCGGAAACAGGTTCAGCACGCCGAGCACCAGGTTCGCGCTGACGCCTGCGTAGGCCATCCGCGTGAAGAACGGCTCGTCGATGCCGGCAGCGGGCAGTACGATGGTCAGCACGCCCCAGATCAGTGCCTGCACGAAGTTGCAGGCCGGGCCAGCCAGCGACACCCACAGGCTGCCCCAGCGCGGATCGCGCAGGTTGCCGAACGATACCGGCACCGGTTTCGCATAGCCAAACAGGAACGCGCCGCCCGTCAGGAAATACATCGCGAGCGGGATCGCGATCGTGCCGAGCGGATCGATGTGGCGCATCGGGTTGAACGACACGCGCCCCATCATGTAGGCGGTGTTGTCGCCGAGCAGGCGCGCGGCATAGCCGTGCGCAGCCTCGTGCAACGTGATCGCGAAGATCACGGGCAGTGCGTAGACGGCGATGGTCTGTATCAGGGAAGCGTCCATATCGCGTTATTGTAACAAGCGCACTCGCGCAAAAATGAATGGCGCTTACGCGGCCGAAAGCCCGAACGGTTCGAGCGCACCGCGCCCGGCACGCACGAGCTGCGGCTCGTCGCCCGTCAGATCGATCACCGTCGACGGTTCGCGCGGACACGCACCACCGTCGATCACGAGATCGACCTGCTTCTCGAGCCGCGCGCGGATGTCGTCGGGATCGTTGAGCGGCTCGTCGTCCGGCGGCAGGATCAGCGTCGTGCCAAGCAGCGGCTGGCCGAGCGATTCGAGCAGCGCGAGCGTGATCGCGTGATCGGGCACGCGCAGCCCGATCGTCTTGCGCGACGGGTGCGACAGACGACGCGGCACTTCCTTCGTCGCCTGCAGGATGAACACGTACGGGCCCGGCGTCACCGACTTGATCTGCCGATACTGACGATTGTCCACCATCGCGAAGTTGGCCAGTTCCGACAGGTCGCGCACGAGCAGCGACAGGTGCTGCTTCTCGTCGAGGCCGCGGATGCGGCGCACGCGCTCGACTGCATCCTTGTCATCGAGGTGGCACGCGAGCGCGTAGCTCGAATCGGTCGGCATCGCGATCACGCCGCCCTTGCTGACGATGTCCGCGGCCTGCTTGATCAGGCGCGGCTGCGGATTATCCGGATGAATCCTGAAGAACTGGGACATGGGGACACGTAAAGAGGGAGAAGTCGGATGCGCGCCTCGGCGGCAGCGCCAGCGGCAAGCGGCCGCGGTACGTCAGAGCCAGCGCTCCCAGAGCGGTTTCAGGTCGGGCGGCAAAGGCGGCAGGCTGCCGAGCTCGATGCGACCCTCGCCCGGCGCATGGAAATCCGAGCCGCGCGACACCTCGAAGCCGAAGCGGCGCGCGACGTCCGCGTATTCGCGGTACTGGTCGGGCGTGTGGCTGCCCGTAATGACCTCGATCGCGCGGCCGCCGAGATCGATGAATTCACCGAAAAACGCATCGAATTCGACCGGCGTGTAGCGGTAGCGGCCCGGGTGCGCGACCACGGCCTCGCCGCCCGCCGCGCGAATCCATGCAACGGCGTCGGACAACGTCGCCCAGCGGTGCGGGACGAACCCGGGCTTGCCGTCGCCGAGCAGGCGGTCGAACACATCGGAGGTCGATTCGGCATGGCCGTTCTCGACCAGGAAGCGCGCGAAGTGGGTGCGCGAGATCAGGTCGGGATTCGATACGTACTTCAGCGCGCCTTCGTACGCGCCGGGAATGCCGAGCGTCTCGAGCTGCGCGGCAATCGCCCGCGCACGCGCGGCGCGGCCGTGGCGCGTGCGGTAGAGGCCATCGACGAGCGTCGGGTTCGACGGATCGATGTTCAGCCCGACGATGTGCACGGTGCGCGACGCCCACGTGACCGAAATCTCGACGCCGCTCAGGTAGCGCATCCCCAGCGCCTCCGCCTCGCTGCGTGCCGCCGCCTGGCCGCCGATCTCGTCGTGGTCGGTCAGCGCCCACAGGGTCACGCCGCCGGCATGGGCGCGGCGCGCGACGTCGGCAGGCGACAGCAACCCGTCGGAAACATTCGAATGGCAGTGGAGATCAGCGTTCATTGTCGATATGGCAGGTGAAGCTTCATTCTACTGCAATGCGGCAATTGCGCCGCCCGCCTGCCTCCCGCGCCGCCGCCAGCCTACGCGCAGAACGCCTCGATCAGCGCCGCGATCTGCTCCGGCTGGTCGTGATGAACCATGTGGCCGGCATCCTCGACGAGCTTTTCGCGCCAGTCGGGGAACGCGCCGAAGCGCGCCTTGAACTCCGGCAGCGGGATGTCGCCGGCGAGATACGCGAGCGTCGGCGAATTGACGGCCTCGACGTGCAGCACCTTCGCGCGCACCTGCTTCCAGACGGCCATCACCTCGTCGAGCCGGTACAGCTGCGGGCCCGCCATCTTGTGCGCGGGGTCCGCCAGCAGGTGGTAGAGGCCGTCATCGCCACGCTTCGACCAGTGCGCGGCGAGGAACGCGGCGCGGTGCGGATCGAGCCGCGGATTGGTCTTGATCAGCCGGGCCGCCACGTCGTCGAGCGACGCATACGGGCGCAACACCGGCGGCTCGCGCAGCTCGTCGAGCCAGCCGCGCAGCCGGCGCGGCGCCTGCTCGGCCCGCGCGGGGGCGAGCCCGAACCCTTCGAGGTCGACCACGCGCCGCACGCGCTCCGGGCGCGCGCCCGCGTACAGGCACACGACGTTGGCCCCCATGCTGTGCCCGACCAGATTGACTTCGCCGGTGGGTGCATAGTGATCGACGAGCGCATCGAGGTCGCCCAGGTACTCGTGGAACCAGTAATGACCGCCGCCCTGCCTCGCGACCGGCCAGTCGGACAGGCCGAAGCCGCGTGCATCCGGCGCGATCACCTGCCAGTCGCCCGCGAGCGCGTCGACGACGAACTGGAACGATGCCGCGACGTCCATCCAGCCATGCAGCATGAACAGCGTCGGCGCATCGGGCCGGCCCCAGCGCCCCACATGCAGCTTGACGCCGCGCACCGTGACGAAATCGGAAACAGAACTCGAGGCACTCATTGCAGCCGCCAAAAAAAGAATGATCGTTCGATTATAGCGATGACGCCTCCATTCCGGCGCCTGGCAGTCGAGGCGGCTCTCTAGCGACGCGGCGTGCGGAATCGGCCTGTCGGACGCCGCGGACATGCCGCCGAACGATCCGCGAGGCCGACGCAGCGACAGCCTTCGCCCGCCCGCCGGGAGCCGGCGGCGCCCGGACGTGCTAACCGGCCGCGTTGCCGTCCGCCGCGTCCTGCGCGGCGAGCTCGTCCAGCTCCGCCTGCTCGAATCCCGCGGTGCGGCGCGCGTCGAAATTGAACGGGCCGCGCAGCCGCGGCGCATGGTACTGCTCGGCGAGCTCGCGATAGGCCGGCACCGGATCGCGGCCGGCCTCGTCGCACAGATACCGGAACCAGCGATTCCCGATCGCGACGTGGCCGATCTCGTCGCGCAGGATCACGTCGAGGATCGCCGCGGACGCATCGTCGCCCGCCTGCACGAGCCGCGCCCGGATCGACGGCGACGCGTCGAGTCCGCGCGCCTCGAGCGTGCGCGGCACGAGCGCCATCCGCGCGAGCGGATCGGCCTTGGTCCGCTCGCACATCTCCCACAGCCCGTTGTGCGCGGGAAAATCCCCGTACGCATGCCCGAACTCGGCGAGCCGCCCGGACAACAGCGTGAAGTGATGAGCCTCCTCGGCCGCGACCTTCAGCCAGTCCGCATAGAATGCGTCGGGCATCCCGGCGAAGCGCCACACGGCGTCGAGCGCGAGGTTGATCGCGTTGAATTCGATATGCGCGAGGGCGTGCAGCAGCACCGCGCGCCCCGCGGGCGAGCGCATGCTGCGGCGCTCGAGCTCGCGCGGCTCGACGAGCGGCGGGCGAGCCGGACGGCCGGGCAGGTCGGTCGGTTCGTCCAGATCGAGCGTCGGTGCGATCGTGGCCTGCCCGGCCAGCAGCGCGTCATGCAGCGCGCGGACCCGAGCGGCCTTCGCGGCCGGCTCGGACATCCGCAGGGCGTCCAGCGCGGCGCGACGCACGCAGTGTGGCGCAGCCATGAAAGAAGAAGGCTCCATGTTCATCAAACTGGGCACCGCCAGTGCGCATGCACGCGACGGTTTACAATGTACGTTTGTGCCGTCACGCAATGCACCCGGCACGCCAGACGCGCCATTCTACCGGCGCCCATCATCGAAGAGACCAGGAGACTCCGTGACGATCTACAAACTGGGCGAGACGGCCCCGACGATCCACGAAAGCGTATTCGTCGCCGATACGGCGGCCATCATCGGCAAGGTCGTGCTCGAGGAAAACGCGAGCGTATGGTTCGGTGCGACGATTCGCGGCGACAACGAGACGATCTCGGTCGGTGCCGGCAGCAACGTCCAGGAAGGCGCGGTCCTGCATACGGACCCCGGATTTCCTCTGACGATTGCCGAAAACGTGACGATCGGGCACCAGGCGATGCTGCACGGATGCACGATCGGGGAAGGTTCGCTGATCGGGATTCAGGCGGTGGTCTTGAATGGAGCGGTCATCGGCCGCAACTGTCTGGTTGGTGCCGGCGCGGTCGTGACAGAAGGCAAGACGTTCCCGGACAACTCGCTGATTCTCGGCGCCCCGGCGAAAGTCGTGCGCGAGCTGTCGGCAGACGACATCGCGCGGCTGCGCGCAAATGCGAAGACGTACGTCGAACGACGCGCGCATTTCAAGGAGCAACTCGTGCGGATCGGCTGATTCGCGCGGATTTCAAGGAAGAAGAGTGAGCGACCAGTTACAGAAATTCATGTTCAATTCGGCACCCGTGCGCGGCGAGATCGTGTCGCTGCGCAACACGTGGCAAGAGGTGCTTTCCCGCCGTGACTACCCTGCCCCGGTGCGCACGGTGCTCGGCGAGATGATGGCTGCGTGTGCGCTGCTGTCCGCGAACCTGAAATTTCACGGCACCCTGATCATGCAGATCTTCGGCGACGGGCCGGTCCAGATGCTGGTCGTCCAGTGCGGCTCGGACCTGTCGATGCGCGCCACGGCCAAGTTCGCCGGCGACGTCGCGCAGACGATCGGCGACGACACGCACTTCGCGTCGCTCGTCAACGCGAGCGGCCACGGCCGATGCGTGATCACGCTCGACCCGGCCGAGAAGCTGCCGGGCCAGCAGCCGTACCAAGGCATCGTGCCGCTGAACGGCGTCGACGGTCCGCTCGAATCGGTATCGCAAGTGCTCGAGCATTACATGCATCACTCGGAGCAGCTCGACACGCGGCTGTGGCTCGCGGCCGATCGCGACCGCGCGGTCGGCATGCTGCTGCAGAAGCTGCCGGGCGACGGCGGCATCGTGCCGCGCAACGCCGAGACCGACGCCGACACGTGGGAGCGCGTCTGCACGCTCGGCGGCACGCTGTCCGCGAAGGAATTGCTCGAGGTCGAACCGGAAGTCGTGTTCCGTCGGCTCTTCTGGCAGGAAAACGTGCAGCACTTCGACCCGGCCGGTACGCGCTTCCAGTGCTCGTGCTCGCGCGAGAAGGTCGGCGCGATGCTGCGCATGCTCGGGCGCGACGAAGTCGAGAGCGTGATCGTCGAGCGCGGTCACGTCGAGATCCACTGCGAGTTCTGCAACCAGCGCTACGAGTTCGATCCCGTCGACGTCGCGCAGCTGTTCGCCGCGCCGGAACTCGCGACCGGCATCACGCCCGCGACCGATCAGCGTCACTGAGCGAGCGGCGCGCCCGTGCCGGCCATGCACGGCGCGGGTGCATAATGACGCACGAGCGTCGCACGCAACGGCCCAGGCGCCGGAGGTCCGCCTTCGGCACAAACCGCTTTCCGCTGTCGGCGCGCTGCTGGAGAAACACATGAATCGCCCGTTCCGCACTCTCGTCCTGACCAGTGTCGCAGCCGGCACACTGGCCCTCGCCGGCTGCGCGGTGCAGCCGCCTTCGTCGACGATCCTGAGCCGCCTGCCCGAACCGGGCGCTTCGGGCGGCCAGCCGCCCGCACTGTCGAGCGCGGAGCGCAAACGCTACGACGAGATCGACCGGCAAGTGCTGCGCGAGCAGAACGACGCGATGGCGGCGGAGGCCGCCGCGCGCGCGTGGGCGTATTACTCGCCGCCCCCCGTGACCGTCTACGGCGGCTATTACGGCGGCGGTTGGGGAAACCGGTGGGGCACCGGCATCGGATATGGCTACGGTTACCCGGGCTGGTGGTGGTGATGCGTGATCCGCGTCGACCGATTCGATTGACGACTGACAGGAAATAAAAAAGCGCGGCATTTCCCGCGCTTTTTCAATGGTTCGGACTCCCGCGCTCAGTGATGCGCGGCCTTGCCCTTCTCGCCGCCATGATGCCGCGACGGCTTCGCGATCGACTGCGGGTTCGGCACGACACGCACGGGCGCGGCGGAAACGGTACCGCGCGTCGACATGCTCGAAGGCGCGTTGTTCAGCGGCGCCGCCGGCGCATTCGGCGACACGAACTGCACGAATACTTCGCCGTCCTTCACCATGCCCATCTCGTAGCGCGCGCGCTCCTCGATGGCCGCGGTACCGCCCTGCAGATCCTGCACTTCGCCCGCGATCCGTTCATTGCGCAGCTTCTCGTCCGCGTTCTTCTGCAGTTGATCGCCGAGTTGCTGGCGCAATTCATGCACCCGCAACCAGCCGCCGTGTCCCCACCATAGGGGGTACTGAATGAGCGCCAGCAAGGCAATCAGGACGACAGTGACAAGCCGCATGTAGAAGACGCAGATATAAGAAGCGCCGCTCCGCGCGACATGCACAGAGCGGCGTCGAGATGACGAACCCGATAGTAGCGCGTTAGCGCAGGTTATAGAAAGCCGATTTGCCCGGGTAGCTCGCGATATCGCCGAGGTCTTCCTCGATGCGCAGCAGCTGGTTGTACTTCGAGATGCGGTCGCTGCGCGACAGCGAACCCGTCTTGATCTGACCGGCGTTCAAGCCGACCGCGATGTCCGCGATCGTCGAATCTTCCGTTTCGCCCGAGCGGTGCGAGATCACGGCCGTGTAGCCCGCGCGCTTCGCCATTTCGATTGCCGCGAACGTTTCGGTCAGCGTACCGATCTGGTTGATCTTGATGAGGATCGAGTTCGCGATACCCTTCTCGATGCCTTCCTTCAGGATGCGCGTGTTCGTGACGAACAGGTCGTCACCGACGAGCTGCACCTTCTTGCCGAGGCGCTCGGTCAACAGCTTCCAGCCGTCCCAGTCGCCTTCGTGCATGCCGTCCTCGATCGACACGATCGGGAACTTGTCGGCGAGCGTCGCGAGGTAGTCGGTGAATTCGGCCGACGACAGTTGCAGGCCTTCGCCCGCGAGCTGGTACTTGCCGTCGTGGTAGAACTCGGATGCCGCGCAGTCGAGCGCGAGCAGCACGTCTTCGCCCGCACGGTAGCCGGCCTTCTCGATCGCCTGCAGGATCGTCGACAGGCACTCGTCGTTGCTGCCGAAGTTCGGCGCGAAGCCGCCTTCGTCGCCGACTGCCGTGCTCATGCCGCGGTCGCTCAGGATCTTCTTCAGTGCGTGGAACACTTCCGCGCCGCAACGCAGAGCTTCACGGAACGTCGGCTGGCTCACCGGGACGATCATGAATTCCTGGATGTCGAGGCTGTTGTTCGCGTGCGCGCCGCCGTTGACGATGTTCATCATCGGGACGGGCAGCTGCATCGCGCCCGAGCCGCCGAAGTAGCGGTACAGCGGCAGGCCGGCTTCTTCAGCGGCTGCCTTCGCGACGGCCATCGACACGGCCAGCATCGCGTTCGCGCCGAGGCGCGACTTGTTGTCGGTGCCGTCCAGCTCGAGCAGCGTCTTGTCGAGGAACGCCTGTTCCGACGCGTCGAGGCCCATGATGGCTTCGGAGATTTCGGTGTTGATGTGCTCGACTGCCTTCAGCACGCCCTTGCCGTTGTAGCGGCCGGCTTCGCCGTCGCGCAGTTCGATCGCTTCACGCGAGCCGGTGGACGCGCCCGACGGCACCGCCGCGCGGCCCATCGTGCCCGATTCGAGCAGCACGTCGCATTCGACGGTGGGGTTGCCGCGCGAATCCAGAATCTCGCGGCCGATGATATCTACGATTGCACTCATGGGTTTCCTCTGAGAATGACGATGGATTCTTCAAACTGCGACGGCGCGCGCGCCTGAACCGCTTTCGCTACTGACGCGCGAAGCCGTCACAAGGTTCATTCGATCTTTAATTGAAATCGTTTTCCAGGAACGGATTGCGCTTCACCGCCTGATCGAGCGTGACGAGCGTCTCCAGCAGCGCACCCATCCGGTTCAGCGGCACCGCGTTCGGGCCGTCCGACTTCGCCTCGGCCGGATTCGGGTGCGTCTCCATGAAGAGACCCGCGACGCCCGTCGCGACCGCCGCACGCGCGAGCACCGGCACGAATTCGCGCTGGCCGCCCGAGCTCGTGCCCTGCCCGCCCGGCAGCTGCACCGAGTGGGTCGCGTCGAACACGACCGGCGCGTTCGTCTCGCGCATGATCGCGAGCGAACGCATGTCGGACACAAGGTTGTTGTAGCCGAACGAGACTCCACGCTCGCACGCCATGAAGCGGTCTTCCGACAGACCGGCTTCACGCGCCGCGTCGCGCGCCTTGTCGATCACGTTCTTCATGTCGTGCGGCGCGAGGAACTGACCCTTCTTGATGTTGACGGGCTTGCCCGAGCGCGCGCACGCGTGGATGAAGTCGGTCTGGCGGCACAGGAATGCGGGCGTTTGCAGCACGTCGACGACCGACGCGACCTGCTCGATCTCTTCGATCGAATGCACGTCGGTCAGCACCGGCAGGCCGAGCTGACGCTTCACCTCGCCGAGGATCCGCAGCCCTTCGTCCATTCCGAGACCGCGAAACGACTTGCCCGAGCTGCGATTCGCCTTGTCGTAGGACGACTTGTAGATGAACGGAACGTTCAGCTTCTCGCAGATCTCCTTCAGGCGGCCCGCCGTGTCGATCGTCATTTGCTCCGATTCGACGACGCAGGTACCCGCGATCAGGAAGAAAGGCTGGTCGAGACCGACCTCGAAATCGCACAGCTTCATGCTTGCACTCCACGCGCTTGCTTGTTGGCGAGCGCGGCTTCGACGAACGACTTGAACAGGGGATGACCGTCACGCGGCGTGGACGTGAATTCCGGGTGGAACTGGACGCCGACGAACCACGGGTGCATCGAACGCGGCAGCTCCATCATTTCCGGCAGATCCTCGCTCGGGGTACGGGCGCTGATGATAAGGCCGCCGGCTTCGAGCTGGGGCACGAAGCGGTTATTGACTTCATAACGGTGGCGGTGACGCTCGTTCACGTCCTTGCCATAGATCTCTTCGGCCATCGTGCCGGGCTTGATCGGGCAACGTTGCGAGCCGAGGCGCATCGTGCCGCCGAGATCGGATTCCTCGGTGCGCGTCTCGACCTTGCCTTCGCGGTCGTACCACTCGGTAATCAGCGCGACCACGCGTTCCGGCGTATCCGGATCGAATTCCGTGCTGTTCGCCTGCTTCAGGCCGACGACGTCGCGTGCGAATTCGATCACCGCAAGCTGCATGCCGAGGCAGATGCCGAGGTACGGCACCTTCGACTCGCGCGCGTAGCGGATCGCCGCGATCTTGCCTTCCGTGCCACGACGGCCGAAACCGCCCGGCACCAGCACGGCGTCGAGATGCTTCAGGCTATCGACACCATTCGTCTCGATCTCTTCCGAGTCGATGTACTCGATGTTGACCTTGGTCGACGTGTGCAGCGATGCGTGGCGCAGCGCCTCGATCAGCGACTTGTACGACTCGGTCAGGTCGACATACTTGCCGACCATGCCGATCGTGACTTCGTGCTTCGGGTTTTCCAGCTTCTCGACGAGCGCCGACCACATGCTCAGGTCGGCGTCCTTCGGCGACAGCTTCAGCTCTTCGCAGATGATCCGGTCGAGGCCCTGGTCGTGCAGCATCTGCGGAATCTTGTAGATGCTGTCGGCGTCCCACACCGAGATCACGGCGTCTTCCGGCACGTTCGAGAACATCGAGATCTTCTTCGATTCGTCGTCGGGGATGCGGCGATCCGCACGGCACAGCAGCACGTGCGGCAGGATGCCGATCTCGCGCAGCTTCTGCACGCTGTGCTGGGTCGGCTTCGTCTTCAGCTCGCCGGCCGTCGCGACGTACGGCACGAGCGTCAGGTGCACGAAGCACGCGCTGTTGCGGCCGAGGCGCAGGCTCATCTGGCGCGCGGCCTCGAGGAACGGCAGCGACTCGATGTCGCCGACCGTGCCGCCGATCTCGACGATCGCGACGTCCGGCTCGCCGCAGGTGGCAGATGCCGCCCCGCGCTCGATGAACGCCTGGATTTCGTTCGTGATGTGCGGAATCACCTGCACGGTCTTGCCGAGATAGTCGCCGCGGCGTTCCTTGCGGATCACCGATTCGTAGATCTGGCCGGTCGTGAAGTTGTTGGCCTTGCGCATCTTCGTGCTGATGAAGCGCTCATAGTGGCCGAGGTCGAGGTCGGTCTCCGCTCCGTCTTCCGTCACGAACACTTCGCCGTGCTGGAACGGGCTCATCGTGCCGGGGTCGACGTTGATGTAGGGATCGAGTTTGAGGAGGGTGACTTTCAGACCGCGCGATTCGAGGATCGCGGCGAGGGAGGCGGCGGCAATACCCTTGCCGAGGGAAGAAACTACGCCGCCGGTGACGAAAACATATTTGGTCATCGCTGAATGCTCGCGGGAAAAACGGATTATACCGTAAAGCCCGCCCTTCTCTCAGCAATTGACGCGATGATCCTGCCCTTTCGCGCTGTGCCGCGCCAACCGTGCGCGCCGGGGCGAACCGGCCGGCCGGTCGGTGCAACCGCGCACGCCGGCGCGGTGCACCGGACCGATGCGTCAGGCGCTTTTCGCGAGCGCCGCACTGTCGCGCGGCACGCCACCCTCCGCCATCTTCAGCGAACTCAGCATCCGCTGCAATGCGCGGGCCGTCTCGATCGGCCGCTCCATCGGGAACAGGTGGCTACCCTCGAGCCATTCGATGCGCCCGCGCGCCGCGCGACGCGTCGCATCGAGCCCGACCTGCCGCACTTCGCGCGAGCGCGTACCGGCGAGAAAGCCGAGCGGCACCGGCGCGCCGTGCGCGAGCCGCGGGCCGAGCGTATGCGGCAGCGTCCGGTAGATCAGGTATTCGACCTGCCGGTCGAACGCGAGGACGCGTTCGCCGTCGGCGCCCGCCTGCGGAATGCCGTAGTCGATGTAGTCGGACAGCATCCGCTCGTCCCAGCGCGCGAACGCGGGTTTCTCGTGAAAGTGCCGCCAGGCTTCGTCGCGGCTCACCCAGCGCGTACGCCGATTGCGCGTCGCGGCCGCCGGCGACAGCCGCTCGTCGAGCCCGGCCCACTGGCTCGCGCGCAATGCGCCGGCGCGCCATCCCGCGATGATCGGCGAATCGATCATCACCACGCCGCGCACCCAGTGCGGCTTCTTCAGCGCAGCCATCAGCGACAGGTAGCCGCCGAGCGAATGGCCGACGAGCCAGACCGGGCGCTCGTAGCGGCTGCCAATGTCGTCGAGCAGTTGCTCGACGAGATGCGGCCAGTCGCGCGTCACCGGGTAGCGGCGGTCGTGACCGATGCGCTCGATGTAGCGCAGCTCGTAGTCGTCTGCCAGCTCGGCGAAGATCGTCCGGTACGTCGATGCCGGAAAACCGTTCGCATGCGAGAAATGGAGGATGTCCTTCAAACGCCGATGTCTCCTTTGCCGGCGGGAGTCAGTGCTTCAGCACTTCCTCCGGCCTCCTCATTCTTGACCCGCGCCATCGCGACGCTCACCGGTCCATCCAGTACCGCCGCTGCGCATCGCGATGACGCTCAAACGCGAAACCGCCGCCCGTCGGGGCGACGTCGAACCTCACGGCCCCGTCGCGATCGGTGCGCGGCAGCGGAATCCCGCGCATTTCGTAGCGCGCAAGGACCGTCCGGTGCGGATGTCCGAATCGATTGCGATAGCCTACAGGAAATACCGCGACGCGCGGCCCGACCGAATCGAGGAAAGGCTCGACCGACGACGTGCGGCTGCCGTGGTGCGGCACAACGAGGATCTGCGCGGCCAGCGCGTCGCGCGCATCGTCCACCAGCCGGCGCTCGGCGCGTGCCTCGATGTCGCCCGTCAGCAGCGCCGACGTGTCGCCCGCGTCGATGCGCAGCACGCACGATTGTTCGTTCGAGGAACCAGCGCCGGCAACACCCGGCGGCCACAACATCGTGAATACGACGCCGTCCCAGGTCCACCGCTGCCCGGCCGCGCACGGCAGCCGATCGGCCACGCCGGCCGCCCGCGCGTCACGCCACAGCCGGTGCTGCGGCGCAATGCCGGCGAGCAGCTGGCGGACCTCGGCGGCCGCATAGACGGCCGCCGCGCCGCCCGCGTGATCGGCGTCCGCATGACTCAGGACGAGCGAATCGACGGTACGGATTCCGCGGGCACGCAATGCCGGTGCGACGATCCGCGCACCGGCATGGGTCGACTCCGCGCCCGGCCCCGCATCGAACAGCAAGGTCCGGCGCGCGGTCTCCACCAGCACCGACGCGCCCTGCCCGACATCGAGCACGGTCAGCCGGAAGCCGCCAGGCGGCGGCGCATCGGGTGCCGGCGCGACCAGCGGCAGCCATGTCATCGGCGCCGCCCAGCGCAGCGGCCAGCCGCGCGGCATCAAGACCCATGCGACACCCACGCACGCAAGCGCCAGAACCGGCCAGTCGGGCATGCGCAGCCAGAACACGCCGGCCGGCCAGTCGGCGAGGTGCCGGAGCAGCGCCATCATCGGTTCGAGCGCCGCATGCGCGAGCCGGAACGCATACGCGTCCAGCGGCGCGGGCAACCCGATCCCGGCGAGCACGATCGGCGTCACGACGGCGCTGACCCACGGGATCGCAAACGCATTGCCGAACGGGCCCGATACCGAGATCTGAGCGAACCACGCGGCCGTCAGCGGCGCAAGACCGATCGTCACCGCGTACTGCACGCGCGTCGCCTGCGCGACACGGTGCCCGGCACGCTTGCACCAAGCGCGCAGCCTGCGGCGGCGGTCGACCGGGGCAGTACCGTCCGTCCCACGGTCGTCACCGCCGTCGAATTCGCGCACCGCGCCCCAGCCCGCCACGGACATCAGGATTACGGCGACCGCGCCAAAAGACAGCCAGAACCCGGCCGACACCACCGCCCACGGATCGACAAGCAGCACGCCGCCGAGCGCCGCGCACAACACGGCGGACGTCGGCACGCTGCGTCCGGCAAGACAGGCAGCCGCCCCGGCCGCGATCATCCACCACGCGCGCTGCGCCGGCACGTTGAAGCCGGCAAGCGACGCGTAGCCGGCGGCGGCCGTCAGCGCCGCCATCGAAGCCGCATAGGGCGCCGGCATCACGAGCGCCGCGGCATGTCCGCGCCAGCGCAGACGTCGCCAGACCCACGATACGATCCCGCCCGCGATCGCGCCGACGAGTCCGACGTGCAGGCCCGAAATCGCGACCAGATGACTCGTACCCGTATTGCGCAGCACGCGCCACGCGTCGTCGCCGATGCCGGATTGATCGCCGACCGCGAGCGCGGTCACGATGCCGCGATGGCGCGCGTCGCTGCCGAGCGCGTCACCGATACCGTTGCGCAGCGCGTCGCGCAGCCGATCGATCGACGCGCGCCACCCCGATGCACGTGCGTCGAGCAGTTCCGCCCGCTCGGGCGCGACCACATAGCCGATCGCACGAATGCCCGCGGCGAGCCACGCCGCCTCGCTGTCGCGCACGCCGGGATTCGCCTCGGCATGCGGGCGTTTCAGGCGCACGACGAGGCGCCAGCGCTGCGCGGCGCGCAAATCGGGCATCGCGTTGCGTGCGGCGGGCGCGCCGTAGGTGCGCCACGACAACCGGATCAGCGGAGGGAAACGGGCCAGCCCCGCATCGTTCGATTCGACGGCCAACAGCAGTCGCGCGCCGGTGTCGTCGATCACCGGCAACCCGCTGATCACGCCCGTGACGACGATGTCGCGCCCTTCCCGCTCGACAGGCAGGCCGTCACGCAGCCGCCATTCCGCGCGTGCGGCCGCATAGCCGAATCCGATCGCGCAGGCGGCGCAGGCGCACAGCATCCACCGGAGCGCGACGATCGAGCGGGTTCGACGGCGCCGTGCACACCATGCGAGCAGCGCACCGCAACCGGCCAGCACGACCGCGCCGCCTACCCAGCCGCCCATGCCCGGCAACGCCGCCTGCCGCTGCAGCACGACGACGCCGAGCGCAAACGCGATCCACCACACGCGCATCGCACCTCCTCGTCGACCTGGCGCCGCCGTCGATGCGGCACCCTCCGGCAACGATTATGCGGACGAAAGTGCGAGGCGCGGCAGCGCGGCGAGCGCGTTAGCCGTTGTGGATAGGGACAGCGCGTGCGCGTCGATCCCGCGCAGTTCGGCGAGCACGCCGCCGATGCGCGGCACCTGGTCGGGCGCGTTGCGGGACTTGTACGCCCACTCGGGTGCGATGTCGGGCGCATCCGTCTCGACGACGATCGCGTCGAGCGGCAACTGTGCGGCGAGCCGCCGGATCTGCAACGCCCGTCCGAACGTCACGTTGCCGCCGAAACCGAGATGCAGCCCCTGTGCGAGATACGCGTCGGCCTGCTGGAAACTGCCGTTGAACGCATGTGCGATGCCGCGCCGCACGCCGAAGCGGCGCAGCCCGGCGAGCACGCGGTCCTGCGACTTGCGCACGTGGCACAGCACCGGCAGGTCGAATTCGCGCGCGAGCTTGAGCTGCCCCTGATAGAAGAATTGCTGGCGGTCCTCGTCGAGCCCCGGCACGAAGTAGTCGAGACCGATCTCGCCGATCGCGACGAAGCGCGGATCATCGAGGCTCGCCTCGATCTCCATGCGCAGGCGGTCGAGATCCTCGTCGCGCGCGTGCGGCGTATACATCGGATGGATGCCGAGCGCATAGACCGCACCTGGCGTGCGCTGGGCCAGTTCGCGCACGGTCGTGAAATTGTCGCGCCCGACGCTTGGGATCACGATGCGCGACACGCCGGCCGCGCGCGCCGCATGCACGACGACGTCGCGGTCGGTGTCGAACTCGGCAGCATCGAGATGGCAATGCGTATCGATCCACATGGCGGCTTTCCTGCGCCCTCGCCGCCGTACCGGGACTCGCCCGGCGGCACGGCGGGGCGTTCGTTCACACCGGCAGCGCCGGCTCCTCATGCAGCACGCCGTCGCGCAGGCGCATGATGCGGTCGCAGCGCGCCGCGAGCTCGGGATCGTGCGTGACGATCACGAAGCTCGTTTCGAGCGTCTCGGACAGTTCGAGCATCAGGTTGAACACCGTGTCGGCGGTCGTGCCGTCGAGGTTGCCGGTCGGCTCGTCGGCGAGTACGCACGCGGGCTTCGTCACCAGCGCGCGCGCGATCGCCACGCGTTGCCGCTCGCCGCCCGACAGCTCGCCCGGCCGGTGCTTCGCACGCGGGCCGAGACCGACGCGTTCGAGCATCGCCTGTGCCTGCGCGCGCGCGTCCTCGGTCGTCATCCGGCGGATGCGCAGCGGCATCGCGACGTTGTCGAGCGCGGTGAATTCCGGCAGCAGGTGATGGAACTGGTAGACGAAGCCGAGCGCGCGATTGCGCAGCTCGTTGCGTTCGCGCTCGGCGAGTTGCGTAAACGGCTTGCCGAGCAGCGACACTTCGCCCGCGCTCGGTTCGTCGAGGCCGCCCAGCACGTGCAGCAGCGTGCTCTTGCCGGAGCCCGACGCGCCGACGATCGCGAGCTTCTCGCCGCGCCGCACCGTCAATTCGGCGTTGTTGAGCACCTGCACGTTGAAGCCGCCCTGCACGAACGCCTTTGTGATCCCGCGCGCCTGAAGCACGTATTCCTGCATACCTGCCGAATCCTGTCTGAGGGGTTGTCGTGAATCCGCCAATGCGGTCGCGCGATCATTCATAGCGCAGCGCCTCCGCCGGCTTCACCTTTGCGCCGCGCCAGCTCGGATAGAGCGTGGCGACCGCCGACAGCACGAACGCGATCAGGCCGATCTTGATGACGTCGCCCGCGACGAGCTCCGACGGCAGCTCGCTGATGAAGTACACCGACGGCGGCAGGAACTGCACGCCGAACAGATGCTCGATCATCGGGATCAGCCACGGAATGCTCCACGCGATCAGGCAGCCGAGCGCGACGCCCGACGCGGTGCCGACGAAGCCGATCGTCACGCCCTGCACGACGAAGATCTTCATGATCGAGCCGGGCTGCGCGCCGAGCGTGCGCAGGATCGCGATGTCGGCCTGCTTGTTGGTCACCGTCATCACCAGCGACGACACGAGGTTGAATGCGGCCACCGCGATGATCAGCGTGAGGATGATGAACATCATCCGCTTCTCGATCTGCACGGCCGAGAACCATGTCTTGTTCTGCTGGGTCCAGTCGCGAATGTACAGGCTGCCCGACAGCGTATGCGACAGCTCGACCGCGACCTGCGGCGCCTTCTGCATGTCGGTGAGCCGCAGCCGCACGCCGGTCGGCGCGGACATCCGGAACAGTGCCTCCGCGTCGCGGATGTTGATCATCGCGAGCGTGCTGTCGTATTCGTAGTGGCCCGACTCGAACACGCCGACCACCGTGAACTGCTTGAGTCGCGGCATCATCCCGGCCGGCGTGATCGTCCCTTCGGGCGCGACAAGCGTGACCTTGTCGCCGACCGTCACGCCGAGGTTGCCGGCGAGCGCGTCGCCGAGCACGATGCCGAACTGGCCGGGCACGAGCGCGGCGAGCTGGCCTGCCTTCATGTCCTTGCCGATGTCCGACACCTGCGGTTCGAGCGACGGCTCGACGCCGCGCAGCATCACGCCACTCACCGCGTCCTGGCGCGTGAGCAGCGCCTGCGCGTCGACGTACGGCGCCGCGCCGACCACCGAAGTATTGCGCCGCGCTTCCTGCGCGGTCAGTTGCCAGTCGGGCATCGAGCCGGTCGGCGAGAACACCTCGACGTGCGCGAGCACCGACAGCATGCGGTCGCGCACTTCCTTCTGGAAGCCGTTCATCACGGACAGCACGACGATCAGCGCCGCGACGCCAAGCGCGATCCCGAGCATCGACACCAGTGCGATGAAGGAAATGAAGCCGTTGCCGGTCGTGCGTTTGCCGGCGCGCGTGTAGCGCCAGCCGATCTGCCATTCGTACGGAAGTTTCAAGCGAATCCTTTCTGCTGGTTACGGCGGGGATGGCGGCCCGTGGCCGGAGCGCCGTCCGGCGGCGGCCGGCCGCCCGGGCACGGCCGAAAAAACGGTCGCCGGACGCAATCGGGCCGTCCGCCGGCCCGATCACGCGCGCAGTTTGCCATACAATGCGCACCATCATGCACGACCGACGCCTCCATTTTCTCGTTCCGTTCGCGCTGCCGTCGGCGGCCGATGCGGCCTCGTCCCTGCACACGCTGGACAGCCCCGCGCTCGAAAAGTTGCTCGCCCGCGCCAACCTCGTCGAGCGCGTGGCAGGCGAGGACTTCCAGCGCACGCTGCCGCACGAGCGCTGGCTGGCCCGCCAGTTCGGCGCGACCCAGGGCAACGCCGCCGACGAGGCGCCGCTCGCACCCTACATGCTGCTGGCGGACGGCGGCGACCCGGGTACCCAGGCCTGGGCGTGCGTCGAGCCCGTCCATGTCGAAATCGCGCACGATCACCTTGTGCTCGTCGACCCGGCGAGCCTCGCGCTCGACGACGGCGACGCAGCTGCCTTGCTGGCAGTCGCGCGCCCGCTGATCGAGGAGCTCGGCGTGCGACTGGAGGCGCCGCAGCCAGCGCGCTGGTACCTGTCCAGCGAGCAGTTCGCCCGCCTCGCCGGCGCAGCGCCGCTGCGCGCGAGCGGCCGCAACATCGAGATCTGGCTGCCGCACGAGGCGCACACCGGCGAACGCTCGCGGATGTGGATGAAGCTGCAGAACGAAGTGCAGATGGCATGGTTCCAGCATCCGGTGAACGAAGCGCGCGAAGCGCGCGGGTTGCCCGCCGTCAATTCGATCTGGTTCCATGCGCAAGGCACGCTGAAGCCGGTCGGCAAGCCGTTCGCGCGCGTGCTGTCCGCGTCGCCCGCGGCGCTCGGCCTCGCACGCGCGGCGCAAACCGAAGCCGGCGCCGTGCCGGCCGCATTCGACGCACTGCCCGCCGCCGCCGGCGCGTCGCTCGTCGAGCTGCCCACGCTGTCCGCCCCGTACATCGAGCAGGACTGGTCACGCTGGCACGATGCGCTCGCCGCGCTCGAGCGCGACTGGTTCGCGCCGTCCCTTGCCGCGCTGCAGAACGGCGAGCTGGCCGGCGTCGATTTCACGCTGTGCGGCGACACCAGCTCCGTGACGCTGCACGCGACGCGCGGCGACCTGCGCAAGTTCTGGCGCCGCCGCGCGCTGGTATCCCTGTTCGAATAACCCGACCTGTATGACCCGGATCGTTACCCGCCCCGTCGCGCCCGCCGACGCCGAAGCGCTCGCGCGCCACGGACTGCATCCCGTCCTCGCACGACTGTATGCGTCGCGCGGCGTGCAGTCCCCGACCGACATCGAGACGGCCCTCGCGCGCCTCGTCCCGCCCACCGAACTGAAAGGCTGCGCGGACGCCGCGGCGCTGCTCGCCGACGCGATTGCCGACAAGCGGCGCCTGCTGGTCGTCGCCGACTACGACTGCGACGGCGCAACCGCCTGCGCAGTCGCGGTGCGTGGCCTGCGGATGTTCGGCGCGCAGATCGACTACCTGGTGCCGAACCGCTTCGAATACGGCTACGGGCTCACGCCTGAAATCGTCGAACTCGCGGCCGCGCGCAAGCCCGACCTGCTGATCACCGTCGACAACGGGATCGCGAGCGTCGCGGGTGTCGAAGCCGCGAACGCGCGCGGCATCGATGTGCTCGTCACCGACCACCATCTGCCCGGCGACGCGCTGCCCGCCGCGCGCGCGATCGTCAACCCGAACCAGCCCGGCTGCGCGTTCCCGAGCAAGCACATCGCCGGCGTCGGCGTGATGTTCTACGTGCTGCTCGCGCTGCGCGCCGAGCTGCGCCGCCGCGGCGCGTTCGCGAGCAAGGAGGCCGAACCCCGCCTCGACGGACTGCTCGACCTCGTCGCGCTCGGCACCGTCGCCGACGTGGTGCGGCTCGACGGCAACAACCGCGTGCTCGTCGCGCAGGGGCTGCAGCGCATCCGCAACGGCCGCATGCAGCCGGGCATCGCCGCGCTGTTCCGCGCGGCCGGCCGCGAGGCGCGCACCGCGTCGGGCTTCGACCTCGGCTTTGGCCTCGGCCCGCGCCTGAACGCCGCCGGGCGGCTGTCGGACATGTCGCTCGGCATCGAGTGCCTGATCACCGACGACATCGGCCGCGCATGGGACCTCGCGCAACAGCTCGACACGATGAACCGCGAGCGCCGCGAGATCGAGGCCGGTATGCAGCAGCAGGCGCTCGCCGATCTCGCCGACGTTGATCCGGCCGACGCATGCACGATCACGCTGTTCAATCCCGAATGGCACCAGGGCGTGATCGGCATCGTCGCCGGGCGGCTCAAGGAGAAGTTCCATCGCCCGTCGTTCACGTTCGCGCATGCGGACGAAGCCGGCACGCGGGTCAAAGGTTCGGGCCGCTCGATTCCCGGCTTCCACCTGCGCGATGCACTCGACCTGGTGTCGAAGCGCGAACCCGACCTGATCGTCGCGTTCGGCGGCCACGCGATGGCGGCCGGCCTCACGCTCGACACCGGCAACGTGCCGCGCTTCGCGGCCGCGTTCGAGGCCGTCGCGCGCGAGTGGTTGTCCGACGACGCGCTGGCGCGCGTGATCGAGACCGACGGCGAACTCGAGGAAGCGTATTTCACGCCGCAGTTCGTCGGGCTGCTCGACGAAGCCGTCTGGGGCCAGGGTTTTCCGGCCCCGCTTTTCTCCGGGGAATTCGACGTCGTGTCGCAGTCGCTCGTGAAGGAAAAGCACCTGAAGCTGCAGTTGGCGCGCGGCCGCCAGCGCTTCAACGCGATCTGGTTCAATCACACCGAGCCGCTGCCGGCGAGCGCGCTGATCGCGTACCGCCTCGTGGCCGACACGTGGAACGGCGTGACGCGCGTCCAGCTGATCGTCGAACACGCGGCCGGCTGAACGCCGCCCGCCCGGCCAACCGGCCCGCGGCACTCGCGGGCCGCATGCGCGCCGCGCCGAACGCGCGGCTGCGGCGCACATGCAAGCACGTTCCGCGTCACCGGGAAACCCCGCCGATCGGCTATAATTCCGCTTTTTTACGAAGCAAGAATAGCGAACGATCATGGAAGCGGAACGTCTCAACGCGATCGAAAGCTCCCTGCTCGACCTGCGCACGCGCGCGGGCGAGCTTCGGGGGTATCTTTGACTACGACGCCAAATCTGCGCGTCTGACCGAAGTCAACAAGGAACTCGAAGACCCGAACGTCTGGAACGATTCGAAGAACGCCCAGGCACTCGGCCGCGAGAAGAAGCTGCTCGAAGGCGTCGTCACGACGCTGACGGCACTCGATAGCGACCTGCGCGATGCGCTCGACCTGTTCGAGCTGGCACGCGAGGAAGGCGACGAAGACACCCTCATCGCATCCGAAGACGACGCGAAGAAGCTCGAAGCGCGCGTCGGCGACATCGAATTCCGCCGGATGTTCTCGAACCCGGCCGACCCGAACAACTGCTTCATCGACATCCAGGCCGGCGCCGGCGGCACCGAGGCGTGCGACTGGGCTTCGATGCTGCTGCGCCAGTACCTGCGCTACTGCGAGCGCAAGGGCTTCAAGGCCGAAGTGCTCGAAGAATCCGACGGCGACGTCGCCGGCATCAAAAACGCGACGGTCAAGGTCACGGGCGAATACGCATACGGCTTCCTGCGCACCGAAACGGGCATTCACCGCCTCGTGCGCAAGTCGCCGTTCGACTCGTCGGGCGGCCGCCACACGTCGTTCTCGTCGGTGTTCGTGTATCCGGAAATCGACGACTCGATCGAAGTCGAAGTCAACCCGGCCGACCTGCGCATCGACACGTACCGCGCCTCGGGCGCCGGCGGCCAGCACATCAACAAGACCGACTCGGCCGTGCGGATCACGCACATGCCGACCGGCATTGTCGTGCAGTGCCAGAACGACCGCTCGCAGCACCGCAACCGTGCCGAAGCGATGGCCATGCTGAAGTCGCGCCTGTACGAAGCCGAAATGCGCAAGCGCCAGGCCGAGCAGGACAAGCTCGAATCGAGCAAGACCGATGTGGGCTGGGGCCACCAGATCCGCTCGTACGTGCTCGACCAGAGCCGCGTGAAGGACCTCCGTACGAACGTCGAAATGAGCAACACGCGAGCCGTGCTCGACGGCGATCTCGACGACTTCATCAGCGCGAGCCTCAAACAGGGCGTGTAAGCGCCGCGGCGCGGCCTCTCCGGTCGCGCCGCCCTTCCCGTTGCGTTGCCGCACCCACTCCGAATTCCGACCATCATGACCGAACCGACCCAAACGCAGCCCGCCGTCGCGGCGGACGAAAACCAGATCATCGCCGAGCGCCGCGAGAAGCTGCGCGCATTGCGCGAGCAAGGCGTCGCCTATCCGAACGATTTCCGGCCGACGCATCACGCCGCCGATCTCCAGGCGAAATTCGCCGACTCGGACAAGGCCGCGCTCGAGGCGAACCCGGTCGAGGTGTCGGTCGCCGGCCGCATGATGCTCAAGCGCGTGATGGGCAAGGCGAGCTTCGCGACGGTGCAGGACGGTTCGGGCCAGATCCAGTTCTTCGTGACGCCGAACGACGTCGGAACGGAAACCTACGACGCATTCAAGAAGTGGGACCTCGGCGACATCGTCGCCGCACGCGGCGTGCTGTTCCGCACCAACAAGGGCGAGCTGTCGGTCCAGTGCAAGGAGCTGCGCCTGCTGTCGAAGGCGCTGCGTCCGCTGCCGGACAAGTTCCACGGCCTCGCCGACCAGGAAATGCGCTACCGCCAGCGCTACGTCGACCTGATCGTCACGCCGGAAACGCGCGACACGTTCCGTGCGCGCACCAAGACCATTGCGTCGATCCGCAAGTTCATGGACAACGCCGACTTCATGGAAGTCGAAACGCCGATGCTGCACCCGATCCCGGGCGGTGCCGCGGCGAAGCCGTTCGTCACGCACCACAACGCGCTCGACATGCAGATGTTCCTGCGTATCGCGCCGGAGCTGTACCTGAAGCGCCTGATCGTCGGCGGCTTCGAGCGCGTGTTCGAGATCAACCGCAACTTCCGGAATGAAGGCGTGTCGCCGCGCCACAACCCGGAATTCACGATGATGGAGTTCTACGCCGCGTACACCGACTACCGCTGGCTGATGGACTTCACCGAGCAGTTGATCCGCCAGGCGGCGATCGATGCGCTCGGCACCGCGACGATCCAGTACCAGGGGCGCGAGCTCGACCTCGCGAAGCCGTTCCACCGCCTGACGATCACGCAGGCGATCCAGAAGTACGCGCCGCAGTACACCGACGGCCAGCTGTCGGACGACGCGTTCCTGCGCTCCGAACTGAAGCGCCTCGGCGTGGACGTGTCGCAGCCGGCCTTCCTGAACGCCGGCATCGGCGCGCTGCAGCTCGCGCTGTTCGAGGAAACCGCCGAATCGCAGCTGTGGGAGCCGACCTACATCATCGACTACCCGGTCGAGGTGTCGCCGCTCGCACGCGCATCGGATACGGTGCCGGGCATTACCGAGCGTTTCGAACTGTTCATGACCGGCCGCGAGATCGCGAACGGCTTCTCGGAGCTGAACGATCCGGAAGACCAGGCCGCGCGCTTCAAGAAGCAGGTCGAGCAGAAGGATGCAGGCGACGAGGAAGCGATGTTCTTCGACGCCGACTACATCCGCGCGCTCGAACACGGAATGCCGCCGACGGGTGGTTGCGGGATTGGCATCGACCGTCTCGTGATGCTGCTGACCGACAGCCCGACGATTCGCGACGTGCTGCTGTTCCCGCACCTGCGCCGCGAAGACTGACGGCCCCCCGCGTGCGCCGCGCCCCGCGGCGCACGCGTCAGCTTTGTAACCACGCGTAAATCCCGCACGCCGGCGTTCGTCGGCTTTCGATCCTCCCCCGTTTTATCCCCTCGTCGCGACGGCCCTCTCCGGGTTTTCCCGATAACGCCCGCCCGCTTCCCGCTGCAATTCGTTACACCTTGATACGGTGCGACCCTCGCCCGTGGACGACACTCCTGTTGCGTCACCACGCATGACCACGGGACCAGAACACGGCGCCGGAACGCCAAGTCTGCTCGCTCCCGAGCGTGGGATCCGGCCAGCGCCAACGTGCGAAGCCGGGTCGACACCGGAGAACAAAATGGACAACCAGAATCAAACCACCCCGCAAAAGCAACGCCTCCACCCGCTTATCGCGACCGCGGCAGGCGCCGTGATCGTCGCGAGCCTCGCGGCCACCGCAGCGATCACGGGTATCTTCCCGAAGGCCAACAGCAATAACGCGCAGAACGGCCAGACCCAGGCCGCGCTGATCGCGTCGCAGCCGGCCGTCGATACGGCCGCTGCAGCCAGCGCCGCGCTCGCCGCGCAGGCGCAACAGCAGGCAGCCGAACAGGCCGCGCAGCAGAAGGCGGCTGCCGAGAAGGCAGCGGCAGCCCAGGTCGAACCGAAGCCCGCGCCGCGCCCGGCAGCCACGCACCGCCGCCATACGCCGGCGCCGCAACCGCCGCAATACGCGCAGCAGCCGTCCGCGCCCGCACAGCCGGCCTATTGCCAGACCTGCGGCACGGTCGTCGCGATCACGCAGACGCGTACGCCGGGTCAGAGTTCGGGGATCGGTGCGGTCGGCGGCGCAGCGGCCGGCGGCCTGCTCGGCAACCAGTTCGGTCACGGCAACGGCCGCACCGCGATGACGATCATCGGCGCGCTCGGCGGCGGTCTCGCCGGCAACCAGGTCGAGAAGCAGGTGCGCGCGGAAACCGACTACCAGGTACAGGTCCAGATGGAAAGCGGCGCGACGCGCACGTTCACGTACCACAACCCGCCGCCGTTCGGCCAGGGTCAGCGCGTGCGGATCGAGAACGGGACGCTGGTCGGCGCTTGACGCCCGACGCATCGCCGGACAGCCCTTGCACCGTGCCGGAAATGAAAAAGGCTCGTGAAGCATCACGAGCCTTTTCTTTTTGCGGGAGCCTTGCCGGAGCCACATGGCGCGGAGCGCCAGCGCGAACCTCAGTCTTCGTCGTCGAAGTCGGATTCATCGATCCAGTGGGCCTGGATCGCTTCGAGGATCTTCTCGCCCGAGTGCGCCGGGTCGTCGGTGAAGCCATCCAGATCGATGACCCATTGGCGCAGGTCGACGAAATTGATCTTCTGCGGATCGACGTCCGGATGCTTGTCTGCCAGCGCGATGGCAATTTCGCGCGAATCGGTCCATTTCATGACTTGCTCTCCCGTGTACGCGGCGAGTCCGGCCCGCCGGTCCGTCAGTGATTTTCCTTAGCGTGGTTGATCGAGTACTTCGGGATCTCGACCACCAGGTCCGAATCTTCCTTCACGATTGCCTGGCACGACAGGCGCGACGTCGGCTCGAGGCCCCATGCCTTGTCGAGCAGGTCGTCTTCGTCCTCGTCGGACGGATCGAGATCGTTGAAGCCCTCGCGGATCACCACGTGGCAGGTCGTGCATGCGCACGACTTCTCGCATGCATGCTCGATCTCGATCCCGTTGTCGAGCAGGTTGTCGCAAATACTCTTGCCGGGCGTCGCGTCGATCACTGCGCCGTCCGGGCACAGTTCGACGTGAGGCAGCACCACCAGTTGAGGCATGTCCGTTCCGTCAGTCAGGGTGCGGCGGCTGGCGCCGCACGGTTCAATATCGCGCGGGCCGTCGCCGGCCCGCGTGCAGTTCGTTCAGATCTCGTCGAGCCGTCGGCCCGACAGTGCGCGCTTGATGCTCTTGTCCATCCGGCGCGCCGCGAATTCGTCGGTGCCGTCGGCCAGCGTCTTGGTCGCGGTTTCGATCGCGTCCGTGTCGTCGCCCTGCGCGATCGTGCGCAGCGCCGCGACGAGCGCGTCGACCTGCGTGCGTTCGGCGTCATCGAGCAATTCGCCGTCGGTCGCCAGCGCCGCCTGCGTCGCCTCGATCATCCGCTCGGCCTCGACCTGCGCTTCGCGCAGCGCGCGCGCCCGCATGTCGATCTCGGCGGTCTTGAAGCTGTCTTCGAGCATCTTCGCGATGTCGTCGTCGGCGAGGCCGTACGACGGCTTCACGACGACCGACGCCTCGACGCCCGAATGTTGCTCGCGCGCGAACACCGACAGCAACCCGTCCGCATCGACCTGGTAAGTCACGCGGATGCGCGCCGCACCGGCCGTCATCGGCGGGATGCCGCGCAGCTCGAAGCGCGCGAGCGACCGGCAGTCGGCGACGAGCTCGCGCTCGCCTTGCACGACGTGGATCGCCATCGCGGTCTGGCCATCCTTGAAGGTCGTGAATTCCTGCGCACGCGCAATCGGAATCGTCGAATTGCGCGGAATGATCTTCTCGACGAGACCGCCCATCGTCTCGACGCCGAGCGACAGCGGGATCACGTCGAGCAGCAGCCAGTCGTCGCCGCTGCCGCGATTACCGGCGAGCAGGTCGGCCTGGATCGCCGCGCCCAGCGCGACAACCTGGTCGGGATCGAGATTGACGAGCGGCGGCTGGCCGAAATGCTTCGCGACCGCCTCGCGGATCACCGGCATGCGCGTCGCGCCGCCGACGAGCACGACACCCTTGATGTCGGCCGGCGTTACCTGCGCGTCGCGCAATGCCTTGCGGGTCGGCGTCAGCGTACGCTGCACGAGCGGCTCGACGAGGGCGGCGAACGTGTCGTGCGAGATCGTCTGCTCGAGCCGGGCACCGCTCGACAGCGTCACGTCGAGCGACGCCTGCGGCGCGGACGACAGCGCTTCCTTCAGCACGCGCACGCGATCGAGCAGCAGGCGCACGTCCTCGGGCGCAAGCGCCTTCGCATCGATGCCGGCATGCGCGAGCACGTGGCCGAACAGCGCGTGGTCGAAATCGTCGCCGCCGAGCGCGGAATCGCCGCCCGCGGCCAGCACTTCGAACACGCCCTTGGTCAGCTTCAGGATCGACAGGTCGAACGTGCCGCCGCCGAGGTCGTACACCGCGTAGAGGCCTTCGGCCGCGTTGTCGAGACCATAGGCGATCGCGGCCGCGGTCGGTTCGTTCAGCAGGCGCAGGACGTTGATGCCCGCGAGACGCGCGGCGTCCTTCGTCGCCTGGCGCTGCGCGTCATCGAAGTACGCGGGCACCGTGATCACCGCGCCGACCAGTTCGTCGCCGAGCGTGTCTTCCGCACGGTAACGCAGCGTCGCGAGAATCTCGGCCGACACTTCGACCGGGCTTTTCACGCCGTCGATCGTGCGGATCTGCACCATGCCCGGTGCATCGACGAATTCGTAAGGCGCGTTCGCCGCGCCTTCGACCTCGGCCTTGCCGCGGCCCATGAAGCGCTTGACCGACACGATCGTGTTGCGCGGATCGGTCGCGGCCTGCTCCTTCGCTTCGTGACCGATGCGGCGGCCGCCCTTCTCGAGATAACGGACCACCGACGGCAGCAGTACGCGGCCCGCCTCGTCCGGCAGCACTTCGGGCACGCTGTTGCGCACGGCCGCGACGAGCGAGTTCGTCGTGCCGAGATCGATCCCGACAGCGAGTCGCCGCTGGTGCGGCGCCGGCGCCATGCCCGGTTCGGAAATTTGCAGTAAAGCCATCTTGGTTCGTTCGGGCGCTCGGCCCGTTTGCTGCGCGTGCCGCGAGGCACGCGGTTAAGTTTCGAGGCGCTCGATCTGCGCGCCCACTTCCGACGCGACCCGTTCGATGAACATCAGCTGGCGCACGGCTTCGGCGGCGGCCTGGTCGGCTGCGCTGTCGAGCAGCGTGCCGAGGCGCTCGAGGCGCACGCGCTTTTCGTCGCGCAATTCGGCGAGCAGCGCATCGAGCGCATCGACGTTGCGGGCGGCAGCGGCATCCTCGATGCCTTCGCGCCACTCCATCTGCTGCATCAGGAACGCGGGCTCCATCGCGGTGTTGTTTTCGGCACCGATGTCGACGCCGCGCAGCGACAGCAGATAGGTCGCGCGTTTCAGCGGATCGCGCAGCGTGCGGTAGGCTTCGTTCGCACGGGTCGCCCATTGCATCGCGATGCGCTTTTGCGCGTCGCCGGCCGCCGCGAAGCGGTCCGGGTGGACCTGCGTCTGCACCGTGCGATACGCGCTGTCGAGCGCAGCCTCGTCGAGCGCGAATTGCGCCGGCAGGTGAAACAGATCGAAGTGGCTGTCTTTCAGCGAAACCATCGTCGCGTTCAATTCCGGTTCGTCGCGCGGCAAACGCCGCACATTAAAAAGGCGGCTCGTGCCGCCTCTTGCCCGCATCGCGCGGATACCCGCGTCACACGCGGAACGATTCGCCGCAACCGCACTCGTCCTTCACGTTCGGGTTGTTGAACTTGAACCCTTCGTTCAGGCCTTCGCGTGCAAAGTCGAGCTCGGTGCCGTCGATGTACGCGAGGCTTTTCGGGTCGACGACGACCTTCACGCCATGGCTCTCGAACACCTGATCCTCGGGGGCCAGCTCGTCGACATACTCGAGCTTGTACGCGAGCCCCGAGCACCCGGTCGTGCGAACGCCAAGCCGCAGGCCCACACCCTTGCCGCGACGGACGAGGTATTTCTGGACGTGCTGTGCTGCTTTTTCGGTCAGTGTAATTGCCATGATGTCCTTGCCGCGGCGCGCCACCCGGGCCCGCCGCGTTCCTTCACAAGCCGCTCGATGGCGCTCAGGCCGCTGCCTGATCGCCTTCCTTCGTGTCGTGGCGCTTCTTGTAGTCGGCCACGGCTGCCTTGATCGCGTCTTCCGCAAGAATCGAGCAGTGAATCTTCACCGGCGGCAGGGCCAGCTCTTCGGCGATCTGCGTGTTCTTGATCGACAGCGCCTCGTCGAGGGTCTTGCCCTTCACCCATTCGGTCACGAGCGAGCTCGACGCGATCGCCGAACCGCAGCCGTACGTCTTGAACTTCGCGTCTTCGATCACGCCGTCCGCGCCGACGCGGATCTGCAGCTTCATCACGTCGCCGCAGGCCGGCGCGCCGACCATGCCCGTGCCGACCGCGTCGTCGTCTTTCGCGAACGAACCGACGTTACGCGGGTTTTCGTAGTGATCCAGAACCTTGTTGCTGTATGACATGACTCAGACTCCTTGACTCGTTACGTCTGCGTGCGCAAATCCGCCCGCGAATGTATTCAATGCGGTGTTCAGTGTGCAGCCCATTCGATCGTCGACAGATCGATGCCTTCCTGGTGCATTTCCCAGAGCGGCGACAGTTCGCGCAGCTTCGCGATCTTGCTGTTCAGCAGTGCGATCACGAAGTCGACTTCCTGCTCCGTCGTGAAGCGGCCGACCGTGAAACGGATCGAGCTGTGCGCGAGTTCGTCGTTGCGGCCGAGTGCACGCAGCACGTACGACGGCTCGAGCGACGCCGACGTGCACGCCGAGCCCGACGACACCGCGACGTCCTTGATCGCCATGATCAGTGACTCGCCTTCGACGAAGTTGAAACTGATGTTCAGGTTGTGCGGAACACGGTGCTCCATGTCGCCGTTCACGTACGTTTCCTCGATCTGCGACAGGCCGCGCAGCAGCTTGTCGCGCAGCATGCGGATGCGCTCGTTCTCGGTCGCCATTTCTTCACGCGCGATGCGGAACGCTTCACCCATGCCGACGATCTGGTGCGTCGCCAGCGTGCCCGAACGCATCCCGCGCTCGTGGCCGCCGCCGTGCATCTGCGCTTCGATGCGCACCCGCGGCTTGCGGCGCACGTACAGCGCGCCGATGCCCTTCGGGCCGTAGGTCTTGTGCGCCGAGAACGACATCAGGTCGACCTTCAGCTTCGCGAGGTCGATCTCGACCTTGCCGGTCGACTGTGCGGCGTCGACGTGGAACACGATGCCCTTCTCGCGGCAGATTTCACCGATCGTCTCGATGTCCTGGATCACGCCGATCTCGTTGTTCACGTGCATGACCGACACGAGGATCGTGTCCGGGCGCAGCGCGGCCTTGAACACGTCGAGGTCGATCAGGCCGTCTTCCTTCACGTCGAGATAGGTGACTTCGAAGCCGTCGCGCTCGAGCTCGCGGCAGGTATCGAGCACGGCCTTGTGCTCGGTCTTCACCGTGATGATGTGCTTGCCCTTGCCCTTGTAGAAGTTCGCGGCACCCTTGATGGCGAGGTTGTCCGATTCCGTCGCGCCGGACGTCCAGATGATCTCGCGCGGATCCGCGTTCACGAGCGCAGCCACCTGCTCGCGCGCTTCCTCGACCGCGCGTTCCGCGTCCCAGCCGTATGCGTGGCTGCGCGACGCCGGGTTGCCGAACTGCTCGCGCAGGTACGGCACCATCTTGTCGACCACGCGCGGGTCGACCGGCGTCGTCGCGCTGTAATCCATGTAGATGGGCAGGTGGAGAGTCTCTTGGGTCATCTGTCGCTCCGGGAATTCTGTGCAGGGACTATGTGCGTTATGGGGTGTGCGGCGCGTTCGCGCTCACGAACTCGCGATGTTGAACACCGAATTGGGACCGAGCGGCATCGTGCGCACCGGTTCGGCCGGTGCCGCGACGGGCTCCGGCGTGCGCCGGTCGCGCAGCACCGCGGGTGCGCCCTCGCGTGCGCGCTGCTGATCGACGAGATCCTGCAGCGATACCGAATCGAGGTATTCGACCATTTTCTGGTTCAGGGTCGACCACAGCTCGTGCGTCATGCAATGGCCGTCGGGCTGCTTCGAGCCGTCGCACGTGCCTTTGCCGCCGCACTGCGTGGCGTCGAGCGGTTCATCGACCGCGATGATGATGTCGGCGACGGTGACGTCCTGCGCGCGGCGCGCGAGGTTGTAGCCGCCGCCCGGGCCGCGCACGGATTCGACGATTTCATGCCTGCGCAGCTTGCCGAACAGCTGTTCGAGATACGAGAGCGAAATCCGCTGGCGCTGGCTGATGCCTGCAAGCGTCACCGGGCCCTGCTCCTGGCGCAGTGCCAAGTCAATCATCGCCGTGACGGCGAAACGGCCTTTGGTGGTGAGTCTCATGGTGTCTAGGGGACTGCAATCTTGACGATTTTGGTCAAGTATAAATATTTGACGAATTTAGTCAAGTATCCATGTCTTCGACAGGGTATTCGCAGATCGCTGAATACCTCGCCGCGATCAGTGTGCGGCGCCGCTGCGGAGGGTATCGAGCAGGCCCGCGCACGCGCGCTCGACCTGGTCGAGCACCTGTTCGAAGCCCTGCGCGCCGCCGAAATAAGGATCCGCCACTTCGATCTCGGTCGCGCCCGGCGCGAATTCCATCAGGAGGCGCACCTTGTCGCGATGCTCGGGCGGGCAGCGCCGCCGCAATTCCGCGAAATTGGCCTCGTCCATCGCCAGCAGCAGATCGAACCGCTCGAAATCCACCGCGCTCACTTGCCGCGCCCGCAGCGCCGACAGGTCGTAGCCGCGCGTACGCGCCGCCGCCTGCGCGCGCGTGTCGGGCGGCTCGCCGACGTGCCAGTCGCCCGTCCCGGCCGAATCGATCGCGATCCGGTCGGCCAGCCCGGCCGCGTCGACCTGGTGGCGCATCACGCCTTCCGCCGTGGGCGAACGGCAGATGTTGCCGAGACAGACGAAACAGATCGCAACGCGGGACATCGCACTCTCGAAAAGCCGCGGTGAACCGCGTGGAAGAAGAACGCGCCATTATACAAAGGCGCCCGGAATCGCGCCGCCGCGCAAAGCGACGGCGGCGTGACTTACAGCGCCTTGGGTGCGGCGAGCGCGACGTCGCCGGATACGGCCGGCAACGGCTTCGCCGCGTCGCCGACCAGCCCGAACGACACCGCGCGCGCGAGTTCGGCCGATGCCTGATGAACGGCGATCGGGCCACGCGACGGTGCGTCGGCCATCGCGTGCAAATAAGCGACCGCGGCGAGCGGGACGACGATTGCCAGCGGCCAGTACATCGATATTGTCTTTCTCATGATGCGGCTCCTTGACCTCATGCCCCGAAACCCGATTCCGGGGACTACAGGCAGGATTCTATAGACCGCATCTATCGAGATAAATACATGAATAGCGAACGCACTGTTGTCGCTCGATGAACAGTGGTCAGCCGAGGTGGCTTTGGGATGCCGCGTACAGCTCGCGGAACGTGCGCCCGGTCGGCGTCGGCATGTCGCGCGTATCCATCCAGCCGCCCATCATTGGCAGGCGCCGCAGCGTACCGCCATTGCCGCCCAGCCGCTCGAGGATGCGCACCGCGAGCTTGGTCGTCAGCGCATACAGCATCGGCCGGCGCGCGACGAAGCCCCACGCGGCGAGCGCGGCGCGCTCGCGCCACGGCCGCAGATGCCGCTCGACCTGTTTCTCGCGCAGCGTACGCAGCAAGTGCGACAACGGGATCCCGGCCGGGCACACGCTGTCGCATTCGCCGCACAGCGTCGCGGCCTGCGGCAAGTCGAGTGCACGGTCGATCCCCACGTAGCTCGGTGTCAGCACCGAGCCCATCGGGCCCGGATAGACCCATCCGTACGCGTGCCCGCCGACCTTCTGATATACCGGGCAGTGGTTCATGCATGCGCCGCAGCGAATGCAACGCAGCATCTCCTGGAATTCGCCGCCGATCAGTCCCGTCCGACCGCCGTCGACGAGCACCACGTAGTTGTGCTCCGGGCCGTCCTCGTCGCCGGGGCCGCGCGGCCCGGTGAGCAGCGAGAAATAGTTCGAGGTCTTCTGCCCGGTCGCCGAGCGCGGCAGCAGACGCATCGCGGTCGCGAGATCCTCGAGCGTCGGCAGCACCTTCTCGATGCCCGTCACCGCGACATGCACGCGCGGCATCACCGTGCACATCCCTTCGTTGCCTTCGTTCGTGACGACCGCGACCGACCCCGTCTCGGCGATCACGAAGTTGCCGCCCGTCACCCCCATGTCGGCCGACAGGAAATGCGGGCGCAGCACCTCACGCGCCTCGCGCGTCATGTCGGGAATCTCGGTCAGCCGCTCGCGGTGGTGCGTGCGCGCGAACAGGTCCGCGATCTCGTCCTTGTCCTTGTGCACGACGGGCGCGATGATGTGGCTCGGCGGCTCGTTGTCGTTGATCTGCAGGATGTATTCGCCCAGGTCCGTCTCGATCGACTGCACGCCCATCTCGGCGAGCACCGCGTTCAGGCGCATTTCCTCGGACACCATCGACTTCGTCTTGATGACCTTCTTCACGTCGTGGCGTCGCGCGATATCGGCGACGAGCCGCGCGGCGTCGGCGGTCGTTTCCGCGAACAGCACCGTCGTGCCGCGCCGCGTCGCCTCGCGTTCGAACGCCTCGAGCCACACGTCGAGATTCTCCAGTGCACGGTTGCGGCGCGCCTTCAGCGCGGCGCGCGTCGCCTGGAAGTCGATCTCGGTCATCGCGTCGGCGCGTGCGGACACGAACTTCGTCGACAGCTTCTTCAGGTTCTGCTGCAGGCGCTGGTCGGCCAGCTTCTGGCCGGCACGGGCCTTGAAATGCATCGATTGGACTTGCATCGCGGTATCGGGGAAAAGTGAGCGGAACCGGGCGTCAGACGTCGCCCGCCAGCACCTGCGCGACGTGCAGCACGCGCGTGTCGCGGTCGCCCGTGCGGCGCAACCGCCCTTCGATGTTCAGCATGCAGCCGAGATCGCCGAGCACGACGGCGCCCGCGCCGGATGCGCGGACATTCGCGCATTTCTCGTCCGCGATGGCCGCGGAAATGTCGCCGTACTTGACCGCGAACGTGCCGCCGAAGCCGCAGCAGTGCTCGCAATCCTTCATCTCGGTGACGGCCACGCCACGCTGCGCGAGCAGCGCGCGCGGCTGCGCCTTCACGCCGAGCTCGCGCAGGCCCGAGCACGAGTCGTGATAGGTGACCGGCCCCGTGAATTCGCCGGGCGCGAGCGTCACCTTCGCGACGTTCGCAAGGAAATCGGTCAGTTCATAGACTTTCTGCTGAAATCGCGCATAGCGCCCCATCAGTTCGGGGTCGTCGCGGAACAGGTCGCCGTAGTGCGTGCGGATCATGCCGCCGCACGAGCCCGACGGCGCGACGACGTAGTCGAACTGCTCGAACTCGCGCAGCGTCTTTTCGGCGAGATCGCGTGCGAGCGCGCGATCGCCCGAGTTGTAGGCCGGCTGGCCACAGCAGGTTTGCGCGGGCGGCACGAATACCTCGTAGCCGGCTTCGCGAATCAGTTTCAGCGCGGAAAAACCGATTTCCGGACGCATCAGGTCGACCAGGCAGGTCACGAACAAACCGACTCGCATATGCGCTCCTTCGAGAAAACGGCTCTCATTATCCGCCGTTTGGCCGGCGAGACCAACGCCGGCGCGTATGCAAGCGCGCACGGCCGGAAACGAGGACTTCCTCGAACGGCGTTCGCTTTTTTCACGATACGAGATACAATCGACGCAACACCGCTTGATGCGTCAACCGATTCCCCCCCCGACATGAGCCAACCCACCCCGGATTCCAAAACGTCGATCCAGGTGATCGAACGCATGATGCGGCTGCTGGACGCGCTCGCCGCGCACAGCGACCCCGTCAGCCTGAAGGAGCTTGCGCAGCGCACCGAACTTCATCCGTCGACCGCGCACCGTATCCTCAACGACATGGTGACCTGCCGCCTGGTCGACCGCTCCGACCCCGGCACCTACCGGCTCGGCATGAGGCTGCTCGAGCTCGGCAACCTCGTGAAGGCGCGCCTGTCGGTACGCGACGCCGCGCTGATGCCGATGCGCGAACTGCATCGCCTGACCGGCCAGACCGTGAACCTGTCGGTACGCCAGGGCGACGAAATCGTCTATATCGAGCGCGCGTATTCGGAGCGCTCGGGGATGCAGGTCGTCCGCGCGATCGGCGGCCGCGCGCCGCTGCACCTGACATCGGTCGGCAAGCTGTTTCTCGCGGTCGACGAAACGTCGCGCGTGCGCGCCTACGCGACGCGCACCGGGCTGTCCGGCCATACGCAGAACAGCATTACCGACATCGCGAAGCTCGAGCGCGAACTGACGCTCGTGCGCCAGCAATCGTGCGCGCGCGACAACGAGGAACTGGAGCTGGGCGTGCGCTGTATCGCGGCCGGCATCTACGACGACTCGGGCAAGCTCGTCGCGGGCCTGTCGCTGTCGGCACCGGCCGATCGCCTGCAGGACGCGTGGCTCGGCCAGTTGAGCCGCACCGCCCTCACCATTTCGGAATCGCTCGGCTACCGGCCGGAGCCCACGAAGGACGCCGAAGGGCTGCAACGGCACGCATGACCCGCACCGCCCGCCGTTCGACGGCCGGACGAAAAAAAGCCCCGCGATTGCGGGGCTTTTCGTTTGCGGCAACGGCACGGCGGCGAACCGCCGTGGCGCGATCAGGTACCGCCGTTCGCCGTATTGGCCGCCGTCAGGCGCTCGCCGCCGCCGGCGTCGAGCCAGTTGCGCAGGCGCGCCGCGTCGGCGAAGCGCGAGTACTTGCCGAACGAATCCAGCAACACCATCACCATCGGCCGGCCGTGGATAGTCGCCTGCATCACGAGACATTCGCCGGCCTCGTTGATGAAGCCCGTCTTCTGCAGGCCGATGTCCCACGAGCCGTTGCCGCGGATCAGCGCGTTCGTGCTGTTGTAGATCAGGTTGCGCTTGCCCGTATTGACTTCGTACGTGCGATCGGTCGAGAACTGGCGAATCATCGGGTACTGGTACGCCGCATTGACCATCTTCACGAGGTCGCGCGCGCTCGACACGTTCGAGCTCGACAGGCCCGTCGAATTCTCGAAGTGCGTGTCGTTCATGCCGAGCGACTTCGCCTTCGCGTTCATCGCGGCGATGAACGCCGGACGGCCGCCCGCGTAGTAGCGCGACAGCGCGGCAGCGGCACGGTTTTCCGACGCCATCAGCGCGATGTGCAGCATGTCCTCGCGCGACAGGACCGAGCCGACCGACAGGCGCGAACCCGTGCCTTTCTCGTAGTCGCGGTCTTCGTCGGTGACTTCGATCTGGTCGGTCATCGGCGACTTCGAGTCGAGCACGACCATCGCCGTCATCAGCTTCGAGATCGACGCGATCGGCACGACGGCGTGCGAATTCTTGTCGAACAGCGGCTCGCCGGTGTTCTGGTCGACGACGTACGCGACGCTCGAGCGCAGCGCGAGCGCGTCCGGCGTGTCGTGCAGGCCGAATGCCTGGCCGACCGTCGGGCGACGCGGCTGGAACGCGACCTTGCGCACCGCACCACGGTGGCCGTGTACGTTCGACGCGAGCGTCGCGCGCTTGCGCGTGGCCTTCGGCGCATCGGCCGCGACGTTGGCGGATTTCGCGGAGGCGGCCTTCACCGTCTTCTTCTTCGCCGAGGAAGTGGAAGCGGCTTTCTTGGCGGCCTGGTGAGTCTTCGCAGTGGCGGCAAAGGCGTCAGCGGGTGCGACGGACGCAGCGGTCGCCAGCAAGGCGACGGCGACCGACACAGCCGTGCCGAGCGTCATGCTCTGCAACAATCTGCGCGGTGAAAACGATTCGGCTTTCATTGGGGTCTGGACAAAGCGGGCGGGAGTTTCCGCAAGTGTAGTTAAAGCTGAAAAAAAGAGCAATATTAGGCACTTACCGATCGTCGTTAAACCGGAATGTAAGAGTTGACCAACGACGAGTCGATCAACCCTCCCGCTCCCATCGAAAAAATTGATGAGATGCGCTGCCCGACAGCACCCGTCTCCCGATTACCACGCGGTTAATTGAGATAACGTCACTTTGGCGACGAAATAAAGCGGGGAAAGTACGTACCCGGCGCTCGGTGTGCCAGCGGCACCGGTGTCGACCGCGGCGGCGGCACGTCACCACGGCACGCGCATTGAAACGGCGCGCTTTTCGACAGGAGCAGAAGCATAACGTTCCACATGCCTGTCAGGTTTACCTGTGCATGATCATTGTGCGCCGCGCCTTCCCCAGCCAGGTGCGCACCATGTGGGAACACGCCTGAAACCGATTCCGAATCGTCATGATAACTCGTTGTTTTATCGATAATTTGTCGCGATTGTGCAACGCACAAAAAATACTTGACAAGCGTTTTCTCTGCCCTAAAATACGACACATTGCTGCGTTGCACAAAGCACGCGGCTCCGAGGTTCCCCAGCGTAGTGCCCCTTACCCCCTGCGATCGACGCGATCGCTTTTCAGGAGCTTGACATGTCCTTGCTGACCCCCGAGCAAATCGCCGCCGCACAGAAAGCCAACCTCGAAAGCCTGTTCGGTCTGACGACCAAGGCGTTCGAAGGCGTCGAAAAGCTGATCGAACTCAACCTGCAGGTCGTGAAGTCGTCGCTGGCGGAAAGCCAGGAAAACGCGCAGCGCCTGCTGTCGGTGAAGGACGCGCAGGAACTGATCGCGCTGCAAGCGAGCCTGTCGCAGCCGGTCGCGGAAAAGGTGCTCTCGTACAGCCGTCACCTGTATGAAATCGCCTCGTCGACGCAAGCCGAGTTCGCGAAGGTTGCCGAAGCGCAATTCGATGAGCAGAACAAGAAGGTCCAGGCACTCGTCGACAACGTCGCGAAGAACGCCCCGGCCGGTTCGGAAACGGCTGTCGCCGCACTGAAGTCGGCACTGAACGCAGCGAACACGACGTACGAAACGGTCCAGAAGGCTGCCAAGCAAGCCGTCGAGATCGCCGAAACGAACTTCAACGCGGCTGCCGCTGTCGCGACGAAGGCTGCGAGCGCTGCTGCATCGCGCCGTTCGAGCAAGCCGGCCGCGTAAGCGTCCCCTGCTCCTGAAAAAGCCGCGCACTGCGCGGCTTTTTTCGTTTCCGGCGTCGGAACATCCGGTCATCCGGTCGTCGCCGTTGCGGTGGCGCATTTGCGGTCGGTTGCGGGCAAAAGAAAACGCCGCCGTCCGGATATCCCGGGCGGCGGCGTTTTTCGTGGCCGGCACAAGGCCGACACAAGGCCGGCCATGCCGGTCGCGTTACTTCTTGCGTTGCGGCGGCAGGTCCGTGCAGACGCCTTCGTACAGCTCGGCGGCCATGCCGACCGATTCGCCGAGCGTCGGGTGCGGATGGATCGTCTTGCCGATGTCTTCCGCGTCCGCGCCCATCTCGACGGCGAGGCACACTTCGCTGATCAGGTCGCCCGCGTTCAGGCCGACGATGCCGCCGCCGATCACGCGATGGGTTTCCTCGTCGAAGATCAGCTTCGTGAAGCCTTCGTCGCGGCCGTTCGCGATCGCGCGACCCGATGCGGCCCACGGGAACACGGCCTTGCCGTACTTGATGCCTTCGGCCTTGCACTGGTCTTCCGTCTTGCCGGCCCAAGCCACTTCCGGATCCGTGTACGCCACCGACGGGATCTGCAGCGCATCGAAGTATGCCTTCTCGCCGTGCGCGGCTTCCGCTGCGACGTGGCCTTCATGCACGGCCTTGTGCGCGAGCATCGGCTGACCGACGACGTCGCCGATCGCGAAGATGTGCGGGACGTTCGTGCGCATCTGCTTGTCGACGTCGATGAAGCCGCGGTCGGTGACCGCGACGCCGGCCTTGTCGGCACCGATCTTCTTGCCGTTCGGGCTGCGGCCCACCGCGACGAGCACGAGGTCGTAGCGCTGCGCTTCCGCCGGCGCCTTCTCGCCCTCGAACTTGACGTAGATGCCGTCTTCCTTCGCTTCCGCGCCGACCGTCTTGGTCTTCAGCATCACGTTGCCGAAGCGCTTCGCGTTGTACTTTTCCCAGACCTTCACGAGATCGCGGTCCGCGCCCATCATCAGGCCGTCCATCATTTCGACCACATCGATCTCGGCGCCGAGCGTCGCGTACACCGTTGCCATTTCGAGGCCGATGATGCCGCCGCCGATCACGAGCATGCGCTTGGGCAGCTGGCGCAGTTCGAGCGCGCCCGTCGAATCGACGACGCGCGGGTCTTCCGGCATGAACGGCAGCTTCACTGCCTGCGAGCCGGCGGCGATGATCGCCTGCTTGAACTTGACGACCTTCTTGCCGTTTTCGCCCTGCACTTCCATGTGATACGGATCGACGAATGCGCCGACGCCCGTGACCACGTCGACCTTGCGCGCCTTTGCCATGCCGGCGAGGCCCGTCGTCAGCTTCTTGACGACGCCGCCCTTGAAGTCGCGAAGCTTGTCGAGATCGACCTCCGGCTTGCCGAACGTGATGCCGTGCGACGCCAGCGCCGCGGCTTCGTCGATGACGAGTGCCGTGTGCAGCAGCGCCTTCGACGGGATGCAACCGACGTTCAGGCACACGCCGCCGAGGGTCGAGTAGCGTTCGACCAGCACCGTCTTCATGCCGAGGTCGGCTGAGCGGAACGCGGCCGAGTAGCCGCCGGGGCCGGCGCCGAGCACGAGCATGTCGCACTCGATGTCGGCGGCACCTGCGTAGCTGCCGGCTTGCGGCGCGGGTGCAGGAGCGGCTGCGGGTGCAGCGGCCGAGGCCGGTGCTGCGGCCTTCGCGGGTTCGGCTGCTTTCGCGGGGGCGGCGGCGCCGGCCGTTGCTTCGACGATGGCGATGACCGTGCCTTGCGAGACTTTCTCGCCGGCCTTGACCTTGACTTCCTTGACCGTGCCGGCGACGTCGCTGGGCACTTCCATGGAGGCTTTGTCCGATTCGAGCGTGATGAGCGTTTGCTCTTTTTCGATCACGTCGCCCGGCTTCACGTTGACTTCGATGACATCGACGCCGCTGAAATCGCCGATATCCGGAACCTTGACTTCGATGAGACTCATTACTGTCCCCTTCTTGATTAGCTGCAGACAGAGAGGGAGCTGCTCGCGGAAGAACTACGGCCTGGCAAGAGAAGAGAACGCGCACGTGGGCAGGACCACCTTTGCCGTCCGCCCAAGGACGCGCCTTTCTTTTGGTTACTTTTCTTTGGAAGACAAAGAAAAGTGACCGCCGCCCCGCGCAGGGGCGACGCTAGCAGACCGTCAAGAAAGCCAGTTCAACGACGAGGCATGGATAACCGACAAAAAACCACGCCCCCGCGAGCAAACTCCCCGCTCATCAAAGAATGATGCGACGGAAATCGGCAAGCAACGCACCGAGATACGCATTGAACCGCGCGGCTTCCGCGCCATCGATGACACGATGGTCATACGACAGCGACAGCGGCAGCGTCAGACGCGGCACGAACTGCTTGCCGTCCCACACCGGCTTCATCTGGCCGCGCGACAACCCGAGGATCGCGACTTCCGGCGCGTTGATGATCGGCGTGAAGTTGGTGCCGCCGATCCCGCCGAGCGACGAGATCGAGAAGCAACCGCCCTGCATCTGGTCCGGCTTGAGCTTGCCGTCGCGCGCGGCCTTCGACAGCTCGGCCATTTCCTTCGCGATGTCGACGAGGCCCTTTTTGTCCGCGTCGCGGATCACCGGCACGACGAGACCGTTCGGCGTGTCCGCGGCGAAACCGATGTGGTAGTACTGCTTGAACACCAGGTTGTCGCCGTCGAGGCTGGCGTTGAAGGTCGGGAACTTCTTCAGCGCGGCGACGACCGCCTTGATCACGAATGCGAGCATCGTGAATTTCACACCGGCCTTCTCGTGCTCCTTGTTCAGTTGCACGCGCAGCGCTTCGAGCTCGGTGATGTCCGCTTCGTCGTTGTTCGTGACGTGCGGGATCATCACCCAGTTGCGATGCAGGTTCGCGCCCGAGATCTTCTTGATGCGCGACAGCGGCTTCGCCTCGAACGGGCCGAACTTCGAGAAGTCGACCTTCGGCCACGGCAGCAGGTTCAGCTCGCCGCCGCCTGCCGGCGCGGCTGCTGCGCCCGGCGCTGCGCGCTGGCCCGTCATCACGCCCTTCACGAAGCCCGTGATGTCATCCTTCGTGATACGGCCCTTCGGACCGCTACCCTGCACGCGTGCGACTTCGACGCCGAGTTCGCGCGCGAACTTGCGCACGGACGGCGATGCGTGGCTCGCGCGATACTCGCCCGACGGTGCGGCGGCCGGCGCGGCAGCAGCCGGAGCCGGCGCAGCCTTCGCGGGTGCCGGTGCGGCGGCGGGAGCCGGCGCGGCAGCGGCCGGTGCCGGCGCGCTCGCTTGCGGCGCGGCGGCAGGCGCTGCGCCGGCGGCGTCGAGCAGCACAATCAGCGTGCCTTCCGACACCGAATCGCCCACCTTGACCTTGATTTCCTTCACGACGCCGGCGGCCGGGCTCGGCACGTCCATCGTCGCCTTGTCCGATTCGAGCGTGACGAGCGACTGCTCCTTCTCGACCGTGTCGCCGACCTTCACGCCGATCTCGATCACCGGGACGTCCTTGTAGTCGCCGATGTCGGGTACCTTCACCTCGAGCGTGCCACCCGCAGCGGCGGGTGCGGCAGCCGACGCTGCTGCAGCCGGTGCCGGCGCTGCCGCCGGTGCGGGAGCTGCTGCCGGCGCGGCCGCGCCGTTCACCTGCGCCGCGGCGCCGCCTTCGAGCAGGATGATCAACGAGCCTTCCGACACGGAATCGCCCACCTTGATCTTCACTTCCTTGACCGTGCCGGCTGCCGGGCTCGGGACGTCCATCGTCGCCTTGTCCGATTCGAGCGTGACGAGCGACTGCTCGGGCTCGACCGTGTCGCCCACCTTCACGAGCACCTCGATGACGGGCACGTCCTTGTAATCGCCGATATCCGGCACCTTCACTTCGATCGCTTGACTCATCTTTTTGTGTCTCCATGGCCGCGCGCGCCCCTCCCGGAAGCGGCGCGCGGCATCACACGGCGCGTGTGCGTTAAACGGTCATCGGGTTGGGCTTCGACGGATCGAGGTTGTACTTGGCAATCGCATCCGCGACCACCTTGCGCTCGATCGTGCCTTCGTCGGCCAGCGCGTTCAGCGCGGCGACGGTGACCCAGTGACGGTCGACTTCGAAGAAGTGACGCAGCTTCTCGCGGGTGTCCGAACGACCGAAACCGTCCGTGCCCAGCACGACGAAGCGGCGATCGACCTGACCGCGGATCTGGTCGACCAGCGCGCGCACGTAGTCGGTCGATGCGATGACCGGACCCTGCGTGTCCTTCAGGCACTTCTGCACGTGCGACAGGCGACGCTCCTCGGTCGGATGGAGCAGATTCCAGCGCTCGACTTCGTGGCCTTCACGCGCGAGTTCGGTGAAGCTCGGCACGCTCCACAGGTCGGCCGCGACGCCCCAGTCGTTCTTCAGCAGGTCGGCGGCAGCGATCACTTCGTTGAAGATCGTGCCTGCGCCGAGCAGCTGCACGCGCGGCGCCTTCTGGTCGGCGTCGGCCTTCTTGAACGCGTACATGCCCTTGATGATGTCGACCGCCACGTGCTCGCCCTGCGGAATCGCCGGGTGCTCGTAGTTCTCGTTCATCACCGTGATGTAGTAGTACACGTCTTCCTGGTCCTGCACCATGCGGCGCAGACCGTCCTGGATGATCACCGCGAGTTCGTAGCCGAACGTCGGGTCGTAGCTCACGCAGTTCGGCACCGATGCCGCCCACAGGAGCGAGTGACCGTCTTCGTGCTGCAGGCCTTCGCCGTTCAGCGTCGTGCGGCCCGCGGTGCCGCCGAGCAGGAAGCCGCGCGAGCGCATGTCGCCCGCCGCCCATGCCAGGTCGCCGATCCGCTGGAAGCCGAACATCGAATAGAAGATGTAGAACGGCACCATGATCTCGCCGTGCGTCGAATACGACGTCGCCGCCGCGATCCAGTCGCACATGCCGCCCGCTTCGTTGATGCCTTCCTGCAGGATCTGGCCGGTTTCCGATTCCTTGTAGAACATCAGCTGGTCGGAATCTTCCGGCACGTACTTCTGGCCTTCCTGGTTCCAGATACCGATCTGGCGGAACAGGCCTTCCATGCCGAACGTACGCGATTCGTCCGGGACGATCGGCACGACGCGCTTGCCCAGCGCCTTGTCCTTCAGCAGGATGTTCAGGATCCGCACGAACGCCATCGTCGTCGAGATCTCGCGGCCTTCGCCCGTGCCCTTCAGCAGCGGCTCGAATGCGTCGAGCGCCGGTACCGGCAGCGACGTCGCCTTCTCGCGGCGGTGCGGCAGGTAGCCGCCGAGATCCATGCGCTTCTGGCGCATGTATTCGAGTTCCTTCGAGCCTTCCTCGAACTTCAGGTACGGCACGTCGGCGATCTGCTCGTCGGTGATCGGCAGGCGGAACTGGTCACGGAACTTCTTCAGTTGCTCGACCGGCAGCTTCTTCTGCTGGTGCGTGATGTTCATCGCCTGGCCCGACTCGCCCATCCCGTAGCCCTTGATGGTCTTAGCGAGGATGACGGTCGGCGCGCCCTTCGTGTTGCTGGCTTCGTGGAACGCCGCGTAGATCTTGTGCGGATCGTGGCCGCCGCGGTTCAGCGCCCAGATGTCGTCGTCCGACCAGTCGGCGACCAGCGCCTTCAGCTCGGGCGAGTTGAAGAAGTGCTCGCGAACGTACGCGCCCGACTCCGACTTGTACGTCTGGTATTCACCGTCGACGCATTCCATCATGCGGCGCATCAGCGCGCCCGTCTTGTCGCGTGCGAACAGCGCATCCCAGCGGCTGCCCCAGATGACCTTGATCACGTTCCAGCCGGCGCCGCGGAATTCCGATTCCAGTTCCTGGATGATCTTGCCGTTGCCGCGCACCGGGCCATCGAGACGCTGCAGGTTGCAGTTGATCACGAACACGAGGTTGTCGAGCTTCTCGCGGCTCGCCATGCCGATCGCGCCGAGCGATTCCGGCTCGTCCGTCTCGCCGTCGCCGAGGAACGCCCAGACCTTGCGGCCGGCGGTCTTCGCGATGCCGCGCGATTCCAGGTACTTCATGAAGCGCGCCTGGTAGATCGCCATGATCGGGCCGAGACCCATCGACACGGTCGGGAACTGCCAGAAGTCCGGCATCAGCCACGGGTGCGGGTACGACGAAATGCCGTTGCCGTCGACTTCCTGGCGGAAGTTGTCGAGCTGCTCTTCCTTCAGGCGGCCGAGCAGGAACGCGCGCGAATACACGCCCGGCGACGAGTGACCCTGCACGAACACGAGATCGCCGCCGTGCTGGTCGGACGCCGCGTGCCAGAAGTGGTTGTAGCCGACGTCATAGAGCGTCGCGGCCGACGCGAACGATGCGATGTGACCGCCGACGTTCGTATCCTTGCCTGCGCGCAGCACCATCGCCAGCGCATTCCAGCGCGTGTACGAACGGATGCGGTGCTCGATATCCTGGTCGCCAGGAATCTTCGCCTGGGCTTCGACCGGGATCGTGTTGATGTACGGGGTGTTGGCAGAGAACGGGAGGTGTTCGCCGTGCATGCGGGCGAATTCGATCTGCTTTTCGATCAGGTAGTGCGCGCGGCCAGTGCCCACGGAGGAGATCACGCCGTCGAGCGACTCGAGCCATTCAACGGTTTCTTGCGGGTCGTCGTCACGATCGGCGGCGACATATTTCATCACTTCGTTCGGTACAGCGGACATTCTCGTCTCCTGGGTCCTGGAATGTGAGGATCGCTCTTGTGCAGACGCCGCGACGCGGCCGGCTGCGGGCAAGCTCCGACGGATTGTAATGAGCGTGTACGACCACGCGCAACAAAATTTTCGAATTATGAGATCTTTTCTCGTAATGCGGAATATTGCTGCGCTGCACCCTCGCTTCGGGCCTCTCCGGCACGCGTCGCAAGGACAAATCCGTTTCCGTTCAACATATCCGGTATGGGTTTTCCATGTATTGCGCTGCGCTACAATCCTGCCATGTTGACCGATCGGCTTTTCGCACGCTCGGCGCGACCGTCGGGCCCGCCGGCGGAGTCGCAGCCGTCCCGCTGGCACCACGGACCGTGGTGGTCCAACTCCTATTTGCTGACGCCGCTGCTGTCGATCCTCGTGTTCCTCGTGGTGATGAGCCTGATTCTATGGAGCCTCAATCGCCGCGAACAGCAGCAGCAGGAAGACACCCTGTTCCGTAACGTCGCGTGGGCGCAGCAGCAGATCCGCCTGTCGATGACGGGCGCGCAGGAGCAGTTGCAGGCGCTGTCGCGCGATCTCGCGTCCGGCCGCCTCGACCAGAATGCATTCCAGATGGCCGTCGCGGACGTGATGCAGACGCATCCGGAAATCCTCTACCTGAACTGGTACACCGCGCCCGGCGTGCAGCGCTGGCCGACCGTGCACCCGCCGCTGCTCGGCCAGCGGCTCGCGAAGCCCGGCGACGCGCAGATGCAGGACGCCGTGCGCGGCGCGTACGACGAAGCGCGCAGCACGCGCCGCCAGGCCTATTCGCCGCTGATCTACGACGACTTCGGCAACGGCTTCATCACGCTGCAGACGCCCGTGATGCGCGGCGACCGCGAATATCTCGGCTCGATCGCCGCGGTGTTCTCGGTCGAAGGGATCCTGAAGCACGACATCCCGCAGGAGCTGTCGTCGAAGTACAAGATCTCGATCACCGACTCGAACAACCGCGAGCTGTCGTCCACGTCGACGCGCCCGCGCCTGCCGCGCGACTCCCACTACGACCTGCCGCTCGATCCGCCCGGCCAGGGGCTGACCGTGCGCGTGTACGCATTCCCGCAGCTCACGAACCTGACCAACAATACGCTCGTGTGGCTCGTCGCCGGACTGTCGTGCTTCGTGCTGTGGAGCCTCTGGAGCCTGTGGAAGCACACGCGCCAGCGTTTCGAGGCGCAGCAGGCGCTGTACGCGGAAGCGTTCTTCCGCCGCGCGATGGAAAACTCGGTGCTGATCGGCATGCGCGTGCTCGACATGCACGGCCGCATCACGCACGTGAACCCCGCGTTCTGCCGGATGACGGGCTGGGACGAAACCGACCTCGTCGGCAAGGTCGCGCCGTTCCCGTACTGGCCGCGCGACACCTACCCGGAAATGCAGCGCCAGCTCGACATGACCCTGCGTGGCAAGGCGCCGAGCTCGGGCTTCGAGTTGCGCGTGCGGCGCAAGAACGGAACGCTGTTCCATGCGCGCCTCTACGTGTCGCCGCTGATCGACAGCTCGGGCCGCCAGACCGGCTGGATGTCGTCGATGACCGACATCACCGAGCCGAAGCGCGCACGCGAGGAACTCGCGGCCGCGCACGAGCGCTTCACGACGGTGCTCGAAAGCCTCGACGCCGCCGTGTCGGTGCTCGCCGCCGACGAAGCCGAGCTGCTGTTCGCGAACCGCTACTACCGCCACCTGTTCGGCATCCGTCCGGACGGCCACCTCGAGCTGTCCGGCGGCGGCTTCGACCGCGCGCAGGCGTCGTCCGACTCGATCGACATGGTCGACGCGTTCGCGGGCCTGCCGGCCGCCGCGCTGACGAGCAGCACGGCCGATGCGCAGGAGGTGTACGTCGAGAGCATCCAGAAGTGGTTCGAGGTGCGGCGCCAGTACATCCAGTGGGTGGACGGCCACCTCGCGCAGATGCAGATCGCGACCGACATCACGACCCGCAAGAAGGCGCAGGAACTCGCGCACCAGCAGGAAGAGAAGCTGCAGTTCACGAGCCGATTGATGACGATGGGTGAAATGGCGTCGTCGATTGCACACGAATTGAATCAGCCGCTCGCCGCGATCAACAACTACTGCTCGGGCACGCTCGCGCTCGTCAAGAGCGGCCGCGGCACGCCCGAGACGCTGCAGCCCGCGCTGGAAAAGACCGCACAGCAGGCGCTGCGCGCGGGGATGATCGTCAAGCGGATCCGCGAATTCGTGAAGCGCAGCGAGCCGAAGCGCCAGCCGGCGCGCGTCGCGGACATCGTCGCCGACGCCGTCGGGCTCGCCGAAATCGAGGCCAGGAAGCGCAGAATCCGGATCGTCACGGAAATCCTCGCAAGAATGCCTATTATTTATGTCGACCCCGTGCTGATCGAGCAGGTGCTGATGAACCTGCTGAAGAACGCGGCCGAGGCGATGGCCGACGTGAAGCCGGCGTCGGCGGACGGCGTGATCCGCGTGGTCGCCGACATCGACGCGGGTTTCGTCGACATCCGCGTGATCGACCAGGGCCCGGGCGTCGACGAAGCGACCGCCGAGCGCCTGTTCGAACCGTTTTACAGCACCAAGTCCGATGGCATGGGCATGGGGCTGAACATCTGCCGTTCGATCATCGAATCGCATCGGGGGCGTCTGTGGGTGGTCAACAACGTCGAGCCGGATGGCCGCATTTCCGGCGCGACGTTCCACTGCAGCCTGCCCATTGGGGAACCCGCTGATCTCGGCCAAGGGGGGCGCGAGGCATCGGCATCACATACCGTTACGGGAGAACTATGAATAGCCCTGTCACCACCACTCAGGAAACAGTCTTCGTCGTCGACGACGACGAAGCCGTACGGGACTCGCTGCGCTGGCTGCTGGAGGCGAACGGCTATCGCGTGCAATGCTTCTCGAGCGCGGAGCAGTTCCTCGATGCCTATCAGCCGGCGCAGCAGGCCGGCCAGATCGCCTGCCTGATCCTCGACGTGCGGATGTCGGGCATGAGCGGCCTCGAGCTGCAGGAGCGCCTGATCGCGGACAACGCCGCGCTGCCGATCATCTTCGTCACGGGCCACGGCGACGTGCCGATGGCGGTGTCGACGATGAAAAAGGGTGCGATGGACTTTATCGAGAAACCGTTCGACGAGGCCGAGCTGCGCAAGCTCGTCGAGCGGATGCTCGACAAGGCCCGAAGCGAAAGCAAGAGCGTCCAGGAACAGCGCGCCGCGAGCGAGCGTCTGTCGAAGCTGACCGCGCGCGAGCAGCAGGTGCTCGAGCGGATCATCGCCGGCCGGCTGAACAAGCAGATCGCCGACGATCTCGGGATCAGCATCAAGACAGTCGAAGCCCACCGCGCGAACATCATGGAAAAGCTCAACGTCAACACGGTCGCCGACCTGCTGCGCCTCGCCCTGTCGAAGAAGCAGGCCTGAACGTTGCGCGGCCGCGGGGCACCTGCCCCGCCGGCCGCCCCACCGCACGACTGCGCCGCGCGATGCGGCCCGCTCGCACGGCACGTGCCCGGCGCCGCCTCCCGGGGCGCCGGCACTGCCGCCATGACGCTTTCCTTGTATTCGCTGTCGGACGACGGCAGGCGACCGGTATAATTGCGTGCTTTGCTGCGGCGTTTCGTGCGCCGCACGCCCGCATTCCAACTTCCCGGCAAAACCACCACCATGACAGCCCTCCTCATCGACGGCAACGCCCTTTCGAAGACCTTGCGCGCACAGGCCGCCGAACGCGCCGCCGCCCTGACCGCACGCGGCCACCAGCCTGGTCTCGCGGTGATCCTCGTCGGCGCGAACCCCGCGAGCGAAGTCTACGTGCGCAACAAGATCAAGGCGTGCGAGGACAACGGTTTCTTCTCGCAGAAGGATGCGTACCCGGACACCCTGTCGGAAGCCGACCTGCTCGCGCGCATCGACGAACTGAACCGCGACCCGAAGATCCACGGCATCCTGGTCCAGCTGCCGCTACCGAAACACATCGACAGCCACAAGGTGATCGAGGCGATCGCGCCGGAGAAGGACGTCGACGGCTTCCACGTCGCGAACGCCGGCGCGCTGATGACGGGCAAGCCGCTGTTCCGCCCGTGCACGCCGTACGGCGTGATGAAGATGTTCGAGGCGCATGACATCCCGCTGCAGGGCGCGAACGCGGTCGTGATCGGCCGCTCGAACATCGTCGGCAAGCCGATGGCGATGCTGCTGCTCGAAGCCGGCGCGACCGTGACGATCTGCCACAGCAAGACGCGCGACCTCGCCGCGCACACGCGCCAGGCCGACATCGTGGTCGCCGCGGTCGGCAAGCGCAACGTCCTGACGGCCGACATGGTCAAGCTCGGCGCGACGGTGATCGACGTCGGCATGAACCGCGACGATGCGGGCAAACTGTGTGGCGACGTCGACTTCGCCGGCGTGAAGGAAGTTGCCGGTCACATCACGCCGGTGCCGGGCGGTGTCGGCCCGATGACCATCACGATGCTGCTGATCAACACGATCGAAGCCGCCGAGCGCGCTGCCGCGGCCGCCTGAGCGCCGCCCGATTGCTCTGCCCGCCCAGCCGGCGCGCATTCGCGCGCCGGCGTCTCGCCGGTCGCCCGCCGTGGCCGCGCCGTCGCACTGAATTCCCCCGTATCCGACCCCGTACCGAGCGCATCCAATCGCGTCGTTAGAAACTAACGATTGGAAAGCGCGCGATGCGCCCCAATAATGTCGGTATCGGGCGCCGCCGCATCGCGCCTCACCCTTTTCACCCCGGTTCATCCGGCAACAGACAGGGAGTCTTAATGTCCGCCAGCGCCAACACCAATCCGCTCCTCGATTTCTCCGGCCTGCCCCGCTTCGGCGAGATTCGTCCGGAACACGTGACGCCCGCGCTCGACACGCTGCTCGATGCCGCCAACCGCGCGGTCGACACCGCGAGCGCGCCAGCGACGCCGGCGACATGGGCCGCGATCGTCGAGACGGTCGAGCAGGCGACGGAGCCGCTCGGGCGTGCATGGGGCGTCGTCGGCCACCTGAACGCGGTCGCCGATACGCCGGAGCTGCGCGCCGCCTACGGCGAAAACCTGCCGCGCGTGACCGAGTTCTGGTCGAGCGTCGGCCAGAACCTCGCGCTGTACGAGAAGTACAAGGCGATCGCCGCGAGCGCCGAATACGCGACGCTGTCCGCCGAGCGCAAGAAGATCCTCGACAACGCGCTGCGCGATTTCCGCCTGTCGGGCGCCGAGTTGCCCGAGGACCAGAAGCCGCGCTTCGCGGAACTGCAGGAGCAGCAGGCCGCGCTGTCGAAGGCGTTCTCCGACCACGTGCTCGACGCAACCAACGCGTATGCGTATTTCGCGCACGACGAAGCCGAGCTGGCCGGCCTGCCGGGCGACGCGATCGAAGCGGCCCGCGAAGCCGCGCAGAAGGAAGGCAAGGAAGGCTGGAAGTTCACGCTGCACTTCCCGTCCTACTTCCCGGTACTGCAGTACGCCGAGAACCGCGCGATGCGCGAGACGCTGTACCGCGCGTATGCAACCCGCGCATCGGAACTCGGCCCGCAGTACGGCGGCGGCAAGGCCGAGTGGGACAACACGGCGATCGTCGCCGACGAACTGAAGCTGCGCCGCGAAGAAGCGCAGATGCTCGGCTACCGCAACTTCGCCGAAGTGTCGCTCGCGCCGAAGATGGCCGAATCGCCACAGCAGGTGATCGCGTTCCTCGAGGATCTCGCGACGCGCGCGCGACCGCACGCTGACAAGGACTGGGACGAACTGCGCGCGTTCGCCGCGAAGGAACTCGGTCTGGCCGAGCTCGCGCCGTGGGACGTCGCGTTCTCGGCCGAGCGGCTGCGCCAGCAGCGCTACGCGTTCTCGGAAAACGAGGTCAAGCAGTACTTCCCGGAACCGGCCGTGCTGAAGGGCCTGTTCACGGTCACCGAAACGCTGTTCGGCGTGCGGATCAAGCCGGACGACGCACCGGTGTGGCACAAGGACGTGCGCTTCTTCCGCGTGGAGAACCGCGACGGCTCGCTCGTCGCGCAGTTCTATCTCGACCTGTATGCACGCGAAGGCAAGCGCGGCGGCGCGTGGATGGACGATGCGCGTGCGCGCGCGAAGCGCGGCAACGCCGTGCAGACGCCGGTCGCGTACCTGACCTGCAATTTCTCGGCGCCGGTCGGCGGCAAGCCCGCATGCTTCACGCACGACGAAGTCATCACGCTGTTCCATGAATTCGGCCACGGGCTGCATCACATGCTTACGCGCGTCGACGAACTCGGCGTGTCGGGCATCAACGGCGTCGAATGGGATGCGGTCGAATTGCCGTCGCAGTTCATGGAAAACTTCTGCTGGGAATGGGACGTGCTGTCGTCGATGTCGTCGCACGTCGAGACGGGCGCCGCGCTGCCGCGCGAGCTGTTCGACAAGATGATCGCCGCGAAGAACTTCCAGAGCGGTCTCGGCACGCTCCGCCAGATCGTGTTCTCGATGTTTGACATGCTGCTGCACGTCGACTTCGACCCGGCCGGCACGACCGGCGTGAACGCGTTCGCGCGCGAGATCAACGAGCGTTACCACGTGATTCCGCAGGCGGCGTTCTCGCGCTGGCCGAATACGTTCAGCCACATCTTCGCGGGCGGCTATGCGGCCGGCTATTACAGCTACAAGTGGGCCGAGGTGCTGTCGGCCGACGCGTACGCGGCGTTCGAGGAAGCGGCTGCCGCGAGCGGCAGCGTGCTCGACGCGGCGACCGGCACGCGCTATCGCCGCGAGATCCTCGAAGTCGGCGGCAGCCGGCCGGCGATGGATTCGTTCAAGGCGTTCCGCGGCCGCGAGCCGGAAATCGACGCGCTGCTGCGCCACAACGGGATGGCGTCCCCCGCGCACTGAGCATGCCCTGCCCGGCTCGTCCGCCTGCATCGAAAGGCACCGCTTCGGCGGTGCCTTTTTTCATCATGGTGCCGGCGTTTCGCCGCCTGCTTCGTCCGTGTTGTCGGTGTTGAGGTCGGCCTCGTCGTCGAACAGCGAAAACTGCCCGTGACGCTCGGCCGTGCCCTCGTCGATGCGCACGCCGACGCCGAGCAGCCGCACCGCCTGCGCGCGCCGCTGCAGCCCCTTCGCGAGCAGCGTGACGGCCGTCTGCGCATTCGTCGCGTCGGCCACGCACTCGACCGTCGTGCGCTGGAAATCCGCGAAGCGGATCTTCACGTACAGCTTGCGTATCGTGCGGGCCGCGCCCGCGCGCGCGATCCGCGCGTCGAGCTGCACGACCAGGCGACGAATCTCGTCCGCGCATTGCTCGAGCGTCGTCAGGTCGGTCACGTAGGTCGTCTCGACGCTGACCGACTTGCGCTCCTGGTCGGCCTGCACGGGCCGCTCGTCGATTCCGCGCGCGAGCTGATACAGCCGCCGGCCGAATGCGCCAAACTCGCGATGCAGATCGATCAGCGACCAGTCGCGCAACTGAGCGCAGGTCTGGATGCCGAGCCGGTCGAGCCGCGTGGCCGTCACCTGCCCGACGCCGTGCAGCTTGCGCACCGGCAACGCCGCGACGAATGCGTCGACCTCATGCGGACGCACGACGAACAGGCCGTCGGGCTTGTTCCAGTCGGACGCGATCTTCGCGATGAACTTGTTCGGCGCGACGCCCGCCGACACCGTCACGCCGACCGTGTCGTACACGCGCCGGCGAATCTCCCGTGCAATCAGCGTCGCGCTGCCCTGGCACAGTTCGGAACCGCTGACGTCGAGGTACGCCTCGTCGAGCGACAGCGGCTCGACGTCACGCGTGTAGTCGCGATAGATCGCCATGATCTGCCGCGACGCCGCGCGGTACTTGTCCATCGCGGACGGCAGGATCAGCAGGTCCGGGCACTTGCGCATCGCCAGCGCCGACGACATCGCCGAATGCACGCCATAGCGCCGCGCCTCGTAGTTGCAGGTCGCGATCACGCCGCGCTGGTCGGGCCGGCCGCCGACCGCGAGCGGCCGGTTGCGCAGCGACGGGTCGTCGCGCATCTCGACCGACGCGTAAAAGCAGTCGCAGTCGCAATGGATGATCTTGCGCACGCGTGACGGTGCGTCGCCGGGTGGCGGCACGCGCGGATCGGCAGGCGGGATGATGGTCGGATTCACGGTGCCAATACTGTACAAAAACACAGTGCCCGTTTCAACTGTCGCGTGATGTCGCGTTCGGTCGCCTCCGCGCAGTTCCGGCACGTTCCGGCGGCACCGTACCGGTCCGCTTCGCGCGGATCGTACCGCCGCGCGCAAGGACCGCCCCCTATACTCGTCTGCCACAGTTCAAGAAACGCACGGGTGACGGATGAAGACGATCGGACTGATCGGCGGGATGAGCTGGGAATCGTCGGCGGAGTACTACCGGATGATCAATCGCCATTCGAAGGCGCTGCACGGCGGCCACCACAATGCGATGAGCGTGCTGGTCACGGTGGATTTCGCGGAGATCGAAGCATTGCAGCGCGCGCAGGACTGGGCCGCGCTCGGTGAACGGATGGCCGATGCCGCGCGCCGGCTCGAAGCGGCCGGCGCCGATCTCGTCGTGCTGACGACCAACACGATGCACCGCGTGCACGACGCGATCGAGGCTGCGGTGGCGCTGCCATTCCTGCACATCGCCGATCCGACCGGCACCGCACTGCGAGCAGCGGGCGTCGAGCGCGTCGCGCTGCTCGGCACGCGCTACACGATGGAACTGCCGTTCTATACGGAGCGTCTGCACGACAAATTCGGCCTCGACGTGCTGGTGCCGGACGAATCCGCGCGTAGCGACGTGCACCGGATCATCTACGACGAGCTGTGTCATGGCGTCATCGATGCCGAGTCGCGCGCGACCTACGTAGCGATCATCGACGAACTGGCGAAACGCGGCGCGCAGGCGGTGATACTCGGCTGTACGGAAATCACGCTGCTGATCGGCGCAGACGATTCGCCGCTGCCGGTATTTGATACGACCGCGCTGCATGCGAAGGCGGCGGTCGAGTGGGCGGCGGGCTGAAAACAAAAAACCCGGCACGAGGCCGGGTTCCTGTCGACGAAGCGCGCATCGGTCACTTGCGCTGCACATCGTCTGGTGTGCTTGGTTGCGGGGGTAGGATTTGAACCTACGACCTTCGGGTTATGAGCCCGACGAGCTGCCAGACTGCTCCACCCCGCGTCAGAGAAATAAATTATAGGGTGATGAAGTACTCACGTCAACACTTTTGTCACAATTTCTTTGCAGGTCGTCGATCACGCGATGCATCGCCCCTGCTTCGCGCCGCGCGTCGCGCGCGTTCGCGCCCCTTGCTCGCGGTAAGATGGCGGCCTTCGCATTCACCCCGCACGCATTCCCGTTCATGAAAATCGCCACCTGGAACGTCAACTCGCTCAACGTCCGCAAGCAGCATGTGCTCGACTGGCTCGCGCAAAGCGGAACCGACGTGCTGTGCCTGCAGGAACTGAAGCTGCCCGACGAGAAGTATCCGCGCGCCGATCTCGAGGCTGCCGGCTACCGCAGCTGGTTCGCGGGCCAGAGGACCTACAACGGCGTCGCGATCCTCGTGCGCGACACGCTCGCCGTCGACGAATCGGACGTCGTGCGCAACATCCCCGGCTTCGACGATCCGCAGCAGCGCGTGATCGCCGTGACGGTCGACGGTGTGCGCATCGTGTCCGCCTATTTCCCGAACGGCCAGGCGCCCGACTCCGACAAGTTCGTCTACAAGATGCAGTGGCTCGACGCACTGCATGCGTGGCTGGCCACCGAGATGCAGCGCTACCCGAAGCTCGCGCTGCTCGGCGACTACAACATCGCGCCCGAAGACCGCGACGTGCACGACCCGGCGAAATGGGAAGGCCAGAACCTCGTGTCGCCGCAGGAGCGCGCGCACTTCGCGAAGCTGATCGAGCTCGGCTTCGTCGATGCGTTCCGCCGTTTCGAACAGCCGGAGAAGACCTTCACGTGGTGGGACTACCGGATGTTCGCGTTCCGCCGCAACGCGGGGCTGCGCATCGACCACGTCCTGCTGTCGCCGGCGCTCGCCGCCACCTGCACGTCGTGCGAAGTCGACCGCGTGCCGCGCACGTGGGACCAGCCGTCCGACCACACACCTGTCGTCGCGATCGTCGGCTGAGCCCCTTGCCTACTCTCACGCGCGCGCTCAACCGCGCGCGGGCGCGGGCCCGAGATGGGCCCATAGGAAACCGAACTCCGCCGCATCCGATTCGGCGCGCTCCAGATCGTCGGCACTGCCGTGGCCGCCGTCGGTGTTCTCCCAGTACCACACCCGTTCGTGGCCGAGCGCATGCATGCGCGCGGCCATCTTGCGCGCATGCGCCGGATGCACACGGTCGTCGCGCGTCGACGTCGTCAGCAGCAGCGGCGGATACACGACACCTTCGCGCACGCGGTGATACGGCGAGTACGCGGCGAGCGCCGCACCCTCGCGCGAATCGTCCGGATCGCCATACTCGTCGAGCCACGCGGCGCCCGCGTGCAGTTTCGGATAGCGCCGCATGTCGAGCAGCGGCACGCGGCACAGCACCGCGCCGAACAGTTCCGGACGCTGCACCATGCAGGCGCCCACCAGCAGCCCGCCGTTGCTGCCGCCCTCGATGCCGAGTTGCGCGGCCGTCGTCACGCCGGTGCGGATCAGGTCCTCGGCCACCGCGATGAAGTCGTCGAACGAGCGCTGCCGATGTTCGCGCTGCGCGTCGACGTGCCAGCCCGGCCCGAATTCGCCGCCACCACGGATGTGCGCGAACGCCGCGACACCGCCGCGTTCGAGCCACGCAATGCCGAGTGCATCGCTGTAGCCGGGCAGGTTCGGAATCGCGAAGCCGCCATAGCCTGACAGCAGGCACGGGCGCGCGACGCGGGCGCTGCCGTCGGCGCAATCCGTCGCATCGCGCGCATCGAGCGCGTCACGCGGCCCGATCAGCGTGTACGGCACCATCGTGCCGTCGCGCGAACGGGCATTCGCGCGACGCACGACGAGCCCGGCCGCATCGAACCGCACCGGCGGCCGATCGAGCAGCACGCGGCGCGACGGCGCATCGGCCGCGCGATCGGCCAGGTCGGCGAGCCAGCATTCGGGCGGATCGAGATAGGTATCGACGTCCACGTACACGTCGTCGTTCAGCGTCGACTCGACCGGCTCGACGTCGATCTGCGCATCGCCCGGCCAGTCGAACGGCCGCGCGTCCCACGTCCATGCGCCGTCCTCGCCCTGGCGCGGCTGCCACAGCATCGTGCGGTTGTGCACGTCGTCGAGCCAGCTCGCGATCAGCATCGTGCGCGTGTGCGTCCACGTGCAGGCGGACGTCGACGGCCGCGGCGCGAACAGCGTCGTGAGCTCGCGCGACCCTGCCAGGAACGCCTGCTCGCGGATCGCGAGCAGCGAGCCGCCCGCGTGATGCACGCCGCCGCAGTCCCAGTCGAGCCGCGGCTCCAGCACGAGCCAGCCTTCCCAGAAGCCGACCTCGACATGCGTCGGCACGTCGTAGCGCACCCACTCGCCCGCGTCGGTCAGCCAGTACGCGTGTGCGTCGAAGAAATCCACGTTGCGCCACGCGACGTGACGGCCATCGATCGGGTCGAACCACGCGCCGGCGCTGATGTCGTCGGGTTCGCCGCGAAACACGACCGGCGCATCGGCGAGCGGCGTGCCGCGTACCCAGCGGCGCGCTTCGTACGGATAGCCGGCCGCGGTCGCATGCGCTTCGCCGCGATCCCAGCTCACGTAGACGGTATCGCGGTCGATCCAGCCGACCGTGTGATGCCCCGGCTCGTCGATCGTGAAACCGCCGTCGACGAAACGACGCTGCACGAGATCGAACTCGCGCACGACGACGGCGTCGGCACCGCCCGGCGACAGCGACAGCAGCGCGCGGTCACCGTCGGGATACAGGATTGCGTCCTGCTCGAACACCCACGACTCGCCCTCTTGCGCGCCGAGCGCGTCGACGTCGAGGAGCGTTTCCCACTCGGGCCGGCCGGCGCGCCAGTCGTCCCAGCGCGCGCGGCGCCACAGTCCCTTCGGATGGAGATCGTCCTGCCACAGGTCGTACGCCCAGTCGCGCCAGCGGGTCGGAATCACCGGGCGTTCGCGCGGCAGATACGCTTGCGCGAGCCGCGCGGTGAGCGCGCGATACGCATCGTCGTCGCGCAGCGCGATACGCGTGCGCGCGTTCTGCTCGTCGACCCACGCGCGGGCGCGCTTGCTGTCGAGCGCTTCGAGAAAACGGAAGGGATCGGCCCCGGCGGGCCAGCGGAAGGAATCGGACATGACGGAACGCACCTGACGGCAAACCGCGATTATGTCCGATCGCGGCATGCGCGACACCCGCGCATGCCGCGATAGAGGCTTACGGCTCCAGATGCAGTTCCTGGATCTTGCGCGTGATGGTGTTGCGGCCGATGCCGAGCCGCTCCGCCGCCTCGACCTTGCGGCCGCGCGTGAAGTCGAGCGCCTCGCGAATCACGGCCGCTTCGAAGCGGCGCGCGAGCTCGTCCATCACGTCGGACGAATTCTCGCGCAGCAGCCGCGCGACTTCGGTGCGCAGCCCGCTTTCCCACATCGGATAGCCGGCCGGCGCACCGTTCGGCGCGGCCGCGACGGGCGCCGCCGTCAACGGCACGCCACCCGCCGCCAGCTGCGCGCGCGCCGCGTCGCCCGCAACGCCGCCGCTCATACCGCCGGGCGCATCCGCGCCATCGGCCATCGCGGTCACCGTTGCGCCTGCCGGCACGAGGTCGGGCGGCAAGTCCTTGATCTCGACCGTCTGCGCCGGCGCCATCACGGTCAGCCAGTTCGCGAGGTTCTCGAGCTGCCGCACATTGCCGGGAAACGGCAACGACGTCAGATACGCGAGCGCTTCGTCCGACACGCGCTTCGGCTCGACGCCGAGATCGCGTGCACTCTTCTGCAGGAAGTGGCGCGTGAGGAGCGCGATGTCCTCGCTGCGTTCGCGCAGCGGCGGCAGCCGCAGCCGAATCACGTTGAGCCGGTGGTAAAGGTCCTCGCGGAACAGCCCCTGCCGCACGCGCGCCTCCAGATTCTGATGCGTCGCGGCGATCACGCGCACGTTCGCGCGCAGCGGGTTGTGGCCGCCGACGCGATAGAACTGGCCATCCGACAGCACGCGCAACAGGCGAGTCTGCAGATCGAACGGCATGTCGCCGATTTCGTCGAGGAACAGCGTGCCGTTCTCGGCCTGCTCGAAGCGGCCCTGGCGCGTCGTCTGCGCGCCGGTGAACGCGCCGCGCTCGTGGCCGAACAGTTCGGACTCCAGCAGATCCTTCGGAATCGCCGCGGTGTTCAGCGCGATGAACGGGCCGTTCGCCCGCGGGCTGTGACGGTGCAGCGCCCGCGCGACGAGTTCCTTGCCGGTGCCCGATTCGCCGGTGATCAGCACGGTCGCGGCCGAATGCGACAGGCGGCCGATCGCGCGAAACATGTCCTGCATCGCGGGTGCCTGGCCGAGCATCTCGGGCGCCTCGGCGATGCGCTCGTCCTGCGGCGCACCGCCGCGCAGGCTCTCCTCGACCGCGCGGCGAATCAGCTCGACGGCCTTGTCGACGTCGAACGGCTTCGCGAGATATTCGAACGCGCCGCCCTGGAACGCCGCGACGGCGCTGTCGAGATCGGAGAACGCCGTCATGATGATGACGGGCAGGCCCGGCAAGCGCTCGTGCATCGCCTGCAACAACTCGAGGCCGGAGCCGCCCGGCATCCGGATGTCGGACACGAGCACCTGCGGCGTCTCGTGGTCGAGCGCGGCCAGCGCGTCGCGCACGTTCGCGAAGCTCTTCGTCGCGAAGCTGTCGCGAGCGAGTGCCTTTTCGAGCACCCAGCGGATCGATTGGTCGTCGTCTACTATCCAGATCGGCTTCATAGGTCGGTCAGGTATGGGTGAATCCGGTGAATCGCCATGCCGTCGCTCAGTGATCGAGCGGCAGCAGGATCTGAAATTCGGTACGGCCGGGCCGGCTCTCGACCTCGATCATCCCGTCGTGCTGCTGCACGAAGGTCTGCGCGAGCGTGAGACCGAGGCCGCTGCCGTCGTCGCGCCCGGACACGAGCGGGTAGAAGATCCGGTCGCGGATCTCCTCCGGAATGCCGGGCCCGTTGTCGACCACGTGCAAGTCCAGTGCCAGCTTGTACAGGCGCTTCGCGATCGTCACCTTGCGCGCGACGCGCGTGCGCAGCTCGATCTTCGCGTCGCCCTGCGCGATCCGTTCGCGCAGCGCCTGCGCGGCGTTGCGCACGATGTTCAGCAGCGCCTGGATCAACTGCTCCTTGTCGCCGCGCAGGTCCGGCACGCTCACGTCGTAATCGCGCTCGATGGAGAGCCCGCGCGGAAATTCCGCGAGCATCACCGCGCGCACGCGTTCGCACACTTCATGAATGTTGACGTCGCCGACGATGTGCGGATGCCGATGCGGCTCCAGCAACCGGTCGACGAGCGTCTGCAGGCGGTCGGACTCCTTGATGATCACCTGCGTGTATTCGCGCAACTCGCCGCGCTCGCGCTCGCTCAGTTCGAATTCGAGCAGCTGGGCTGCGCCGCGAATGCCGCCGAGCGGGTTCTTGATTTCATGCGCGAGGTTGCGGATCAGTTGCTTGTTGACCGCGGTCAGGTCGTGGATGCGTTCCTCGCGATCGGTGCGCGACTGCCGTTCGTTCTCGAACAGCTCGACGAGTACGAAATCGGGCGCGGTCTCGAGGAAGCCGACGATCGCATGCACGTGCAGCGGTTCTCGGCCGGGCCGATCGAGCACGGTATCGAGATGCGTCGCGTGAAAGCGCTCCTCGCCGATCGCGGTGATCGTCGACGCGAGCTCGTTCGCGTTCGGGAAAATCTCGCCCCACGGCCGCTGCGCGAGCTGCCGGCGCGAGATGTCGAGCATCGCCTCCGCGGATGGGTTCGCGTACGCGACCCGCAGCGTCTTGCGGTCGAGCACGATCACGACCGTCGGCAGCGCTTCCAGCCCCGCAAGCAGGCCCGAGCGCGTGAGCCGCTCGTCTTCCGTCAGTCGCTCGGGCTGCCCCGTCTTCGCCTTGATCAGATTCTTCAGAGCCATCGTGCGTGTCGTCGCGCCTCACCGGGTCGAAAAATGGAAATGCTCGGAACAAAAAAGGGACGGCTGGACGCCGTCCCCTTTCAGACTCCGCGGTTCCCGCCGCAAGCCGCGCGACGGGAACGAACCGGCATGACGGCGCTGAATCGAAGCGCCATCGCCGATTACAGCGAGTAGTACATCTCGAACTCGATCGGATGCGTCGTCATGCGGAACTTCGCCAGCTCCTGCTCCTTCAGCGCGAGGTATGCATCGATCATGCCGTCGGTGAACACGCCACCGCGCGTCAGGAACTCGCGATCCTTGTCGAGCGCTTCCAGTGCCTGGTCGAGGCCTGCGCAGACGGTCGGGATCTTTGCATCCTCTTCCGGCGGCAGGTCGTACAGGTTCTTGTCCGCGGCTTCGCCCGGGTGGATCTTGTTCTGGATCCCGTCGAGGCCGGCCATCATCAGTGCCGTGAAGCACAGGTACGGGTTCGCCATCGGATCCGGGAAGCGCGTTTCGATACGGCGGCCCTTCGGGTTCGACACGTGCGGAATGCGGATCGATGCCGAACGGTTACGCGCCGAGTAAGCGAGCTTGACCGGTGCTTCGAAGTGCGGGACCAGACGCTTGTACGAGTTCGTCGTCGGGTTCGTGATCGCGTTCAGTGCACGGGCGTGCTTGATGATGCCGCCGATGTAGAACAGCGCCAGTTCCGACAGGCCGGCATAGCCGTTGCCCGCGAACAGGTTCTGGCCGTCCTTCCAGATCGACTGGTGAACGTGCATGCCCGAACCGTTGTCGCCGACGACCGGCTTCGGCATGAACGTCGCCGTCTTGCCGTACGAGTGCGCGACGTTATGGATGATGTACTTCGACCATTGCGTCCAGTCCGCGCGCTGCACCAGCGTCGAGAACTTCGTGCCGATTTCGTTCTGGCCCTGGCCCGCCACTTCGTGGTGGTGCACTTCGACCGGGATGCCGAGCTGTTCGAGCAGCAGGCACATTTCCGAACGCATGTCCTGGAACGTGTCGACCGGCGCGACCGGGAAGTAGCCGCCCTTCGTGCCCGGACGGTGGCCCGTGTTGCCGCCTTCGAATTCCTTGCCTGCCGACCACGGTGCTTCTTCCGAGTTGATCTTCACGAAGCAGCCCGACATGTCCGTGTTCCACTGGACCGAGTCGAAAATGAAGAATTCCGGTTCCGGACCGAAGTAGGCCGTGTCGCCGATGCCCGTGCTCTTCAGGTACGCTTCGCCGCGCTTCGCGAGCGAACGCGGATCGCGCTCGTAGCCCTTGCCGTCGGCCGGCTCGACCACGTCGCAGGTCAGCACGAGGGTCGACTCTTCGTAGAACGGGTCGATGAACGCAGCGCTCGGGTCCGGCATGAGCAGCATGTCCGACGCCTCGATGCCCTTCCAGCCGGCGATCGACGAGCCGTCGAATGCATGACCGCTTTCGAACTTGTCTTCGTCAAACGCCGAAACCGGCACCGACACGTGCTGTTCCTTGCCGCGCGTATCCGTGAAGCGGAAATCGACGAACTTGACGTCCTCGTCCTTCACGAGCTGCATGACGTCGGCGACGGTTTTACTCATAACCTCTTCTCCTGATTGAACAATTCCGGCGGACTGGGAACCGCCTCGTTTATCGAGCTGCCCGGAGTCTGGCTTTGGCGCAGCGCGCCCCGGGTCGACCGAATTCTATATAGCAGCAACCGTGCCAGCCATGCACAGAAGCGACATGAATCGCGCCAGCCCGCGCCACGGCAGGGCCCAGCTGCGCGATTCCGGGGCCGGGCGCCGCATCGGCGATCGCCTGACCGCACCTCCATGGTGCAAATGGCGAAGCACGCCGATGCCATGGAATCATTCTGGTGCATGCGTGCCATTCTGCACTTTTTTGGTGAACACGTGGGCGGTGCATACCCTGCCGGACAAGCGGACATCCGCGCGGCGGCACCGCGCTAGAATGATTGTTTGACCGATACGGAGACCTCCTGCCATGAGTACGCTCGACCAGCTTTACGCGAAGGCCGAAGAACGCCGCGCCCAGGGCGCGCTCCCCTATGCCGGCGCACTGCTGCCGGTCGAGGCTTTCGAACTGCTGCAGCTCGACCCGTCGGCACGCCTCGTCGACGTGCGCACCCGCGCCGAGCTCGACTGGATCGGCCGCCCGCTCGTCGGCGACGGCCAGTACCTGCACCTCGAATGGACGCGCTACCCGGGCGGCGTGCCGAACGCCGAATTCGTCGATCAGCTGAAAGCGGCCCTCCCGGCCGATACGCCCATCCTGTTCCTGTGCCGCAGCGCCGCGCGCTCGAAGCTCGCCGCGGTCGCGTCGACGCAGGCCGGGTTCACGAAGGCCTTCGATCTGCTCGAAGGCTTCGAGGGCGGCAAGGATGCGGAAGGCCACCGCAAGACGGTCGACGGCTGGTGCTTCCGGAAACTGCCGTGGATCGGCGCCTGACGGCGCATCCGCCGAAGCACGCCCGATTGCGACATCGTCGAGGCGGGCGATGACATCCCGATGACGGGCCGCGTTGCGCGGCCCGTGGTTTTTGCGCGGCCTCTCCGCGGCCCGCATCGGTAACCGATGCGCGGCCCTCAGGCGCGCGGCACGTCCGGCTCGACCACGTCGCCACCGAGCAGGTGCACGCCTTCGCGCAGCTTCACGAACGCGGCCGCGACCGCCTCCGGCTCGCCCTTCACGCCGAGATCGATATGCCGGCGCGCGTAGATCCCGCCGCGCTCGGCGTCGCCCACGCTTGGCAGGCTGAACACGCGCACGCCCGGAAAATCGCGCTCGATCCTCTCCATCAGCGGCGTGAGCGTCGATTCCGGCAGCTCGAACACGTACAGCGAGCGCTCCGCGTGCGGCGTCGCGTGATGGAGATGCCCGTACTTCGTGTCGAGCACCCATTCGATCATCGGCCACGCCATCACCGGGAAGCCCGGCACGAAATGGAGATCGCCGACCGAGAACCCGGGAATCCGGTTGTAGCCGTTCGGGATGATCGTCGCGCCCGCCGGGAACACGCCCATGTTGAAGCGATGCTGGTTTTCCGGCGATTCGAAATCGACTGGCCTGGCCGGATCGGTGTGCGTCTCGCGGATTCGCTCCGAGATCAGCGCCTTTGCTTCCGGGTGCAGCTCGAGCGGCACGCCGAGCGCGGCGGCCGCGCACTGGCGCGTGTGGTCGTCCGGCGTCGCGCCGATCCCGCCCGTGGAGAACACGATGTCGCCGGACGCGATCGCGCGAGCGAGCGTGGCGGTGATCCGCGCCGGATCGTCGCCGACGTATTCGGCCCAGTCGAGCGCGAGGCCGCGCGCGCCGAGCAGCTCGATGACCTTGGTCAGGTGCTTGTCCTGCCGGCGGCCCGAAAGGATTTCGTCGCCGATGATGATGATGCCGATGCTCATGCCTGCCCCATGTCGATTGCGGTGGCGCGCGAACTCGCGCGCAGGTCGTCCAGCGCGCGCAGGCAATAGTGCCCGAACCACAGCGCCGAGAAGACGAGGATGAAAGCGTAAACCCAGATCATTGCCGCCGCCACGAACGGAAACAGCACCATCATCCAGACCGACGACACCCACACGAAGGTGGGCACGGTACCGAGCAGCCCCGTCGCGACGCCGATGCCGATCAGCGGCCAACGATGCTGCCGCACCAGCGCACGGCGCTCGTCGCGGCTCGCGTGCTGCGCGAGCGCGTCGTAGGTCATCACGCGGTAGGTCAGCCAGCCCCAGATCACCGGCGGCAGCAGCGCGAAGAACGGCGGAATCAGCCACAGCGGGATCGTGACGACCAGCAGCACGACGCCGACGACGGCCGCGCCGAGCGAATTGAACACGCTGCCGAAGAACGTGCCGCCCCGCTTCGCCTCGAGCGTAGCGAACTGCCGGTTCGACAGGTGCTTGATCACGACCGGCATCGAGATCGTCGCGATCAGCAGCAGCACGGTCAGCACGATCAGCGGAATCGCGAGCGAGACGACGACGAACGGCGCGACGACCGCATGCAGCTGCGACATCCCGACCGCGTCGAACATGCGGTACAGCACGGCCGTGAGCACGAAGCCGTCGAGCGCACCGCGCGCGGCATCGATCAGCGTCTGCCACGAGAACCACAGCACGACGCCCCACAGCAGCGCCGAGACGACGAACGGCATCAGGGTGAGCCACAGCATGCGCGGGTGCAGCGCGCTGACGAAGGCCCGGACGAAGGAGCGCAGCAAGTCGTTCATGCGAACCTGTATCGACGATGAAAAACGGGGAAAGGATAAACCACACGGCCCGCATGCGCCAAAGCGCATGCGGGCCGTGCAGGAGAGCCGTTCAACGGGAAAGCGACGGGGTCAGGCCGACGCCGCGCCACGCTTCGCGGGAACGAGGCGCCGGAAGATGCGCACGAACGCGAGGCCGTGCTGCGCCCAGAAGCCGTCGCCGTAGGACACGCCTTCGACCTGCTCGCGGATGCCGGTCGGCTCGACCGTGCGGTTCCACGACGCGGTGCCGAACATCATGTCCCACCACGGGAACAGCACGCCGAAGTTGCACCCGTACTTGGTGCCTTCGTGGCCGTAGCCGACCGCGTGGTGGCGCCGGTGGAAGGTCGGGCTCACGAGCAGGCGCTCGCCGAGCCAGCCGAACGACAGCCGCGCATTCGTATGCTGGATGCTCTGCATGAAGTTCGTGACGGCGGTCAACACGACGAACTGCGACGGCGTCACGCCGATCACGAGCGCGATCGCCGCGAAGAAGCACGACTGGATCACGTTGTCGAGCAGGTGGTTGCGGTCGTCGCACCACAGCGACATCTGCCGCTGGCTGTGATGTACCGCGTGCAGTTCCCACCAGATGCCGAACTTGTGCTGCCAGCGGTGATACCAGTAGCCGGCGAAGTCGAGCACGACGAGGTAGATCGCGAACGCGACGATCGGCCGCGAGGTCACGCCCGGCCACAGATAGTCGAGGTTGACGTTCGCGACGCCGTGCAGGCGCAGCCATGCCTGGAAGCTGTCGAACACCGGCTGCAGCGCGAAGAAGAAGAACAGCGTATAGATGCCGAGCTTCGAGATCGCCGTATAGATCACGTCGACCCGCACCGCGCGGCGGTTCTGCCAGCGCTCGACCGGCAGCAGCGCCTCGAGCGGGCGCAGCAGCGCGAACATCAGCACCATCTGCAGCGCGCCGATGATCACCCAGTACAGCGCGTCGTAGGTGTCCTCGTCATAGCCCATCAGGTTGAACTTGAAGAGGAGCGGCTGCACGACATCGACGTACAGCCAGGTCTGGATGTCCGACACGAACGCATCGATCAGGTGCAGCATCGCTCGCCTCCGCCCGTCACGCGCCGTTCGCAGCCTTCCACGGCGCGCGGTCGTAGAAGTAGATCCCGTGCGGCGAACGGCCGACGGCGATCGTCTGCACCAGCTTGCGCGATGCGAGATCGATGATACCGACCTTCTTCGCGAAACGGAACGTCACCCACAGCGTCTTCTTGTCGGCGGACAATTCCATGTCGTCCGGCCCCGGCAGCAGGCCGGTGATGTCGCCGACGTTGGTGAGCGTGTTCTCGTCGATGATGCTGATCGTGTTCGCGACCCGGTTCGTGACCGCGACGTGCGTGCCGTCGGCAAGCGAGCGGAAGTTGTGCGCGCCGTTGCCCGTATGGATCTGCTTGACGACCTTCTGGTTGCGCCAGTCGACCACCGCGACGTAATCCGCGCCGGTCATTCCGACCAGCAGGAACTTGTCGTCCGGCGTGAGCCACAGGCCCGCCGGCACCTTGCCGACCTTCATCTTCCACTTGACCGTCTGCGTCGGCAGATCGATCGCCGCGATCTCGCCGGACACCTGCAGCGACACGAGCAGCGTCTTGCTGTCCTTCGTGAATGCGAGGTGGCTCGGCATCACCGCGAGCGGCACGCGCTTCGCGAGATGCACGTCGTGGCCGTCGTAGCTGTAGATGTCGACGCGGTCGAGCCGCAACCCCGCCGCCGCGAACCACTTGCGGTCGGGCGAGAAGCCGAGCTGGTACGGATCGTCGATCCCCTCGACGGTGCGCTGCAGCTTGCCCGTCTTCGGATCGAGGAACATCAGGCTGTTCGAGACCGAATTCGCGACGATCAGCGACGAATTGTCCGGCGTCGCCATCAGATGGTGCGGTTCCTTGCCGGTCGGCAGCGTGGAAACGACTTCGCGGGTCTGCTGGTCGATCAGGGAAAGCGTCGCCTCGGCCGAATTGAGGATGATCACGTTATTCGCGTGTGCGGCGGGCGCCAGCACGGCGGCGGCCAGCGCAAGCGTGCGGCCGAAGGAAAGGAAAGTGCGCATGAAGACTCACGTCGTGGAACAGCAGTCATTGTAGAACGCTCGGCAGGCCCCACCGGTTGACCTAAGGCGGCATTGCGCCACTTCGACGCAGGTCGCGGCTGCCATGCGGCCGGCGCCTTGGAGCGGCCGGGACCTGCAACCGGTGCGGGCCCGGCCGATCGCCGTTGCACTAGCGCTGCATCGACTCCCACACCTTGTGCAGACGCTTGACAGAGACAGGCATCGGCGTGCGCAGTTCCTGCGCGAACAGCGAAATTCGCAGCTCCTCCAGCAGCCAGCGGAATTCCGCGAGGCGTGGATCGGCGACGCCGCCGCGCTGCGACACCGCGCGCTGATACTGCTGGACGAGCGGCAGCAGCTCGCCGGACTGCTTCGCGTCGCGCGCCGGGTCGGCCTTCAGCTTGTCGATCCGCAGCGCGATGCCCTTCAGGTAGCGCGGGAAGTGTGCAAGCTGCACGTAAGGCGTGTCGATCACGAAGCGCTTGCCGACCAGCGCAGCGAGCTGCTGCTGCAGATCGGCGTGAGCCTGCGCGAACGGCTTCGCCTGCGCGAGCTTCTTCGCAAGCCCCGCATACTCGGCGAGGATCTGCCCGACGAGCCGCGCGATCTCCTGCGCGAGCAGGTTCAGGCGGCTCCGGCCCTCGTCGCGGCGCGCGTGGAAGCTCGCGTCGTCGTCGGGCAGCGGATCCTGAAGGCACGCGCGGTCGAGCGCCGTGTCGATCAGCTGGTCGCGCAACTCGTCCTGCGTGCCGAGCGACATGTACTGCATCGCCATCTCGCGCAGCCCCGGCAGGTTCTTCTCGAGGAACTTGATCGGCTCCTTCAGCTGCAGCGCGAACAGTCGCCGCAAACCGGCCCGGTGGATCCGCGCGGCCTCCTCCGGCGAGTCGAACACCTCGACGTCGCAATGCGTGCCGCGATCGACGAGCGCGGGATAGCCGTACAGTGTCTGGCCACGGCGGCGGATCTCCAGCAGCTCGGGGAGCTTGCCGAAGTTCCACGTCGTCAGGTTCTCGTACAGCGCGGTCGCGCCGGCTTCCGCCGGGGCGGCCGTGTCCGGCGCCGCGCCCTTGCCCGGCTTGCCGCCCTTCGCCGCCGAACCCGGCACCGCGGCGAGCGCGGGCGCGTCACCCGCATCGCCCTCGCCCGCTTCGCCGCCAGGCGCGATCGTCGATGCCGCCGCGATCTTCTGGAACTGCTGCTGCGCCTGCGCGCCGAGCTCCTGGCGCAGTTGCGCGAGATTGCGCCCCATCGCGAGCTGGCGGCCGTGCTCGTCGATCACCTTGAAGTTCATGAACAGGTGCGCGGGCAACGTCTCGAGCTTGAAGTCGGCCGTCTTCATCGCGACCTGGGTCTCGCCGCGCACGTCGGCGATCAGCGCCTCGACGAGGCCGCCCGCGCCGAAGCGCTCGCGGCCCGTCCGCTCGACGAAGCCGGCCGCGTATTCGGGCAGCGGCACGCAGTGCCGGCGCAGCTTCTGCGGCAGCGACTTCAGGAGCAACTGCACCTTTTCCTTCAGCATCCCCGGCACAAGCCATTCGCAGCGGCGCGCGTCGACCTGGTTCAGTGCGTACAGCGGCACCGCGAGCGTCACGCCGTCGCGCGGCGTGCCTGGCTCGAAATGGTACGTGAGCGCCATCTCGACACCGGCCATCGTCGCGCGCTTCGGGAACAGCTCGGTCGTCACGCCGGCCGCCTCGTGGCGCATCAGGTCGTCGCGCGACAGGTACAGCAGGCGCTGCTTCTCCTCTGCCTGACCGCCCTTCTTCGCCTCGTCGCGATACCAGCGCTCGAACGCGGCCCCCGTGTGGATTCCCTCCGGAATCGCCTGGTCGTAGTACGCGTAGATCAGCTCGTCGTCGACCAGCACGTCCTGGCGGCGCGACTTGTGCTCGAGCTGCTCGATGTCGGCGAGCAGCTTGCGGTTGTGTGCGAAGAACGGCAGCTTCGTGTCGAACTCGCCCTCGACCAGCGCGCCGCGGATGAACAGCTCTCGCGCCCGCGCCGGATCCTGCTTGCCGAACGCGACGCGCCGGCGGTGGTAGATCGGCAGCCCGTACAGCGTCGCGCGCTCGAACGCGCTGACCTGCGCGGGACGCTTTTCCCAGTGCGGCTCCGACAGCGATTTCTTCAAGAGGTGCGCGCCGATCTTCTCGACCCACTCCGGCTCGATCTTCGCGAGACAGCGCGCATACAGCCGGCTCGTCTCGACGAGTTCGGCCGCCATCACCCAGCGGCCGGCCTTCTTCGCGAGCGCCGAACCCGGCCACAGGTAGAACTTGATCCCGCGCGCACCGAGGTAGTGCGGATCGTCGTCGGCCTTCATGCCGAGGTTGCCGAGCAGGCCCGTCAACAGGGCCAGATGGACCTGTTCATAGGTCGCTTCGACCTCGTTGAGCCGCCAGCCGTGCTCACGCACGACCGTCAGCAGCTGCGAATGGACGTCGCGCCATTCGCGCAGCCGCAGGTGCGACAGGAAGTTCTGCCGGCACGCGTCGACCAGCTGGCGGTTCGACTTCTTGTGCGCGACGGCTTCTTCGAACCACGCCCAGATCTTCAGCCACTGCAGGAATTCGGAGCGCTCGTCGGCGAACCGGCGGTGCGCCTGGTCGGCCTGCTCCTGCGCCTCGATCGGACGGTCGCGCGGGTCCTGCACGGACAGCGCGCTCGCGATGATCAGCACCTCGCGCAGCGACTGCTGGTCGCGCGCGGCGAGAATCATCCGGCCGACGCGCGGATCGAGCGGCAGCCGCGCGAGTTCGCGGCCGAGCGGCGTCAGCGCGTTGTCGTCGTCGACCGCGCCGAGTTCGTTGAGCAGCTGGTAGCCGTCCGCGATCGCGCGGCCGGGCGGCGGCTCGAGGAACGGGAACGATTCGATCGCCGTCAGGTGCAGCGACTTCATCCGCAGGATCACCGACGCGAGCGACGAGCGCAGGATTTCCGGATCGGTGAAACGCGCGCGCGCCTGGTAGTCGCTTTCCTCGTACAAGCGGATGCAGACGCCGTCGGCCACCCGGCCGCAGCGGCCCGCGCGCTGGTTCGCGGCGGCCTGCGAGATCGACTCCACCTGCAACTGCTCGACCTTGTTCCGGTACGAATAGCGCTTCACCCGCGCGAGACCGGTGTCGACGACGTAGCGGATGCCCGGCACCGTCAGCGACGTTTCGGCCACGTTGGTCGCGAGCACGATGCGGCGTGCGTTCGACGCCTTGAACACCTTGTCCTGGTCGGCCGCCGACAGCCGCGCGAACAGCGGCAGGATCTCGGTATGCGGCGGATGATGCTTGCGCAGCGCCTCGGCCGCCTCGCGGATCTCGCGCTCGCCGGGCAGGAACACCAGCACGTCGCCGGGGCCTTCGCGGCACAGTTCGTCGACCGCGTCGACGATCGCGTCCATCAGGTCGCGTTCGGCCTCGCGCGCGGTCTTCACGCGATCGCGGCCGCCCGTGCCTTCGGCGTTCTTCACGGCCGGGCGATCCTCGGCCACCGGCCGGTAGCGCATCTCGACCGGATACAGCCGCCCGCTCACCTCGATCACGGGCGCTGGGCGCTCGTCGGTGCCGAAATGGCGCGCGAAGCGGTCGGCGTCGATCGTCGCGGACGTGACGATCAGCTTCAGGTCCGGCCGCCTCGGCAGGATTTCCTTCAGGTAGCCGAGCAGGAAGTCGATGTTCAGGCTGCGCTCGTGCGCCTCGTCGATGATCAGCGTGTCGTACGCCTTCAACAGCGGATCGGTCTGCGTCTCGGCGAGCAGGATCCCGTCCGTCATCAGCTTGACGGACGCGCCCGGCGCGAGATTGTCGGTGAAGCGCACCTTGTAGCCGACCACCTCGCCGAACGGCGTGCCGAGCTCCTCGGCGATCCGCCGGCCGGTCGACGACGCGGCCAGGCGCCGCGGCTGCGTATGGCCGATCAGCCCGGTGCCGCCGGCGCCGAGGCCGCGGCCGAGATCGAGACAGATTTTCGGCAGCTGGGTGGTCTTGCCCGAACCCGTTTCACCGCAGACGATGACAACCTGATGACCGGCGATCGCGCGCGCGATTTCGTCGCGCTTGCCCGACACGGGCAGGCTTTCGGGGTAGGTGATCGGCGGAACGGGATTGGGCGCGACGGCGGCGCGCGGCGGACGTTCGCGGCGCGGCGCGCGCTCGCCGGCGGCCTGTGGTGCGCCCTGCGGGGCCGGCTGGCCCGGTTCGCGGCGCCGCTCGTCGCCGCGCGGCGGCTGACCCGCCCGCTGTTGCTGCTGGCGCGCCGGCTGGCCCTGCTGCTGGCGCGCATCGGCCGCACCCTCCGGGTGCCGGGCCGACGGCGCTTTGGCCCGCGTCGGCGCGGGACTTTTAGGTACATTCGACATGGGGGCGCATTATAATCCCGCCCATGAATTCCCAAACCGACCTCCCACCCGCCCAGACCGGCGCCGCGACGCCGCCGGCCGCCGACGATTCGGCCGCCAGCCACGCGCAGTTCGTCGACTGGATGCGCTCCGTCGCGCCCTATATCCACAAGTTCCGCAACAGCACGTTCGTCGTGGGGTTCGGCGGCGAGGTGGTGCAGCAGGGGCTGCTGAACGCGCTCGTGTCCGACATCGCGCTCTTGCAGGCGATGGGCATCCAGATCGTGCTCGTGCACGGCTCGCGGCCGCAGGTCGAGGAGCAGCTGAGCCTGCACGGTGTCGAATCCGAGTTTTCGCACGGGCTGCGCATCACCGATGCGCGCGCGCTCGAATCCGCGAAGGAAGCGGCCGGCGAAGTGCGTCTCGACATCGAGGCCGCGATCAGCCAGGGGCTGCCGAACTCGCCGATGGCGCACGCGCACATCAGCGTCGTGTCCGGCAACTTCGTGACCGCACGGCCCGTGGGGATTCTCGACGGGGTCGATTTCGCGCACACGGGCATCGTGCGCAAGATCGACGCCGAATCGATCCGTCATTCGCTCGCGAGCCGCAAGCTCGTGCTGCTGTCGCCGCTCGGCTTCTCGCCGACCGGCGAGGCGTTCAACCTGTCGATGGAAGACGTCGCGTCGGCCGCCGCGATCGCGCTGCGCGCCGACAAGATCATCTTCCTGACCGAAGCGCCCGGCATCGTCGACGACGAAGGCGGGCTGATCCGCGAAATGTCGCTCGACGCGGCCGCCGAGCTGCTCGATTCCGGCAACATCCAGGGCGACGATGCGTTCTTCCTGAAGCACTCGATCCGTGCATGCCGCGGCGGCGTGACCCGCGCCCACCTGATTCCGCAGTCGCTCGACGGCAGCATGCTGCTCGAACTGTTCCTGCACGACGGCGTCGGCACGATGATCTCGTACGAGAACCTCGAGAGCCTGCGCGAAGCGACGCCGGACGACGTCGGCGGCATCCTGTCGCTGATCGAGCCGCTCGAGTCGGACGGCACGCTGGTGCGGCGCGGCCGCCACCAGATCGAACGCGACATCGACCACTTCTCGGTGATCGAGCACGATGGCGTGCTGTTCGGCTGCGCAGCGCTGTACCCGTACCAGCAGGAGAAGATCGGCGAGATGGCGTGCCTGACGGTCGCGCCGGAAGCACAGGGCTCGGGCGACGGCGAACGCCTGCTCAAGCGCATCGAGCAGCGCGCCCGCGCGCGCGGCCTCACGCACATCTTCGTGCTCACGACGCGCACCGAGCACTGGTTCCTCAAGCGCGGCTTCGTCAAGGTCAGCGTCGATGACCTGCCGGAAGACCGTCGCAAACTCTATAACTGGCAGCGCAAGTCGCTCGTGCTGATGAAGCAGCTCTGAGCGCAGGCACGACTGCCCTTCCCCCCAGACACCGATTACAGGAGAAGTACACGATGGCTCGAATGATCCAATGCGCGAAGCTCGGCAAGGAAGCCGAAGGCCTCGATTTCCCGCCGCTGCCGGGCGAACTCGGCAAGCGCATTTACGAGAGCGTCTCGAAGGAAGCGTGGCAAGGCTGGCTGAAGCAGCAGACGATGCTGATCAACGAAAACCGCCTGAACATGGCCGACCCGCGCGCGCGCCAGTACCTGATGAAGCAGACCGAGAAGTACTTCTTCGGCGACGGCGCGGACCAGGCGTCCGGCTACGTGCCGCCGACGGAAGGCTGAAGCACCGCGAATCGCGCAGGCCGGTCGCACCGGCAGCGACGAGAAGCCAAGCAAACGGCACCGTGTATCGCACGGTGCCGTTTGCTTTTGGGAGGGCGGAATCGGGTCGATGCGATCCGGCCGGCGCGTTCGCTGCCGCCGAATCGGCACGTCACGCCGGCCCGGCGGATTCAACCCGCCGGTTTCAACGCACTGCGGTCGCCCGCCTGCGCGGTCTCGCCGGCCGGACTTTCAGCGCTCGCGCCTTCGGTGCCCCATTCGGCCGCGTCGCTGCGCTCGGCGCTCGACAGCTCGTCCGCGCGATACCCGGTGCGATTCAGCAGCGCCAGCATGCACGCGAGCGACACGAGCGCGTACAGCCCCGATGCGATCGCGACGCCGACGATGCTGCCCGTCGCATTGAGGATCGCCTGCGCGAGCACCGGCGTGCCGCCGCCGACGACGAGCGCGCTCAACTGATACGCGAGAGACAGGCCCGTATAGCGGATATTGGCCGGAAACACGCGCGCGAGCACGCCGCCGACCGCGCCGTAGAACATCGCCGACGGAATCGTCGAGATGCACATGCCCGCGACGGCGACCCAGTACGAACGCGTCGCGAGCGCATGGAACATCACGGGCATCAGCACGATCTCGGGAATCAGGATCCAGCACATCGCGCGCCGCATGTCGACCTTCGACACGAACCACGCGCCGACCGGCTGCATCAGGAACTGCACGACGAGCGAGATCGACAGGATGCCGAGGAACGTGCCCTGCGCGTAGCCGAGCTCCTTCGTCGCCCACGACAGCGCGAACGTGCTGCGGAAATACGTGACGTTGATCACCGGCAGCGTGCCGGCCGCGAGCAGCACGACGGGCCAGTGGTCGCGCACGACGTCGCGCAGCGGCAGCTTCACCGTGCGCTTGCGCGCGAGCACGCGCTGCATGTCGATCGACTCCTCGAGCCGCAGCCGGATCACCATGCCGATGATCACGAGCACGGCCGACAGCAGGAACGGAATGCGCCAGCCCCACATCAGGAACGACGGCGTCGGCAGCGCGCTCAGCGCGAAGAACGCGGCGGTGGCGAGCAGGTTGCCGGTGGGCGAGCCCTGCTGCGCGAACGCCGCATAGAGGATGCTGCGATGCTTCGGCGCATTCTCGCTCGCGATCAGCACCGCGCCGCCCCACTCGCCGCCGACCGCGATGCCCTGCAGCACGCGCAGCACGACGAGGCCCGCGGGCGCCCACACGCCGATCGACGCATAGCCGGGCAACAGGCCGATGCCCGTCGTCGCGAGCCCCATCATCACCAGCGTGATCACGAGCGCCGTCTTGCGGCCGACGCGGTCGCCGAGATGCCCGAATACGATGCCGCCGAGCGGCCGCGCGGCGAAGCCGGCCCAGAACGTGACGAACGCGAGCAGCGTCGCGACGCCCGGATCCATCGTGCGGGAAAAGAACACCTTGCCGAACACGAGCGCCGCGGCCGTGCCGTAGATGTAGAAGTCGTACCACTCGATAGTGGTGCCGACGAACGCCGCGAGGGCGGCACGGCCGGGCCGCGGCTGCGCGGCGGATGGGGATTGCGGACGGCTCATCGATGTCTCCATGTTCGTGATCGGCGGCGCGACTGTCGCGCGCCTTGCCGGATGGCCGGCCTTGCGCCGCCGGCTGGCGGTGGTGCTTTACTGCGCTTTGAGTTGCCTTGCGTTGCGCTGCTTTTCCCTGCGATACGTCGGCCGAGGATGCTCGCGTGCGAGCGCCACCCGGCCGGTCACGCCGGGTCCGGCGCGACCTTCAGCACGCCGGCGTCGAGCAGTTGCTGCTGGAGCGCGGGATCGACGCCGAGGCGGTCGAGCACCGCGCGCGTGTCGCGGCCGAGCGCGGGTGGCGGCGAACGATAGGTCGCCGGCGTGCGCGACAGCTTCACCGGCGAGGCGGTGCCGCGATATGCGCCGATCTCGACGAACAACGCGCGGTGCAGCGCATGCGGGTCGCGCGCGACATCGGCGACCGTGCGCACCGGCCCGCACGGTACGCCCGCCGCCATCAGGTCGCGCGCCAGCGGCTCGCACGGATGGGCGGCGAGCCGTGCCTCGAGCTCGACCTTCAGCTCGAGCCGGTGCGCGCAGCGGCTGCGGTTGTCGGCGAAGCGCGGATCGCCCGCGAGCGCCGGCGCGCCGAGATACGCGACGAGGCGCGCGAACTGCCGGTCGTTGCCGACCGCGAGAAAGATCGGCACCGTCGCCGTGCGGTAGCTGTCGTACGGCGCGATGTTCGGATGCGCGTTGCCGCTGCGCTCGGGCACGCGCCCCGATCCGAAGAAGTTCGGCAAGTGCGGATGCAGCAGCGACACGCCGCAGTCGTACAGCGCGATGTCGATCGACTGCCCCAGCCCGCTCTTCTCGCGCTCCGCGAGCGCCAGCAGGATGCCGGCAAGCGCGTTGAGCCCCGTGACCATGTCGACGATCGGCAACCCGATGCGCATCGCGTCGCCGTCGCGCTCGCCATTGACGCTCATCAGCCCGGCCATCGCCTGGATCACCGCGTCGTAGCCGGGCAACCCGCCGAGCGGGCCGTCCTCGCCGAAGCCCGTCACCGCGCAGTGGATCAGGCGCGGGAAACGCGGCTGCAGGTCGCGCGCATAGTCCATCCCCCAGCGCGCGAGCGTGCCTGGCTTGAAGTTCTCGACGAGCACGTCGGCGTCCTCCAGCAGGCGCCACAGGATCGCGCGCCCTTCGTCGCGGGACAGGTCGAGCGCGAGCCCTTCCTTGTTGCGGTTCACGCCCATGAAGTACCACGCGGTGTCGCCGAGGAACGGCGGCCCCCAGCCGCGCGTCTCGTCGCCGCCCGGCGGCTCGATCTTGATCACCGTCGCGCCGTGATCGGCGAGCGCCTGCGTGCAGTACGGACCGCCGAGAACGCGGCTCAAGTCGACTATCTTCAGGCCGTCAAGTGCGCCGCGCGGCGCGTTCATCGCTTCCATCGCGCTCATCGTTCGACCTCCGGCAGCAGGTCGAGCGCCATGTCGAGCGGCACCGTCGTGCCGCGCAGCAGCGCGTCGAACGCCGCCGCTTCGTCGTCGCGCGACGCCGGTGCGAGCGGGTCGACCGGCAGCAGCTTGTGACGCACGATCAAGTGCGCGAGCGCGAGGCGCCGGTAATCGGGTGCGAGCTGTGCGCCCTCGCACGCCATCAGCACGGCCGCGCTCGCGTAGTAAAGCGCCGACGCAGCCTGCCGCACGCGCGCGTCGTCGCCTTCAGCCGCAACCCGTGCGAGCGCATCGCACGCGCGCACGAGTATGCGCCGCAGCGCCGCGCGGCTCGCGTCGGGCAGCGGCGCCGCGCCGAGCCGGTCGCCGAGGAACGTGCGCAGCGCGTCGAGCGCCTGCTCGCGCTGCGCGGCGCGCGCGACGTCGAGCGCCACGATGTTGCTGGTGCCTTCCCAGATCGAGCCGAGATGCGCGTCGCGCACGAGACGCGCATCGCTCCATTCCTCGATGTAGCCGGTGCCGCCGCGCACCTCCATCGCGTCGCCCGTCACGCGACGCGCATCGCGGCACGCGCGGAACTTGATCAGCGGCGTCAGGATGCGCACGGAGCGCGCGGCCTGCTCGTCGCCCGCGTCGGCCTGCGGCAGCAGCATCGCGATCTGCATGAACATCGCGCGCGCGGCCTCGGCGGGCAGCAGCATCTTCATCAGCTGGCGCTGCATCAGCGGCATCTCGATCAGCTTGCGGCCGAACGCCTCGCGATGCGCGGCGACGTGCAGCGCCTCGTTCAGCGCGCGCCGCATCAGTCCGGCCGCGCGCACGCCGTTCGACAGCCGCGACATGTTGATCATGTCGGCCATCTGGTGGAAACCGCGGCCGATCTCGCCGATCAGGTAAGCCTGCGCGCCTTCGAGCGCGATCTCGCCGCTCGCCATCGAGCGGCTGCCGAGCTTGTCCTTCAGTCGCACGATCCGGTAGCTGTTGCGCGAGCCGTCCGGCAGCGTCTTCGGCAACAGGAACAACGCGAGGCCCTTGATGCCGTCCGGCGCGCCGTCGGGCCGCGCGAGCACCATCGCCAGGTCGGCGTCCGCGTTCGAGCAGAACCACTTGTCGCCGTACAGGCGCCACACCGCCTCGCCCTGCGCGTCGGTTTCGCGCACGGCGCGCGTCGCGATGCGGCCGACGTCGGAACCGGCCGCCTGCTCGGTCATGAACATCGCGCCCTGGAACAGCGTGTCGAAATCGCGCGACGCGAGCATCGGCAGATACTGCTCGACGAGCGCCCGATCCCCGAAACGGCGCAGCGTGCGCGTCAGCGAATCGGTCATGCTGACCGGGCAGCACAGCCCGAATTCCGCCTGCACGAACAGGAACGTCAGCGCGTACTTGACGAGCGGCGCCACCACCTCGGGCCGGTGACTCAGCGCCGCGAGCCCGAGTTCCGAATAGGCGACCCGTTCGAGCGCGACATACGCGGGATCCTTGTCGATCCGCTGCACGGCTTCGCCGCGCCGGTTGCGATGCTCGAGCACGGGCGGATGCTTGTCCGCGCGCGACGCCCACGCGTCGAGTTCGCCCGCCACGCGCGCGCCGAGCGCGTGCAGTTGCGGTTCGAGTTCCGCGTATCGGGCCGCGCCGAGATGCAGCTTCAGCAATGCGCCGAGGTCGGGATCGGCCGTGAAGAAATTGATGCCCCGGCTATCGGGAATGTTGTTGGCCGCGCCGGTGTCCGGCGTGCGAGCGGTGTCGTTCATGCGTGCGTCTCCATGGTGGCCCGGCTGCCGGCCGGTGCCCGCGCCGTGGCGGCGCGGCCGGCGGGTGCCAGACGTTCAGCAGAGCGTAGGCGCGCGATCGATAAGCGTCCAATACAGGATTTATCCGGTACGATAGACGACGCTTATCGATGCCGATGCGGGGAGGAGACACCATGGAACTGAGGCAGTTGCGCTACTTCGTGGCGGTCGCCGAGGAACTGCATTTCGGGCGCGCGGCGAAGCGCCTGTTCATCTCGCAGCCGGCGCTGAGCTTCGACATCCGCAAGTTCGAGGATGCGCTCGGCGTGCAGCTTTTTTCCCGCACCAACAAGACGGTCGCACTGACCAACGCGGGCGCCGTGCTGCTCGGCGAAGCGCGCCGGCTGCTGCTGCAGGCGGCCGAGGCCGAGCGTCTCACGGTGCGCTCGGCGTCCGGTCTCGCCGGCCGGCTGCGGATCGGCTTCGTCCATTCGATGCTGTATCGCGGGCTGCCCGATGCGGTGCGGCGCTTCGAGGCCGACTATCCGAGCGTCGAGATCGTGCTGAGCGAGATGAACACGCAGGCGCAGGTGCAGGCGATCCAGCGCGGCCAGATCGATCTCGGCTACGCGCACTGGGGCCACTGCCCGCCCGAGGTCGAATCGGCGCCCGTCTACGCCGAACCGTTCGTGTGCTGCCTGCCGGCCGCGCATCCGCTCGCGCGGCGCCGGCAGGTCACACTCGCCGCGCTGGCCGCGGAACCGTTCATCCTGTTTCCGCGCGACGCGGCGCCGCACTATCACGACCTGATCATCGCGCAATGCGTGAACGCGGGATTCAGCCCGCTGATCCGTCATGAGGCGCGGCTGTGGCAGACGATCCTGTCGATGATCGAATTCGGGATGGGCATCGCGCTCGTGCCGCGCGTGCTGCAGCAGGTGAAGAGCGACCGGCTCGTGTTCCGGCCGCTGAAGGATGCGTCGCTCGAATCGCGCACGCTGGAGTTGAAGCGCAGCGGCACCGCCGAACCGGTCGCGCTGCGCTTCGCCGACTACGTGCGCGCGTCGATCGACGCGCTGCCCGCGCTCGCGGGCTGAGCAGGCGCCGGCACTTCTCCGCTACTTCGCTTCCGGCTGCAGCACCGGCTGCGCGCGCCGATACCACACCGCGTACACGACGGACAGCGCGAAAAGGAACGGAATGCCGAAGATCAGCGTCATGTGGAATTCGGCCGTGAAGTAGGTCGTCACCATCACCGCGAGCATCAGCGCCGCGCCGAGCAGCGTCAGCAGCGGAAAGCCGCGCATCCGGAACGCGGGCGCCGGCAGGCCGAGCGCCGCGCGACGCCGCCGGAAGCAGTAATGCGTGACGAAGATCATCATCCACGTGAACAGCGCGCCGAACATCGACACCGACATCATGATCGTGAACGACGCGTCCGGATACAGCACGCTCAGGACCGTCGCGAGCGCGATGCCAAGCGTCGACAGCATCAGCGCGCCGAACGGCACACCGCGCGCGTTCACCTCGCCGAGCGCCTTCGGCGCGTGACCCGCGCGCGACAGGCTGAACATCATCCGCGTCGTGATGTAGAGCTGGCTGTTCATCGCGGACAGCGCGGCGATCAGTACGACGAAGTTGATCAGCCCGGCCGCTCCCGGCAGGTGGATCGCCTCCATCACCTTCACGAACGGGCTCTCGTCGCGCCCCGCCGCCGTCCACGGCACGATCGCGAGCATCAGCGCGAGCGTGACGAGGTAGAACAGCACGAGCCGCACGATCGTCGAGCGGAACGCGCGCGTCACCGCACGCTCGGGATCTTCCGCCTCGCCCGCCGCGACCGCGATCATCTCGATGCTCAGGTAGCTGAAGATCGACACGATCACCGCGACCCACATCCCCCACATCCCCTTCGGGAAGAAGCCGCCATGCTCGGTGTAATGGTGGAAGCCCGCGCCGGCCGCGCCGTCGCCGACCAGCGCCGGATTACCGAACACGACGTAAGCGCCCAGCACGATGAAGCCGACGATCGCCGCGATCTTCACGACCGAGAAGCCGTATTCGACCGCGCCGAACACGTCGACGCTGCGCGCGTTGACGAACACGAGCAGCGCCGAGAAGCCGACGATCCACAGCCAGCCCGGCACGCCCGGGAACCAGTACTTCATGTACAAAGCGATCGCGGTGACTTCGGTGCCGACCGCAAGCACGATGCACGCCCAGTACGCATAGCGCACGAGGAACCCGGCCCACGGGCTCACGTAATGTTCGGCGTACGCGCCGAACGACCCGGAGGTCGGGTGCGCGACCGTCATCTCCGCGAGACAGCCCATCAGCAACAGCGAGATGAACGCGCCGATCGCGTAGCTGACGAGCACGCTCGGGCCGGCAAAGCCGATCGCGAACCCGCTGCCGAGAAAGAGACCCGTGCCGATCGCACCGCCGATCGCGATCATCGCCATCTGCCGTGCGGAAAGCGTGCGGCGCAGACCCTGCTCGCGCGCCGCGATGTGCTGGAATTGCCCTTCTGGTTGCATCGAATGACCTCGTTCGAAAGCGTGTGTCCGGTCGAAACGTCGACGGCGCACGGACCGGTGCCGGACCGCACCGGCCACCGCGCGCCGCGTGCTCAGAACATGTGGCGCAAGCCGGCCGCGATACCCGTCTGGTTGCCGCGTCCGGGCATTTCGGTGAACGCGCCGCCGGTCACGCGGTTGTAGTCGACCGTCGCGTAGACCTGCGTGGCCTTCGACAGAGCGTACTCGGCCTCGAGCACGCCCGTATAGCGCTTGCCGCCGTTACCTGCGATGCCGTTGACGTTGCGGATGTCGTCGTAGTACGCGACGCCGGTCACCGACACCGCTGGCGTGACCTTCACGCTCGCACCGGTATAGAAGATCGCGTCGCGGCGCGGATTGTCGGCGAACGAACCGTAGGTCACGTCGCGGCCCGGCGCGTTCAGCAGTTGCCGGTCGAGCATGCCCGTGCGATCGATGCCGCCGAGATAGCCCGCGTACAGCGTCGCCGCGCCGAACGCGTAGCGCGCGCCCGCGCCCCATGCCTGCTGCGCACGGCTGTTCAGGTCGCGCACCTGCTGGTAGGTCGCGCCGACCATGAGCCCGCCGAGCGTGTACGACACGTGCGTACCCCAGTACGCATTCGCGCCGAGGCTGCCCGCGACGCCGCCGAAGCCGTAACTCGCGCCGACGTTCAGCCCGCCGAACGTGCCGTCGTAGCTGACCACGTTGCTCGCACGGCCCTGCGTGAGGAAGTACGGCCACATGTTGGCCGTGTAGTTGCCGACCGTCAGCGGATCGAGATCGCCGAACAGGTTGAACGCCTCGGTCGCCTGCCGGCCGAGCCTCACGGTGCCCCAGTCGCTCGCCAGGCCGACATACGCATAGCGGCCGAACAGCGCGCCGTCGAGCTGCCCGTTCTGCGGCTCGAAGCCGCTCTCGAGCTGGAAGATCGCTTTCAGGCCGCCGCCGAGCGCTTCGCTGCCCTTCAGGCCCCAGCGGCTGTTGGTGATCGCGCCGTTGGTCATCTGCACGCTCGCGTCATTCGACGCGTTCGCATGCGTCGTGTAGCGAATGCTCTGGTCGACGATGCCGTACAGCGTCACGCTGCTCTGCGCCATCGCGCCGCTTGCGGCGAGCAGGCCCGCTATCGTCGGTAGTGCGAATCGATTGATACTCATCTTCTTCGTCTCCATCCTTGTCTGAATATTTGATGTTTGTCGGGGGGGTTGGTGCTTGTCGGTAATCGTGGGTGCTGCAATCGTCGCGAAGTCGCGTGCCGGCTAGCCGCGTGCCGCCGGCAGCGCGACATACGCGACGAGTTCGACGCGCATGTCAGGGTGCGCGAAGCCCTGCACGCCCACGCACGTGCGGTTCGGGTACGGTTCGTGGAAGTGGCGCCGGTATTCGGCATCGAATTCGGGCATCGCCTTCACGTCGGACAGGTAGACGAGCACCTGCGCGACGTCGTCCATCGTCGCGCCCGCCGCCGCGACGGCCTTCGCGAGATTGCCGAGCGTGATGCGCGCCTGCTCGGCCATCGTGTCGCCGGCGATCGCGCCGGACGCATCGACCGGCCCATGGCCGGTAAACATCAGCCCGCCTGCGCGGGTCGCCCACGAGAACGGCTGCGCGAGCTGGGGCAAGTCGACGGGAATGGTGTCTGCCATCGTGTCCTCCTTCGGTTCGGGATCGGCCGCTCAAGCGGCCTGGCGCGACGTGCCGCCGAGCACGTCGGCGATCGCGTTCGCGACGTGGTCGACGTTCGCGTCGTTCAGGCCCGCGATGCACATACGGCCCGAGCGCAGCAGGTAGACGCCGTGTGACGCGCGCAGCCGGTCCACGTCGCCCGCGGCGATGCCCGTGTAGCTGAACATGCCGCGCTGCGTGACGAGCGCATCGAACGCGGGCGCCGGTAGGCGCGCGTCGAGCCGCGCCTTCAGCGCGCCGCGCATCCGCTTGATGCGCGTGCGCACCTGGGCCACCTCGTCTTCCCAGCACGCACGCAGGACGTCGTCGTTCAGCACGGCCGACACGAGCTGCGCGCCGAACAGCGGCGGGCTCGAATAGGTGCGGCGCACGCCGGCCTGCAACTGGCTCAGCACCGTCGCCGCTTCGCCCGCGCTCGCGCAGACGATCGACAGCCCCCCGACGCGCTCGCCGTACAGCGAGAAGTTCTTCGAGAACGAGTTGCTGACGATCGCCGGCAGTCCCGCCTCGACGATCGCGCGCACGGCCCATGCGTCGTCGTCGAGCCCGTCGCCGAAGCCCTGGTACGCCATGTCGAGGAACGGAATCAGTCCGCGGCGCGCGAGCACGTCGATCACCGCGTTCCACGCGTCGCGGCCGAGATCGAGGCCCGTCGGGTTGTGGCAGCACGGCTGCAGCAGCACGATGCTGCGCGCGGGCAGCGCGTCGAGCGCTGCGAGCATCGCGTCGACGCGCAGGTCGTTGCGCGCTGCGTCGTAATACGGATACGTGTGCACGTCGAGGCCGGCCGCCGCGAAGATCACGCGATGGTTGTCCCACGTCGGATCACTGACCCAGATCGCGCTGTCGGGGAAATAGCGCTTCACGAATTCCGCGCCGAGCCGCAGCGCGCCCGAGCCGCCGAGCGTCTGCAGCGTCGCGACGCGCCCTTGCGCGAGCGCCGCGCAGTCGGCGCCGAACACGAGGCGCTGCACGCCCTGCAGATACGCGGCAAGCCCTTCCATCGGCAGGTAGGTATGCGGCGCACCGGCTTCGCGCACGCGCTCGGCCGCGAGACGCGTGCTCTCCAGCACGGGGATGCGGCCCGCGTCGTCGTAGTAGAGACCGATGCTGAGGTTGACCTTGTGCGGATGGGCATCCTGCTGGAACGCCTGGAACAGCGACAGGATCGGGTCGCCCGGATAGGCGGGAATGTGTTCGTACATGATGCAATGACGGTAGGAGTTGAAGGCGGCGATACGGCCGGCGGCGTGACAGCGCGTCAGGCCGTGCGGTCGAGGCATGGGGCGCATGTTATCGAGGACGAAATAGAATGAGCTTCACTTTTCGATGACGAATCGCCGCCATTGCAGTAGAGTCTGCGCTTGTCATCTCAAAAATTACGGGATTCTGCGAAATGAATCTGGATCGAACCGACATGCGAATCCTCCGGCATCTCGAGCGGGACGGACGCATCAGCAATCAGGACCTCGCGAACGCGGTCGCGCTGTCGCCGTCGGCGTGCCTGCGGCGCGTGAAGTTGCTCGAGGAACGCGGCGTCATTTCGGGCTACCGCTGCACGATCGAGCCGAAGAAGGTCGGCGTCGCATTCGAGGCGCTCGTGCATGTGTCGATGCGGCCGGACGTACCCGAATGGCACGACCGGTTCGTGGAGGCGATCCAGCAGTGGCCGGAAGTCATCGCCGCGCAGATCGTGACGGGCGGCTCGAACTACGTGCTGACAGTTCGGGCGCGCGACCTCGACCACTACTCCGACTTCGTGATCAACCGCCTGCACCGCGCGACAGGTGTGATGTCGATCAATTCGAGCATCGTGCTCGCGACGCTCAAGCGCGACGGCTCGATCCTCGATCTCGTCGAACCGTCGACGGCCGGCTGACGAACTGTTTGCACCGGCCTGAAAAATATTTGAAGAAAGTGCTTTACGAACCCGAAAAGCTCTGACATAATTTCAGCTTCTTTGGGCGGTTAGCTCAGCGGTAGAGCACTGCCTTCACACGGCAGGGGTCACTGGTTCGATCCCAGTACCGCCCACCAAAGAATTCAAGGGCCTGCGTCTCACGACGCAGGCCCTTTTCGTTTTGCGGCCGCCTTTCTGCTGCGGCGCGCCTCCCCTGCACGCTTCCTTGCGCTCGCGAACAAGTTCGACGGGCAGCGACGCTTCGACCACATGCAATCGAAGCGTCGCGACGACTGACTACCCTGCCCGCCTCACCCGCTGCGCCGTCGCATCGAACGCGCGCTTCGCCTTGTCGACGATCTCGTCGACCTCCGCCTCCCGGATCACGAGCGGCGGCGACAGCAGCATCCGGTCGCCGGTCGCACGCATGATCAGATTGCCGTTGAAGCAGAAGTCCCGGCAGATCGTGCCGACGTCGACGCTGGCGTCGAACCGCTCGCGCCGCGAGCGATCGCGTGCGAGCTGGACCCCCGCGACCAGCCCCGCCCCCGCGATCTCGCCGACGATCGGATGATCGCCGAGCGCTTCCCGCAGCCGACGCTGGAAATACGGCCCGATGTCACGCTTCACGCGCTCGACGATCCCTTCGTCGCGCAGCAGCTTCAGGTTCGCGACCGCCACCGCCGCCGCGACCGGATGG